>NZ_BAAAAT010000010.1:0-128603 GCF_054768135.1 Clostridium sp. CTA-5 | reverse complement strand
GCATTGGAATTTACTTTTTAGAACTCTTAATGAAGATTTGTACAATTAATTGCTTGTCAGCAATCTTTGATTGGGAGCATGCATTAATTGGACTAAGCTTTATTTTAGAGTTCTTAAAGCAAATTCCCCTGTCCATGAGCTTTATACTACAATATCAACATTCACTTAAAACATAATCTTATCAATATATATATTATGATTAATTTAATATATTGATAATCTTTTATACAATCCTTAATATAAAATTATATATTTATCCTAAATCTACTCTTGTTGCCATTTGATTATATAATACCGTTCTTTGTAAATTATTATCTGCCGGAGTATAGGTTGGATCTAATGATAATGCTGCTCTATAATATTTTTGAGCTAATTGCTTATTATTAGATTTTTCCTCAATAACTCCTAATAAATTTTGTATTTCTGGACTACTTGTATCATTAATTAATGCTTCTTTAAGAAGTATTCTTGCTTTTTCTAACTCTTTTTTTAATATTGCTTCTTTAGCTAATCTTATATATTCATTCACAGTTTTATCTACTCTTATAATATTCATTTCATTGTCAAATATAGATTTTATAAGTTCTTTTATTTTTTTAGTTGTAAAAGGTTTGCTTATAAAATCTACTGCGCCAAACTTCATTGAATCTACAGCTATATCAACAGTTCCATAAGCAGTCATTATTATTACCTTTGTTAATATTCCTTCTTCTCTTATTTCTTTTAATATTTGCAATCCTGTTTTTTTAGGCATTTGAAAATCCATTAAAATAAGATCATAATTTTTAGTTTTAATCTTTTGTAAAGCTTCCTCTCCATCACTAGCACACTCTACATCATATTCTTCTTTAAGTAAACATTTTTCAATGCTTATTCTGATATTTTTTTCATCATCAACTATTAATATTTTCTTCATTTAACATGCCTCCTAGCTTAAGAGTAAAATAAAATGTACTTCCTTCACCAAGCTTACTATCTACCCATATGTCGCCTAAATGTGCCTTCATAATTTCTTTACATATAGCAAGTCCTAAGCCTGAACTTCCTGTTACTTCTCCATTACTATCCTTTATCTGAATAAATTTTTGAAATATTATTTTTTGATCATGTTCTGAAATTCCTTGACCATTATCTGAAACTGAAACTAGCATTGTATTATTTACTTCTTTCGCTTTTATATTTATAGCACCAGTTCCATCTGTTTTAGTATATCTTAATGCATTTCCAACTAAATTAACCATAACCCATAGCATTTTATTAATATCTGCTTTTACTTTTCTTGTAATCTTATCAGAATCAATATTTAATGTTATATTTTTTTCTTCAAGTTGTATCTTAAATGTACGCTTAGTTTGATTTATTATATCTTTTATATCTATATCTCTTATATCCATTTCTATTTTTCCTGCTTCCATTTTAGATAAATCTAGTAACTCTCCTACTAGTTTATCTAACCTTTCTGCTTCTTCTTTAATTATCGTTAAAAGTTCCATTTGAGATTCATTTTTTTCATCTATTAATAAATCAACAGCCATGCAAATTGATGTTAATGGTGTTCTAAATTCATGAGATACATTTGATACAAACTCTGATTTAAGATTATCTATTTCTTTAAATTTAGTTATATCTTGCATTACTGTAACAGTTCCTATATTCTCATTATTTTCAAACCATATTGGATTTACACTTATTCTAAAATATACTTTATTATCATTTTGGATTAACTCTATATCATGAATACTTTTATATTCTTTAATAGAAGTTTTAGTTTTTTGTATTATATTAAATATTTCCCTATTCTCTATACATTCTAAAAAATGTCTATTAATTATATTTTTTTCTTTAACATCGAATAATCTTTCTGCACATTTATTTAACATTATTACTTTGTTATCATCATTTGTAACTATTATAGGAAAATCCATGCTTTCTATTATTCCCTCAGCCTTTTGTTTTTCCCTAAGTATTTCATTGATATTTAATGTTTCATATTCTTTTAGTTTTTCTACCATTCCATTGAAATCTTCTAAAAGATGATTGATTTCTTTTTCTCTTTTAAGAGGAATTATATAATCATAATTTCCTTCTGAAACTTTTTTAATCCCTATTGCTAAATCTTGAATTGGATGTATTATTTTCTTTAATAAATAACCTATTATAGAAAGTCCTATTATAAGTATTGAAGATGAAATAATAAGTGTATATATTATAGCCTTATAAGCTAAATCTTTTGATTGATATTTCATATTCACCATTGATTTTTGATTAATTTCTAAAAGTGAATCACATTCTTCTTTTAAGTCTTTAAATAATGGTAAAATATCATTATAATAATATTTACTTGCCTTTTGTTCTCCATCTACAGATTTAACTTTTTCTAATTCCCTTATCTTTTTATAATATTCATTATAATTGTCTTCTATTAATTCTAATGTTTCTTTTTCTCCTTTCTCTGTAATATTATTTTTAGCTTTATATGTCCATTCTAAAAATTTCATATGATTTCCTTCATAATCATCTGGTAACATTTTATTATCTTCAAATATAAATGCAACCTCTAAACTATCTTGTCTTTCTAATGCATTATTCATATTTTGAGCTGCAACAACACTATCATAATTTGCATGCATTATTGAATCTATTGATTTTTCTAATTTTTTAAAATAACTAATCGACACTAAACTATCAATGATTGTTAGTAATATAAATACTATTAAAATTAATGATATCTTAGATTTCATGCTTTTTATCATTTTTAAATACCTCTTAACTTTTATTTATTAAATTATATTCTAGTTATAAAATATTGCCTAATACTCATATCTTAATATTATTTTATAATCTAACCATTTATTGACTATTAGATTAATTCTTCTCTTTATTTTGCAACTTTAATCTAGTATAATCCTATTTTCTTAAAGTATTATTTGTTGATAATAAAAATAAACTAAAGTAGTATAGATGAATGAAAATATTTATTATGGGGAAACTTAGGGGGAATTTTATATGAAAACAGCCTTGATAGTAGATGATACAAAAAATATCAGGCTTCTATTATCTCACTGCTTAAAAGATGAGAAATTTAATGTTTATTGTGCTAGTAATGCTAAAGAAGCTTTGGAATTAATATCTAATACACATTTTGACATAGCATTTATTGATGTTAAAATGCCAAATATGAGCGGAACTGCTTTATTAGAACAAATTATAAATGAAGGATATAATTTTAATGTAGTTATAATGACAGCTTTCGGTACCATAAAAAATGCAATTACAACTACTAAACTTGGTGCAATAGCATATTTACAAAAACCATTTACAGCAAATACAATAAGAAAAATATTAAACGAAATATTTCCTAATTATAATGAGGAATTTATTAATGAAAATCCTGAAAATGAAACACTTAATATAAGTGATATAAAATCTGCTTTAAGCAAATCACCAACTGATCCTATTGTTTATGATAAATTTGGAGATTTATTAATAAGCCAAGGTTATATAGAAAAAGGGAATTTATTCAAAGAGTTTTCTAATAAATTAAAAATTTTGAAATAAGGTGATTTTATATGGGAGAAAAAAGAATTACTCCTGAACAAGCTTTAAAGGAATGTAAAAAACAAAGCCGAGGTGTACTTAAAATTTTTTTAGGATATGCACCTGGTGTAGGAAAGACTTATACTATGCTTAATGAAGCAAATAGACGATATGAACGTGGAAAAGATGTTGTTATTGGATATTTTGAAAGTCATGAAAGAGAAAATACAATTAATCAGCTGAAAAATCTACCAATTATACCTTTAAAAGAAATAACTTATAATTCTATTACTTTAAAAGAAATGGATGTAGATTCAATAATTAAAAGAAGGCCAAGCCTAGTGTTAGTAGATGAACTAGCACATACAAATGCTCCTGGATCAAAAAATAAGAAAAGGTATGAAGATGTATTAGAAATTCTAGATGCAGGCATTAATGTATATTCAACTGTAAATCTACAACATTTAGAAAGCCTTAATGATATTGTAGAGCAAATAACTGGAGTAGCTATCAGAGAAACAATACCTGATAAAATTATTGCTGATGCTGAAGTTGTTGTAATTGATATCCCTCCTGATTCTCTAAGAAGCAGATTAAGAAGGGGGAATATTTATAAACCTTACTTAATAGAATCTGCTTTAAAAAATTTTTTTAGAAATGGAAATCTTAATGCGTTAAGAGAATTAACCTTAAGACAAATCGCTGATGAAGTTGATGAACATTTAGAAGAATATAAGAATGATCATGATATTCATGATAACTGGTATACTTGTGAAAGAGTCATGGTATCAATTTCTTCTAATCCTAAATCAAAAAGATTAATACGTTTTGGCGCTAGATTAGCTAGAAAATATAAATGTACCTGTTATGTTGTTTATGTTAAATGTACTCATATATTCTCTACAAAAGAGACACCAGAAAGACTTAAAGAACTTCAAAGTAATGTAGAACTCGCTAAACAACTTGATGCTACTGTCGTTGAATTATCTGGTAAATCAGTTTCTAATACATTATTAAAATTTGCACAAGAAAAACATATAACAAAACTTGTAATAGGACATCCTAGACGAAGTAAATTTCAAAAATTACTTAGAGGTTCTACAACAAATAAATTTTTAGAACAAGCTAAGGACATTCAAATAATTGTAGTTCCTTATGATACAATTTAGGTGCATTCTAGAAGATGTAGTAATATTTGTGTAAAAGCAAATCTACTACATCCTTTTTTTGAATGTACATTAATAAATATTGATATTGTACTATAAACAAAATTCTATCCCTCATTTAAAATTTACACTTAAATGAGGGATAGAATTTATTATCCGAGTTTAACCATTATATTATAATATGCCCTTTTATCTTACCATAGTCTACTTTTTCATGTCATCCACTGCTAAGTTTAATGCTAATACGTTAATTCTCTCTTCACCATACATACCAAGCCATCTTTTTTCTGTATTCTTTGAAATAAGATTATTTAAATCTTCTTCTGAAATTCCAGTTGCTTCTGATACTCTACTTACTTGTATTTTGGCACCTTGAGGTGTTATGTCAGGATCAAGTCCTGATCCTGATTGTGATATAAGTTCTGAAGATATATCTTCCTTAGTTAGGTTCGGATTCTTTTCTAAAAACGCTTTTACATCATTATCTACTCTTTCCTTTAAAACATCACTTGTTACTCCAAGATTTTGTGAACCTGAAGAGGCATCTACTTCTTGTCCGTCTTTTGATGTGTTATAGTCCACAGCTGATATTCTTCCAACAAAATGGCCATCATCTTCATATTGTTGACCTATAAGCTTTGATCCTACTTCCTTACCATCATGCTTTACAATACTACCATTAGCTTGACTCGGAAATAATAGTTGACCTATTCCTGTTATACATAATGGATATGCAAGACCACAAATTATCATTAACACTAAAGTTAATTTTATTCCTTTTTTTAAGTCATCCATAATCTATTCCTCCTATATACCTAATAAAGCTAATAATGGTGATATAATAATATCTATTATCTTAATACCAATGAACGGAACTAACATTCCTCCAAGTCCATATATGCTTAAATTTCTTTTTAATATTTTTTCAGGATTCATTGGTTTGTACTTAACACCTTTTAATGCTATAGGTATTAATAATGGTATTATTATGGCATTAAATATTAATGCAGATATTATAGCTGATTTAGGACTTGCTAGTCTCATTATATTTAATACTTGCATTTGAGGAATTGCTAACATAAACATCGCAGGTATTATTGCAAAATATTTTGCAACATCATTTGCAATAGAGAATGTTGTAAGTGCTCCTCTAGTTATTAAAAGTTGTTTTCCTATTCCAACTACGTCTAATATTTTAGTTGGATCTGAATCCAAATCTACCATGTTTGCCGCTTCTTTTGCCGCTATAGTTCCTGAATTCATTGCAAGTCCAACATTCGCTTGTGCAAGTGCTGGTGCATCATTGGTACCATCACCTGTCATAGCAACAATCTTACCATTTTCTTGTTCTTTCTTTATTGCTTCAATTTTATCTTCTGGTTTACATTCTGCTATAAATTCATCTACCCCTGCTTCTTTAGCAATTGTAGCTGCTGTTAATGGGTTATCTCCTGTGCACATTACAGTCTTAATTCCCATCTCTCTTAATTGTTGAAATCTTTCAACTAACCCTGGTTTTACTGTATCTTTTAAATAAATTACACCGTAGATTTTATTTTCTTTTGCTACAACTAATGGAGTTCCTCCTAATTTAGATATATTATCAACCTTTTCTTTTAAATCCTTAGGGATTTCTCCTCCATTTTCTTTAACAAATTCAATAATAGATGAAGCTGCCCCTTTTCTAACCCTTTCACCATTGTCAAAATTAATCCCACTACTCTTAGTCTGAGCTGTAAACTCTATAAATTCTGCATTCTCATAATCTTTTTCGTCTATTTTAAATCCTAACTTTTCACCTAATTCAATAGTTGATTTTCCTTCTGGAGTTGTATCTTTTATTGATGTTATTAAAGCATATTTTATAATCTCATCTTTTGATACACCTTCAACAGGTATAAAATCTGATGCTAATCTATTACCAAATGTAATAGTTCCTGTCTTATCTAATATCATAACATCAACATCACCACATGCTTCAACTGCTTTACCACTCATTGCTATAACATTAAAACGTGTGACTCTATCCATACCAGCTATACCTATTGATGATAGCAAACCACCTATTGTAGTTGGTATTAAACAAACCAATAATGCAACTAATGTTGAAATTTCAAGCTTTACTCCAACAAAATTTGCTATTGGAAGTAAAGAAATAATAACAACTATAAAAATTACTGTAAGTGCTATTAATAATGTTGTAAGTGCTATTTCATTTGGAGTCTTTTTTCTTGAAGCTCCCTCAACAAGTGAAATCATCTTATCTAAAAATGATTCTCCAGGATTTGAAGTTATTTCAACTTTAATCCAGTCAGATACTACAGTAGTTCCACCTGTAACTGATGAGAAATCTCCACCTGGTTCTTTAATAACAGGTGCTGATTCTCCTGTTATTGCCGCTTCATTAACTGAAGCAAGCCCTTCTATTACTTCACCATCATTTGGTATCATATCTCCTGCTTCAACTAATACAATATCTCCTTTTTTAAGTTCATAAGCATTTATTATTATATAGCTTCCATCTTGTTTTAAAAGTTTTGCTTTTGTATCTTTTTTAGTTGATTTTAAAGTATCTGCCTGTGCTTTTCCTCTACCTTCTGCAATAGCTTCTGCAAAATTTGCAAATAATATTGTTGCAAATAATATAATTGTAACTATCCCATTATATACTCTTCCATTTTCTCCAGCTATTTGAGGAAAGAATGTTAAAACTGCTGTAATTACCATTCCTAAATATGCTATAAACATTACTGGATTCTTAACCATATCTTTTGGATTTAATTTTTTAAAAGAATCTCTTATAGCATCTTTAATCATTTTATTCGTAATAAAACTTTTTTTACTACCTTTCATTTTGTTATACCTCCAATTAAGATATTGTTAAAAACTCTGCTCCAGGTCCAAGTACCAATGCTGGTAAGAATGTTAATGCTCCTATAACTATAATTATTGCTATTAATACACCTACAAATAAAGATTTATCCGTTCTAAAAGATATAGCTCCTTCTGGTACAGGAGTTTTTTCTTTCAATGAACCTGCTAAAGCTAATAATAGTATCATTGATGCATATCTTCCTAAAAACATTACTATACCTGCTGATACATTCCAAAAAGTTGTACCATCTGCTAAGCCTTCAAATCCTGATCCATTATTTGCTGCTGAAGTACAGAATTGATATAATACTTCTGACAAACCATGGTATCCACTTAATGATGCTTGTCCAGTGGCTGTTGCTAATGCTGTTGGTAATAAAATTAATATTGGATGAATTAATATAATAGCCGCAATTAATTTCATTTCCCTGCCTTCAATTTTCCTTCTTAAAAATTCTGGAGTTCTTCCTACCATAAGACCACATATAAATACTGAAAGCATTGCATAGACTGTTAAATTCATAAAGCCTACACCTTTTCCACCAAACACTAGGTTAAGCATCATATTCCACATAGTTACTGCTCCACCTATAGGTGTTAATGAATCATGCATATTATTTACTGAACCAGTTGTAAATGCAGTTGTAACAACAGAGAATAAAGATGAATCAAATATACCATTTCTTACTTCTTTACCTTCCATATTTCCGAGTGTATTCATAATACCTGCGTGATTCATAGTTGCATTTCCAGCAAGTTCTGCATTATATATTATTGGTATAACAATTAAGAATAAAAATAATGCTGCTGAGAACATCGCCATTCCTTGTTTTTTATTTTTAACAGCTTTTCCAAATACATAAAAATATGCACCTGGAGTAAACATCATTAATAATATTTCTAACATATTTGTAATTGGAGTTGGATTTTCAAATGGATGAGCTGAATTAGCCCCAAAGAATCCACCACCATTTGTACCTAAGTGCTTGATACTCTCTAATGCTGCAACTGGCCCATATGCTATAGTTTGAGTTTGCCCTTCAAGTGTTTGAATAGCTTTGTGAGCCTCTAAAGTTTGAGGAACTCCTTGCCAGATCATAATTACTGAAGCAATTACTGATACAGGTATTAATAATCTTGTTATTACTCTTACAATGTCTTTATAAAAATTTCCTAATGAATTTCCTGTAATACCTTTTATAAATGCTCCACATGCTGCAAAACCTGTTGCTGCTGATGTAAACATCATAAAGGTTATTACAAGCATTTGAGAAATATTAGTTAAATTTAATTCTCCCGTATAATCCTGAAGATTAGTATTTGTCATAAAGCTTATTGTCGTATTAAATGCTGTATGCCAGTTCATGTCTATTAAAGGATTTTTTGAACCTACTATATACTGCTGAACCATAAGCAATATAAATCCTGCAACTAACATTATAATGTTAGTTATCATTAAAGATTTTACATACTCCTTCCAACTCATTTCTTTTTCTTCTATTCCTGATATCTTGTATATAGCATTATCAATCTTGTCCATAACTGGATCAACAAAAGATTTGCTTCTAAATAAAATACTGTACATATACTTACCAACATAAATAGATATTACTATAAAGACAAATATAAGTACTGCTAAAGATACCAATTTCATATAATCACCTCTTAAAATTCAAATTATAAATCATGAACTGAATTATACTCCGAATTTATACTTAAACAACGTGATTTTTAATCAATAATTTTCATTTTCCATATTATCAAGCGATTTAGTTGATATTTATATAGTGTTTTCTTTTATTTTCTATATATATCTGATTCTTTCTATAATGCCCATTATTTAAATGTTTACATACAATACCTTAATTTTATATCTTTAAGTATGTTATTTATAATTGCTTAAATATTTTATTTAACTCATTTTATCTCTTATAATCTTTTATTTTCTTAAAGAATCTATATATTATTAGTTATAAATCTAACGTGTTTTTACAAAAAAATTGTATTTTTTTAAAATTCTACTTAATTTATTGCCTTATTTCATAATACCAACTGCCTAATTTATCTTTTAGCTCTTGGCATTTGCTCATAGGTAATATTTGAGTTTCTATCCAAATTCCATTATCATTGTGCTTTATATAACACCTAATATTTTCAAAATAACTCAGTACATACTCTAGATCTACACCTTCAAATTCACTATTTCCTCTATATCCATTAGGCAAATAATTAGTAACTATATATCCTGTTTTTTTATTATTTATTAATATATCTTCATTAAAATTATTCATATCTACATAAGTATTTATTCCATCAACTCTACCTTTTTCAGTAAATTGATGACCTGCATAATTATTTTTCCATATCTTTGTTTGCATCGGAGTATCTACTCCATAATGAGCTATCCAACATGCATATTTAACTAATCTATCATCTAAATTATCATTTGCAAAATATGGTCCAGTATAAATACATAAAGGTAAATTACATAAACTCTCAAATTTATTTATAAATCTTAATGCATAATCCATAACATCAAAATTATTAACTTCTATGTCTAAACATGGTTTTAAGTCATTTTGTTTATTTACTATATTATTATAAAAATTTTCTGCCTGCGTTTCCGGTGATGATGACCCTACTAAAAAATGATAAAAACCAACTTTTAAATCTTGTTTTAATGCTTCACTATAATTTTTTTCTAAATACTGATCTTGATAAGTTGTTCCTTCTGTCGCTTTTATATATACTAATTCAATCCCACTTTTTTTAACCTTATCAAAATCTATATCCCCATTATGATTACTTATATCTATACCTTTCATTTAATCTCTTCCTTTTCTAATAAATTAAATAATAATAAATTCTTAAAATAAACTAATTGTCTTAAATTATTTATCTTTAGACGATATAAATATTAATTTTACCTTTCAATCCTATTTTTAATTTCTTTTACATCATCTTTTATATCCTCTACAACATTAAACTTTTCAGCTAATGCGTCCAACAAACTCTGATACTTTGTTTCCCTATCTCCCGTGGTTTTTAAAACATATAGTAGCAAGAAAACAAATAATGCATACCCTAATCCCTGACTTAACGCCATTTTCATTATTTCATCCATAAAGTAGCTCCTTTCAATATTATTTATTATTTTTACTTATAATTAGTTTTTAAAATATAAATGATAAATTAATCTTTTAAAAATAGACAATAAAAAACACCTTTTGTGGTGCTGGTTTTATTGTCTATTAGTTATTTAGTTTTTTCGTTATTATAAACTATTGTGTAACAACTGGTGTAATTAATACTGTATTTATCTCTTTTTTTAATTATATATATTTAAATCTTCTTCTTTATTCGTTTTTTTACATCTCCTTGCATTTCAGCAGTAATTAATAAAATTTCCCCATATTTTAAATCAAAATAGACTTTTGAATATATTTGCATATTCTACATCTTCTATCCAATAGCATAATAATTAAATGTATTATATTTTGAACCTCCTGTTAAACGATCATAAATAAATCCCGAGTCCTGCAATTTAATCTTCGTTTCCATTAAATCAGCCCCAGAACTTCTCATGTCTATTTCAAAACTAATAGTTCCAGATATGCATGAATAAACATCATGAGCATAATTATTTCTGTAATAACTTTTAATTAATACAACATTAGGTCTCCAACCTAAATTAATATTTTCTTTCATTATTCCAGTTCCTGATGCAATTTTTGTAGTTGGTATATTTCCTATTTTTCTAGCTAGACTAGCTAATGCTTCATTTCCATTAGCACCAACACCCTTACTATTAAGATTATTGGCCATAGTATTTTTATCTGCCTGAATCCTATTGGCTATTTCTGCATGAGTATTATTTCCACTTACATTGCCAATAACGTTAGCTATAATAGTTTTTCCGTTATTGGCAGACTGAAAAGCCTCATTTGCTCTATCCATAGCAACCTTTACAGCTAATGATGTAGCTGCTTCCGTCTGACTTGTACTATTAGTAGCATTATTTAATTTAACTATTCCTTTATTTGTTGTAGTCCCATCTACAATTTTTATATTATTAACTTTGTTTTCAATATCTTTCAAGTGTGTATTAGTTATTTCTAAGTCTGATTGTTTAGCAAACTCAATATTACTTAAACCATCTCCAATAAAAAATTCTTTTGTATCAGTTGTAAATGCTGGTTCTCCTACATTTAGAACTGGTAAATTGGATTTTACTCCTCTTTTAATTTGTATTTTATTTGCCATTTATTTTTTCTCCTCTTTAAACTCTTTATTAGAATGTTCCACCATCTATATTACTTATGGTCGCAGTTATTGAAGTGTCATATGAACCATCAAAGCTACATGAACCAACTACATCACCGGCTATAGCTATAGTTCTAGGTGTTGCTAATTTTGTAGCTGTTCCTGCATTTCCAGATATACTTGTCTTATTTGCTACTACTGAATTCACAAAAGCAGTAGTAGCTATTTGTGTTGTATTGGTTTCAGCAGATGGGGTGGGTGCTACTGGTATACCAGTAAAAATTGGATTTGTAAACATTGTTGATTTTGATTCATTTGTTACATTTCCGAGTCCTACATCAGATGATGTAAGAGCGACTATACCAGTTTTACCTGCAACACTTAATACTGTATCAGTAGGTGTTAATAATTCTTGCCAATTTGTTAACACAGTTGGTGGCTCAAGTTTTAAAATAAAGGACTTATTTAAATCTTTTCTTACTGCAACATCACCTTTTTGTGCTGTTAAGGCTAACATTTCTGTCTCATTATCTACTAGAAAAGTATCTGTTATAGCTAAAGCAGGTAATATATTAGTATCTAATTTTCCATTAGAATCTAAGATTGGTATATTTCCTGAACTTGTACCTACATTTTTACTTGCAGCAGTTCCAGCATCACTTATTTTGGCTAATGCTAAACTTGGTATATCAGATGAAATTAACTTTTCTCCTGCGGTTACATTTCCTTTTGTATCAACAATAACTTTGCAATAAGTTCCTGGTGTAACTCCAGATGCTTTTTCTGTGGTTGTTATTGTTACATCACTGCTACCGTCAAACAAAACACTTCCTGTAACATCTCCACTTAATTCAATTCTCTTAGCTGTTTTTAATTTATCAGTAGTCTGTGAATTTGATGGTATATCTGGATTAATTAAAACTTTATTTGTATCATTACCTACATAAAGTTTTCCTGTGTCTAATACAAAGGCTGGTTCTCCAGCTTCTAGTGTTAAACTTGGTAAATTTGCATTATTCCCTCTTTTAATTTTTAATATTTGTGCCATTATATATCACTCTCTTTCATTTAATTTGACTTAATTATTTTTAAAACATTCCGCAATCTATAGGATCAATTTTCTTTTCCAAAACTAACACTGATGTATCAATTTCGTCCAACCTATCGCCTAAATTAGCATATATTCCTCTAGCATTTTCTACTTCTTTTCTTAATTCCTTATCCCTTACTTCTTCTACAGTTGAACCTCTCACACCTTCATTTTGGCTAATTAGAACTAAATCATTTGAATTTGGAATTATCTGTGTTAAATCCTTGATTTTTATATCCATACTTTTTCCTCCTAAATAATTAATTTATTTTCTGTTTTAAGTTCTCTGCTATCTTGCTCTAATTTGTCTAGTCTTTCTCTGTGATTATTAATCCTTCTTTCATGAGTTTCAATTTTGTCTTTAACTAACTCTTTATTCATCTATCACTTACTTTCTAAATTAAGGCAATAAAAAAAGACTATCTAAAGTCCTAATTATTGCCTATTAATTCTTAATTTTTTCGTAATTTAAGATTATTGTGTAACAACTTCTGTATTTGCAGTTTCACTAGATTTAATCTCTACTGGTTTTTCAACTGGCTTTTCTTCAACCTTAGCTTCTTCTACTGGTTCAACTATTTGATACTTTTCTATAGCTAAATCCATTAACACTTGATAATCTTTATCTTCAAGAACCTTATAAGAATTATACATAGTTATTTTTTTTATGATTTCCTCCACACTTTTATAGAATTTGTGATTAATTAAATTTTGAATTACTGAATATAATGAGTACATTTATACATCATCCTTTCTTATTTTTTATTTATTATTTAATAATATTTGTTCTTGTAATTGTAATACTAGATCTTGAGTTTCTAATAGTTGTTTTTGTAATTGTTCAACCTCTGTTGGTCGTTTATGTTGTGGTGGTAATTTTTCTTTTTTTTCTTCTGTTAGTTCAATTATTTTATTATTAATTAATTTATAGCTATATCTACCTTGTATATCTCTTAAATGTTTATCTAAGTAATTCCCCTGAGCATGAGCATATCTATCACCACTACCCTCATCTATTTGAATCCAACCACTCGAAAAATCTATATAGTTAGATGAAATGCTACTTTCTATTTCTGTTATATTGTTATTTTCATTTATCTGCACATAAACTTTTATTTTATTCTCTTCCATATTTATCCCTCCTAATATATTTCTGCATCAAGTGTACCTATACATATATCTGATACTAAGTTGTCAGCTAAATCAGATGCATTGATAGTACATATTGATTTTGGTGGTAATCCATCTAACCATTCAGTATAAAGAACTCGTCCGTATTCTTGGGTTGAAAAACTAATTTTAGATAAATTAATTGGTGGGGTATTTCCTATAGTGTGTAAAAATGCTAAATTTTTAAATTTAAATGTAGGTTGCATTATTCTCATTTTTTCTTCAGATATATGAACATGGAATTGATTGCTGTCACTAACTATTGTTTTTCCATTAAAACAAATTTCTTGATAATATCTTTGACATAATGCTAGTTCTTCACCATAACTTCTAGGAACAAAAGGTGTTGCTACTGAACCAACTTCAAGCTTTACCCAAGCAAATTCAGACCATGCACCAGAAGAAAGAACAGCCGTATCGGCATTGAACTCCATATTAATATATTTATAATCGCTAGGTAAAGTTCCTGTTATTGTATAAGTACTCCATTTTGTATTAGATGGTATCCATCTAGCAATTTCACTATGCCATACATTTGAACGGTCAGCATAATAAACAAACATATTTATAGGGTGAGAAGCCCTCATACATACAGAAAGAGTAACTGTTTTTCCACGTAAATCCAACTCTTCTATTGGATACATTTGATTCAATACCATATTACCATTACCTGCAGGTTCTAGTCGTAATATTTTATTATCTAACCTTCTAACCCTAATCGTACCAGTGTCTGCACCAGCACGCCATCTATCTACCGTATATAATCTGTTATTTGTGATAGTGAAATCTGTACCTCTTTTAGCAACAGTAAACTTCTCATTTATTAATAAATTTGGATTACTTATTTGAGATAGATTATTCTCCATATCTTTCAATGATGAATCAACTTTCTTAAGTTCTAAATCAATTTTATCTGAATTCTCATTAAAATCTTGAATATTGACAACATCAGTTCCATCTGGTTTCTTTAGATTATAATTACTTGTTAATTTCATTTAATCATCTCCTATTCATAAACTTTTAATTCGTTCCATGATTTATTTTTAGCACTATTCCAATCTAAATTTTTTTCTTTAATAAAATCCCAAATTGTAAATGTATATTTAAAACTATAACTAAGATGAGCTGGTTTTATATCTTCTAGCATATTTTTAAATGCTTGCATATTCTTAGGAATACCTTTAATACCTATAAACTGAACTATAAAAGAATAATTTTTATTATCTTCTGTTATATTTACCTCTCCCCCTGAGAAAATTTCAGCAACATTCTTAATCATATCTTTGGTTGTAGTACCTCTACCTATTTTCTTTGCTTTTATAATTTCTCTTCTTTCTTCATAGCTACTATTCAAATTAGTTTCTATTCCATATTGCTCTTCCCAATAAGTTAATCCCCATGTAGCTGTTTCTATAAAAATTTGATTAAATAAATCATTTATAGAATATAAAAGACTACCTAATTCTGTCCCTTGGAGAGAATAGATAGTCTGCATTTCTTTTATATCTGAAATAAAAGAAGGTACATATTTATTTAAATCAATAAAGTATTTTTTTATTTCTTCTTCATTGGAGTCTTTTTCTGAATATTTAATTGCTCCATAGTTATTTAATCCATACATATTATACCCCCTTTAAATCATTCCAATTTACAGGACCTTTTTTCATTGCTCCTATTTCTGCAGGTGTTGGTTTTCTATTTGTAGTATATACATTAGCACCCTTTACTTGAAGTTCATTAGCATTTAAAGTTCCCGGACAAACTGTATTTCCATTCCCATCTAAAAGAGTTAGTGTTCTAGAAATATTAGCAAAATTACCTGTATATTGTCTTACATAAATAGGCTCATTTCCATTATCTGCTGTAGCTATTTCTAAACTTCCATTATCATTATTTCCCTGACCTTCTATTCTTATAAAATCGTTCGAAGCCATACTTCCATAAATTCTTGAAGCCGTCCCTCCATTAGCTGGTAATGATGATGGCATATTTTCTATTTCTGATATTGAATGTTCGTGTTTCTTATCTGCTTTATTACTTATAGTATTCCATGTATCTACGGACATTTGATTAATTCCATCTAGCACACTTTTGTTAGTATGCATATGATTTTGTGAAGTATCAACATCTTTTTTTGTGATAAATCCAATATCATTAATTAATTGACTTGTTTTATCGGGTATATTAGGTTTATTATTTAAATCATTATAATTATGTGTATGTCCTTTATCTGATTTATTATTTATAGTATTCCAAGAATTAATTAATTCTTGAGTAATTTTGTCTATAATGCTTTTATTATTATGCTCATGTCTTTTGTTATAAGCTTCTAAATTGTTAGCTCTTTCATTATCAGTAGTAAATCTCTTATTAGCATTATCAATTATCATATCTGCACTATGATTCGCTGGATGTATATACTTATTAGCTTCACTTTCTATTTTAGCTAATTTATTCTTATCAACTAAAGTATAATTCGCATCAGTTAATTGTTTTCCCTGAACTTTGTCAACTTTAGTAGCTAATTGCTTAGTCATAGTACCTGCAAAATTCGCATCATTATTTAAAGCTTTTGCTATTTCTTGTAATGTATCTAATGCCTCTGGAGCAGTCCCTATAACATCTTTAATCTTTTTAAGTACCTCTTCTTTTGTAAATATCTGATCTTTTGTATATCTCTTATTCAGTTCTGCATCTACATAAGTTTTATCAGATTTCTTATCTTGCAATTCTATATCTTTTTCTCTTAATTTCTGTATTTCTGCATTATTAGTTGTTTTATAATTATTAAGACTACCTTCAATACTGTTTTCTTTAGTTTTAGATCTATTTACTTCCTCATTAAATTTACTTGTGATATCATTTTCAACACTCTTTGCTCTAGAAATCTCACCATTTAAACTATTAGTTGTATTATTAATATTCTCAGTTAAACTTTTTTCTATTGCTTTTGATCTATTAATTTCTTCAGTTAAATTTGCATTTATACTCTCTTCAGACTTTGTTGCTCTAGATATTTCAGTATTCAAATTTTCAGTCAGTATTTTCTCAGAAGACTTGGCTCTATTACTCTCTACAGTTAAATTATCTGTTAATATTTTTTCAGCACTAATAGCTCTTTTAACTTCATCTCTAATATTATTACTAATAATATTTTCTGTATCTTTAGACCTATTAATTTCATTCCTTAAATCAATATTAGTAGTATTAATACTATTTGTTAATCTCTCTTCTTCCTTTTTTGCTCTAATTATTTCATTATTAATGTTATTAGTTAATCCTTCTTCTGAATTCTTAGCTCTATTAGATTCTATTTCTAAATTATCTGTTAAACCTTTTTCGCAACTTTTAGCTCTGTTTGTTTCAGCATTTAAATTCTTTATAATACTACTTTCAGAATTAGTTGCTCTTACTACTTCATCATGCAACTCTTTGTAAATATTATCTTCAGAATCAGTTGCTCTTTTAATCTCTTTAATAACATTATCTGTTAATATATTCTCAGCATCTTTTGCTCGTTTGGTTTCATTAGAAAGGTTATCACTTAAAGTTTTTTCAGCTAACTTTGATCTATCAATTTCAGAGTTTAAGTTTTCTTGAGTATTAACTACTGAATATTGCAATTTATTAATATCATCTGCTTCTACTTGATCTCCTATAGTTTCATAAGATATATATAATGGCGTTACTTTAGAAAATATTTTAATTATATTTTTCCATGGTGTAAGACTTGGTGTTGAAATACTATAAGTTTCAATTTTATCTCCTGTAAGCTTTGAACCTGTATATATATTTACTGTCTTAATATTTATATTGTCATGAGCAAGTTCATTTTCGTAAATTCCATCACGTACATCTATTTTTTCTTCTACAACATAAGTATTACCTTCAACTTTATTAAACTTTTCATTAAATTTACTTATATCCAATTACATCACTCCTAAATTCACAGTACCCAAAATTGCTATTTCTTCGTCTGCTAATTTTATATTAGAAAGTATGTTATTTATTTTTAAGTCTGAATAATCTAATATACCTGTTGTATTTAAAAGAATTTCTCCAATTCTTGCAATACTTATATAATCTGTTTTAAAGCTTAAACTCTTTAAATATTCATCTAATAACTTAGTAAATTCTTGTTGTGCAATACCTAGATTATAACCTTTTACTAAATTTATATTTGCATTTACATCTATTACTTTTTCTGTTGCACTAATAACACTTATTGTAGCTCCTATTGGTCTAACTTTTTCAATGTACTCAAATGTATCCTGTATTAATTTAGGTTTTGCTTTGTGTTTATTAGAATCAACTATAACAACTTTTACACACCCATTTTCATGCTCACCTTTTAAATTCGTTTCTGGAAATACTTTTGCACCACCAACACCTGTAACTTCTAATGCCCAATTTAAATAGTCATATTTATTTCCAGATGTAGATGGTGTTCTTACTTTAACCATTAACCTATTAAATAAACTTTCATTACTTTCTGTATCTACACCTTCAAGTATTGTCTCTCCTAAAATTCCTCTTCCTAATCCATCAATATATTCAATTGGAAGTAAATCCCCACTCGGAAAATTTCCAATAGATCCTATCACTTCAGATTTCATTTTATAGTTGCCATCTTCAATCTTTTCAATTGCGTAATAATTTATTTTATCTATAGAAAATCTAGAATTTAAAGGTATATCCATTACCTTTCCTTCACTGTCATAAAATATCCCAAGCTTAATTGCATAAGTTGGCATTTTTCTTTTTATTCCATGTTCCTCACATCTTTTATCTAGATATTCTTCTGGTATATTAGGGGAAGCAAAAGAGTATTCTAAAAATCTATCCATATCAGATCTTAATTTTGTTATTTCTTGTGCTACTGGAGCTAATGCATTATAAATCAAACTACTTCCAGGTCTTTTATCTAAATCATTTGGAACTTTATTTAACATATCTTTTAATAACTCTTCTTCTTTTATCTCAAACAAATTTAAATCACCACACTTTCATATAACTTTGAATAAATAGAAAAGACAGTGAACTTTACTAAAACACTGTCTTTTTCATATTCAAAAATAAATTCATCCACATTTTCAATTCTATCATCTTGAATTAAAGCTTCTTTTATCCTTCTCTTTATTTCACTTTCAGCTATATCTTTATCCATTCCTATTATTCCTTTAAGCTCACTGCCATAGTTATCGGAATATATAAGATACTCATATCTTTCTGTATTTAATATAAAATATATTGTTTGTTTAAGAGCTTCTACTTCATCAAAAATTCCAAATATCCTGTTATTCTTAATTCTATAAGTTTTTCCTGAATATTTTACATATTCTATATTATCAATATCTTGCAATAAACCACCTTGTGGCAATACACTAAAACTACTCATAAATTCCAACCTTATCAAGGATTAAAAATCTATCACCTTTTTCAATCATTAATAATGCAACAATATCTCCCTTTTTTAATCCTTCTCTAATTACTATTTTTCCAAGAGCTGATGATGTTTTTAAATGCGAATGTGTTAAATCTACTTCATATCTTGCTAAGCTTTCTGGAATAATGAAAAATTCTTTAGATAATATTCTTTTCTGATCTATTCTTATAGTTAAAGATTCATCTATTATAGTTCCAAACTCAATATCTAAAGGATTTCCAGCATTAATTGCATTTACACTTGCTTGTTTTATAAGCTCTATCATATTTCCCATGCTTATTACACCACCTTTAAATTAAATTCCATTATGTGTCCATCTTTTGAAAATTTGTGTGTAGCTTCTTCTATTAAGTAACATTGATTTATACCTTGCTTTTTTATATCAACAAACACTCCTGCACCCCCTCTTAGCTTTCCATCTAATTTTATATCAGTTCCTAATACATTTTTTAATTTTAAGGTTTTACTTTCTTTGTTTTTTAATTTTAAGTTTCCATCAAGCATTTTTTCAATATCTGATTTACTTAATTTATCATCAATACTTTTAAAAAATTGAAGTCTTCCCCATTTATATATATTTGAACTATCTTGAGCAATATACACATCGTCTCGTCCAGCATCTTTATTTTTTTTAACAAATTTTATCCTATTATAACTGTCCTCAATAGATTTACTCCAATCATATTTTCCTAAATTAGTATCATCAGATATGATTATTTCTTGTCTCATATTATTTATGTCTTTAAGATTTAGGCTTCCAAAATCATCATATAAAACAAAAGTTTTTGTATTTGCTATTAATGTTTTTTCAAGTGCCTTATAAATAATATCTAATAATTTTTTATCACTTTCTTGAAGCTTTGGAATAACATATTCAGTATCTTCAATGATTCCTTTTCTTAATCCTAAATTATCAACTATTTTACTAACTATGTCACTTGCTTTTATGCCGGTAAATACATAAGTATCGTTATACATTAGGTATTTAATTTGATCATATGCAGTTATTTTAATTTCATTTCCTTCATCACCTGAATTTTTAAATATATATCCATAAAATATATTAGCTTCATCTACTCTAAACCTTATAATATCCCCATTTGATAAAGCTAATGTTGAATCTTCTAATAAGTTTACATCTAAACTTGATGTACTACCTTTTCTTTTTGTTTTCCATGTTATATCTTTTACGAGATCACTAATATCAAAAATATTTCCTTTTTTATCATCAATCAACAATTCTATTTTCATATAAACCTCCTTTATGGAATATTAAATACTTGCCCTGGAAATATTAAATCTGGATTAGAAATATTATTAATCTCTGCAATTTCTTTATATCTATTTCCATCACCTAAATATTTTTTAGCAATATGCCAAAGAGTATCTCCTTCAACCACAGTATGAGTCTTTACTTTTACAGTATCATTAGGTCTAATTGTCGTATTATAATTTTCTAAAACAACACCATTTTTTATTTCCTGTACCACTGCTTTTTTAGCGTAATATGGTTTATATCTTTTTAATTCTATAGAATAATAAATATCTCCAACTTCTCCACCTTTTTCAGTAAATTTAAGACTTTCAATAGAAAATAGATCATTTATCTCAAATTCAGAACCTATAAATATAAATCTTATTTTTTCTTTGTTTTTACGCCACTGCTTTAATTTATTCATATAAACATGAGGCCTAAAGAAATGCTTATCACTTACATACGGTCCATTATTTCTTGGAAAATAACTTTTAAATGATATTTTAGTTAATTTAGGGACATTTAGAACATTTACTTCTCCTAGATTTATAACGTCATAAGTTTTGTTATTTCCATTTTCGTTTATTTCAATTTCTTGCGGAAGAACAGGTAAAACAAATCCTTCCTCTCCATTATTTATGCTTAATCGCATTTTATACTTTTTACTCATTACGCATACAACCCTTCTGCACTATTAATCATCTCATTTTCCATATATGATTCTATTTTCGATATAATTGTATTAATATCAGCTTCCTCTTTAATATCTCCTGTTGTTACCTGTACTGTTGGGGTTAAAGATACAAAATTTTGAATGCTTTCTTGTTCTGCTAAATCTTTCATCATTTCTAAATGTTCATTTGAAACTTCTACATTATCATCCATTCCTTTAAGATTTTCAGATACATCAGCTACATTATTACCTAAATTAGTATTATCTATAGATGAACTTAAACCATCATCTGCATTATATAGTGGATTAGACATTCCTCCAGAATTAGTTAAATTTGTTGGACTATTGTTTTGAACTCCAAACTTAGTTAAATCATTTCCATTCTTTATATTATCTATTTTAGATTTAATATCTCCAAAATTATTTCCAATACCTGATGCAAATTTACTTCCAGCGTTATATCCGAAATTGTATTCGTTACCCAAATCCTTACTTTCCATTCTAGGTGCAACCCAATAATCATTAGGTGGATCAGGAATATCTACTTTAAGAGAACCTATTGAAAAATCTCCGATTAAATCCTTTAAAAATGGAATGCTTTTCGCTTTTTCTACAATCCAATCTAAAGCACTTCCTACGAATTCAATTATTGAATTCCATATATTATAGAACAATCTTTGTATTGAATATAGTGGATGATTAAATACATTTGCTAGAAATTCCGCTAAACTCGCAAATATATTCCATATACATGCAATTTGGTTATAAAGATTCCCAAAGACCATCATAAAAATTCCGCCTATAAATCCACATACCTGCTGAGTTGTAATTCCACATTGCATTAATATATATATAAGTAATGCTATTACTCCAATTGCTATTAGTATTGGTATATTTGCAAGCATCCATGCTCCTGCCATAGCTAATGCTTGACTTATAAGAATACAGAAACTTGGTATTATGGTATATAACAAATATATTCCTATCGCCATTAGCATAGGTTCTATTATTCCCCAATTATTTTTTACAAGTTCACAAATCCATAATATAACATTAGCTAATAATCCAAGACCTACTGATATTGAATCAAAGAATACTTGAAATGAACCATTAGAAAACATTTCATTTACTATTCCCATGACTGGGGTAAATGCTTCTAATGCGCCTTGCCCAGCTTCTCCTAAACTACCGTTAAAATTTTCTTTTAAATTATCAAATTGAGCAGAAGCTGAATTATTAAAATTATCAAGCATTGAATCATTGAGACCTTTTCCATCTAAAAGTCCATCAAATTTAGATGTAAAATCATCTAAATCCTTACTTGCTTGCAGAATTCCTATATCATCACTACTAAATTTAAACTTGTTTTGAAGTGAACTTCCATCACCAGACATCATCTTTTTAATAGCATCTCCTGCCCCTGACATCCCTTCAGTAGAGTTACCAAGTGATAACCTCTCAGATAAATTAGCTAATTTATCTAAGCTTTCTGTATTTTTAGTTACTCCTAAAAATGACTGTGCATTATTTTTAAGTTCATCAAATGAAAATCCTGATTGATTAGCTTGCTTTTGTAGATGATTAAAATAAGCTGTTCCTGCATCTTTATCGCCAACCATTCCTTGTACTGAAAGCTTTTTATCCTCAATTTTTGATGCTTCTGATAAAACCGATTGTACTCCACTTTTTATTGAATCAAAACTTATTAGATTTTTGCCAAAATCCTTAGCTTTACTTAAAAGATTATCCATAGATGAAGAACTCTTTTCTATATTTTGACTTAAATTAGATTGAGCATTTGCTGCTTGTTGTATATTTACTTGTAAAATATTTGTTAATGATATTTGTTGTTGTATAAATTGTAATCCAAACATTGCTGAAGTTGGCGGATTAGCTTGAACTGGAGGATTCATACCTCCTATTGGTATTAATCCTGTTTCCATTGACGCCATCATATTCCCTCCTTTCTTTTTATCTTCTTCTCTTTAATTTCTTAGCTTCTTTATTTTCTTTTTCTACATGTAAATCTATTGAAGCATATATAAAAGCTTTTTCTTGTCTAGATAAATTCATTAATACATGAGGAAGTATTTTAAGCTTATGGAGGGCATAGTGGGCATAAGCTGCTTCACCATCTCCCCCCTCAATTAGTTTTTTGCTTCTTCTATTAATTCATTTACACTTTTGTCATATCCATTTACTTCACTTACTATAGATGACCATTCTGAAAATTCTCCATCTTTCATTTTTGATTTCATTGCAGTTAATAATTCTTCTGATCCCATAACTCCCCAAGAAGATTGAAGCTCTGAATTTTTTAAATCTGGGCAAGTTGTAGTTTCAATTATTAAATCTGAAATATACTTATCCTGATCTGTTTCAATTATTCTTTGTCCTTTTACAAATTTAGTTTTTCTATTTTTCTTTCTCAATTTATCTCCTAGATCAGCAGAGATAGGTTTAAATTTCATTAACTTTTTCTTTCCACCTAAAGTTACTTCTCTCTCAATTTCTTGTGTATCCTCAAAATTATCCATTAAAAAATCTGCAAAATTATTCATTATTCTTTCTCCTTCTTTTTTCAGTATTTCTTAAATTAACTGTTAATTTTTCATGTTTGCTATAATTAGTCTTTTTTATTCGCTTTAAGTCTTACATAATATTAAGTCATTATTTTTTTGCTTTAAATAGCTTTATATATTAATTTAGTACCCAAATTTGTAATGACTTAAAGCACTATATTTTAAACTACATTATTGTTTAAAATAGTATTAATGTTTTAATTAATTTATTTATTTATATAGCTCTTATCCTACAATAAAAAAATCAACTTAAAACATTTATAATTATTATGAAATTACTGGTTTACCAAACTTATCTAATAAATCAACATCTTCATAAGTAAATGCCATTTCTTCTTCTAATACTTCACTCTCTACATCAAACATTGCCATACTTACCTTATCAAAATTACATTTCTTTAATACAATAGTTTGTCTGCCTATTGTTGATGTTGAATCTTCATTTGTAACAGTCATATCAAAGTACATGTCCTTACCAGTTTTAATATACTTTATCATCATTTCTCTAAATAAAGATGTAACATAATAAACAGTAAGAGTTCCTGTTCCTTTCCAACCAGTTGCTTTATTTTGTTCTACTCTACTACCTAAAGTTTTTCCTGTTGTTTTAGTCTTTTCTGCATCAGACTCTAGTTTTTTTGCATAAAACAATTCTTCATTTCTACCATTTACAGTTATAAAACCTTTTGCTTCTGTTCCACTTAATGTATCGCTAAAATTTAAAAAATCACTCATTTAATCCTACCCCCATCATTATATAAATACAGTCATATAAATTTTTTCCATACTATCTATTGGTTGTGCATTTACATTAACCACAATAGCATCTTTTGAATTTCCACTATATACTTCAATATCTTCTACTGTTACATTCTCTAATGCACCTTGTGCTTGTAATGTTTCTAATATATTAAGTACATCTTTTTTAAATAAATTTCTTCCATCTTCATTGTTGCTTACTTTACCTATATAGTTTTCTTCCCACTTATTCTTTATCAAATCATTTATTCCATCTAAAACTCTTACAACTCGATTTTTTCTAAAATCAGATTTTTTATCATCTGTAAAATCCTTTAGAGTATTAATATCTTGTTCTATTAATACTTTCTTGTTATTAGTAATAAAAATAATTTCACCATTTTTAATTATTTGTTTGATATCACTATCTGAATATCTTGTATCTACATTTACAGCACCTTCATATACTGCATAAGTATTAGATTGTGAATATCCTGAACTTGCAGTTAAAGCTGCAACATATGCTGTTGCTTCTATATTTCCAACATGTATATTGTCTTTAATATACACACCATTTTTAACTGATATAATGCCTTCATAATCTGCTTCTGCAAAATTAGGTAAAACAGCTTGTACTTTTCTACCTTCATTTTCTCTTAGTCTCTTAACAAATTCTTTTACAACTAACTTAGTACTCTTATCATCATAAGGAATTGCTACAGTATTAAAATCATATAATTCTAATTCCTTTAAGAAATCTGAATAATCTTTTCCTGTTGCAACTTTATCCTCTCCACCTTCAAGTTTAATTCCAGCTGATAATATAAGTGCTCCTGTACCTGTAAATTCTACAAATATATTGTTAGCTAAATCTTCAATATTCTTAACTGTTTGGATATCAACTCTTGTTTCTCCTAAAAATGTAGTTACATCAAAAGCAGTTTCATCATAAATGTTTGTTTGTATAACTACTCTTATTTCATTTCCTTTACTACCACTCCATTTAGATGTTATAGTTAATCCTCCTAATGTTTTATTAGCTTTAACACCATAATTAAGTCTATATAACAATACTTTCTTTGCCTTTTTTAATGCCTCTTGTAACATTAAAATAGATCTATCATTATTTTCTATTCCTATAGTGTTTAATAAATCTGTTTCATTATCTATTTCAATAATCTTTTTTTCTACTCCAAAAGGTAATACTAATGGTAATCCAACTATTCCCCTTTCATTAATATTGCTTTCTTCATTTTTCTTGCTTTTAAAATTTACATAAGCTCCTGCTCTTAACTTATCTTGTTTTTCCCATGTTCCTCCTGACATTCTAATCAGCCTCCCTATCATAAAATTTATTAATTATATTTTTAGCATCATTTATGCTATATTCTTCTTCACCTAATAAAGCATTTAAAATATCTTTTTCATTAGGTGTAAAATACTTTGATTCTACTATTTGTTCTTTTGAAAATTTACTTTCCACTTACTTTTACCTCCAAATTATTCATATCTTGTCCCTTAAAAGCTTTTAATAAGTTGAAATTTACTTGAAAGATAAAATGTAATACTCCATCTGTTATTTCATGCTTCATATTAACTGCTCTATATAATTTTTTATCAACTTCTATATATTCAAGTAATTTATATAAACTATCAGCCATATTAAAGTAATCTAAATTTTTACTTTCTTTATTACTTAAATAACTTATATCGAAAGACAAATTACATCTATATCTTCTATTAAGTTCTTTAATTTGCTTTGAAGCTAATATTTGCACAAAAAAACAGGGTTTATTAAAATCCTGTTCTAATTCATCATCATATAAAGTTACAGTTGGAAACTTTTCAACTAACATTGTACTAATTTTACTTTTCAATTCATTCATCATTTATAATTACCACCTCCTTCAAAAATTTTGTACAGCCATTTATCACCTCCTAACATTTAAAACAAAATCATAAGCAGAAAAACAAAGTTGTTCTTTAAGCTCTGCAACTTATAAAAAAGAGCATAATAAAAAGCCTCATTTAAATAAGGCTTTTTTAATTATTGTTATATATCTTTATAGGTACCTATAAATTTAAAGCATAATTATGCTAAATCATATGTCTAATTTTTTAATATTTAGTTTAATAAGTTTTGTTACTTTTCCACATTAACATTATCTCACATTAAATATTTCATTAAAATAACATCTTTTTTTCATCTATTTATCAATTCATTTATAAATGTTATCTAAAATATACATATATATTTTTTACAATTTAAATTCTACATTTATTTAAATCATCTTGTTAAAGATAATTCTAAATTAAATTCAAAATTTTATTATAGAAATCATATTACAACATATATATCTTATTTAAGATATTTTCCTCTAGTCTATACAAAAGCAAAATAAAAGTACCTATTTTTTTAATAGATACTTCTCAATTTACTGGTTTATTTTTATTTACTTAATCGCTTTTCTTTACTCTTCCACACTAACATTATCTCACATTAGATATTTCATTAAAATAACATCTTTTTTTCATCTATTTATCAATTCGTTTATATACGTCATCTAAAATGATTTTTTTACACCTTCTTTAATATATTTTTCTTATGTCTATATAAAAGCAAAATAAAAGTACCTATTTTTTTATAGATACTTTTAAATTTACTGTTTTATTTTCATTTATTTAATCTCTTTTGTTTACTTTTCCACACTAACATTATCTCACATTAAATATTTCATTAAAATAACATCTTTTTTTCATCTATTTATCAATTCATTTATAGATGTTATCTAAAATGATTTTTTACACCTTCTTTAATATATTTTGCTTCTGTACTATACAAAAGCAAAATAAAAAGTACCTATTTTTTAATAGATACTTTTAAATTTACTATTTTATTTTCATTTACTTAATCGCTTTTATTTACTTTTCCACACTAACATTATCTCACATCAGATATTTCATTAAAATAATATCTTTTTTTCATTTATTTATCAATCCATAAAGTTTTAATTAACTTAATTTTATTGCCTCAATACCAAATAGATAAATTCCTAACTCGTCTAACATCTCATTAACCCATCGTCTAACAGTAATAACACCACAATTTAATTCTTCTGCTATGGTTTCATATGTTTTTTCATCTATAAATAGCTTTTCTAATGCTAAATACTTTTCTATAACACCCTTTTTCCTTTGTTCTTTTCTTAATATCTCTAATGATGAATCTACATGCGAAATCATTATTAAAGTTTTAACCTTGCTTTGTTTTATACTCAGTATATATAATTCATCATATTCTTCTTTTTCTAACTCTATTTTATCAGTTACACCTATATCATTTATATCACTTATTGAATAAATTATATGAGACTTTAAATCATTATAATGCTTCATAAGTAATTTAGTATTATGAAATACTCTTTTTTTATCTATTGATTTTTGTTCCTTATCATATTCTTTTATAGCAGTCTTAACTGCTTTTTCTATAACTTTACATATATTCATTTCTTCTAATTCTAACATAAAAATTCCCCCTTATACCTTATATCCAAATTTTCTTAATTTTTCTTTTAATTTTATATATTAATATTAACAGTGCATAACATATTATATTTTAAGTGTCTACTGTAGTCTCTCTTTTCTATTTCCATACTACTATTATCCCATGTCAAATTTATCATTAAAATACCATATTTTTTTCATCTATTTATCAAATTAAACATATTATTATTTATTATGATATTTTATTATTTAAACGGCTAACCGTAATTAAATTATATATTCGGTTTAGCGTTTATACAAGTTCTACCAATTACGTTTTTCCGTTATATTATATAATTTTATATAATAATACTTGTTTTATCTCCGGTTTGCTGTAATTTTTGATTTACTTTACTAATATTAAGTGGTATCATATTCCTGTAAACCGTAATTAATTATAAAGGGGGATTGAAAATGAGCTATATAGGTGATTTTTTAAAAGCTACAAGAATTCAAAAAAAATTTACATTAAAAGAATTATCTGATATAAGCGGTGTTGGTCCTAGTACTATTTCAGATATAGAAACAGGTACTTCTTTAAATCCTAGAATGAGTACACTTCAAAGACTTGCTAATGCACTCGAAATATCTGTTAATGATTTTTTTGAAAGTGATAATCATATCATTGAAAATAATAAACTACAAAAAAAAAATATTGATGTTGAAAAACAAAAACAAATAGATACCGTTGCAGCACATTTAGAAGATAAAAACTTAACTCCTAAAAAGGTAAAACTATTAAAAGATTATATTGATGCTTTATTTGATGATGAAGATTGGTAAAAATAAGGATATACTTTAATGACATATGAAAGCTTACTTATAGATGCTGAAAATAAGGGGTTAAGGGTTAAGGAAAAAAAATTAAAATATAATCTTAAAGGTTTATATAAAAATAGTAAAATACTTATTGATAAAAGTATTGAAACCAATGTCGAACGTAAATGTATTTTAGTTGAAGAAATAGGACATCATGAAACCTCATTTGGAAATATAATTGACGACAATGATATTAACAATAGAAAACAAGAACTTCGTGCTAGAAGATGGGGAAATGAACGACTTGTTAAATTAAAATATTTTATAAATGCTTATAATAACGGTGTAACAAATAAATATGAATTAGCTGAATATCTAGAAGTTACAGATGAATTTTTAGAAGAAACTATAAATCATTATAAAAAAAAATATGGAACTTATTATAAATTAGATAATTATTTGATTTATTTTGAACCTAATTTAGGTATCCTAAAACTTATTTAAAATAATGGCTATATTTTAAAGCAGTGTTGATATTTTAGTATAAGGGCGAACTGGCATTGGAATTTGCTTTTTTAGAACTCTTAAGTGAAAGTCAAAATTTTATATTTTGTTACTTGAACTTACTCAGCGAATGTACATGAATCGAGTTTCCTTTTAGTCTTACAATTAATTGCTTGTCACAATCTTTGATTGGGAGCATGCATTAATTGGACTAAACTTTGTTTTAGAGTTCTTAAGTAAGAGTCAAAATTTTATATTTTGTTCCTCGAACTTACTGGACTAATGTATATAAGTCAAATTTCCTATTTCAATTCTTTCCATGAGCTTTATACTACAATATCAACATTCACTTAAAACATAGAAAATATTCTAAATATGAAAAAACACTAGGCATTAACCTAGTGTTTTTCATATTTGAACGAGTCAAACCATAAGCGGGGTTCTGTATTAAGCAATCATCTATCTAGGTCTATTGTTGCCAATAGACTCAAGCGACGCACCCAGAGGCGGGACGGGCAATCCCATTAATGCCTCTCTATTCGGTCTTGCTCCAAGTGGGGTTTACATAGCCGTGAAGTCACCATCACGCTGGTAAGCTCTTACCTCACCTTTCCACCCTTACCTAAGTAAACTTAGGCGGTATATCTCTGTTGCACTTTCCTTCAAGTCGCCTTGACTGGACGTTATCCAGCACTCTGCCCTATGGAGCCCCGACTTTCCTCTCCTGGGTCAAGCCCAGCAGCGATTGCACGTTTTGCTCGCAAGATACATAATACCACAGATTTTTATATTTTACAAATAAAAATTTAATTAAATTTGTTGGTAATTATTAAAATCAATAATAAAATCACTATAAATAAACTTTATTAGAAGTAATATATTTTAATTTTATACTAATATAAATAAAAATATTAATAAAACTATTATTATTATTCCATAAAGATTAACTCCCCATAAAAGTAATGATGCAAGTATCATTGCTCCCACTATAGCTTTAGGGCAAAGATACCAAGGACAAGGTCCTGGAAAGAATGGATACCACCAGCTTCTCCTTCTTCCACCTCTAAAACATCTTCTAACATTCCTGCACATATGCTTAAAACCTTTTTTGTTGCCGTCTCCCATAATTACCACCTACACATTATTCTTATAACTAATATATGCATATATATGATAATTTAGTTAACTGATAAAGTGGAAATTTTACTCTGATAAAACTAACTTTAAGTTTATACTATTTTATCTAAATCTTTTTTATATAATGATATATTTTAAAACCATGTTAATTTTCACTTACAACATAACCTTATATAAAACTATAAGGGTCTTCACATTTTGTTGATGTTATAAATTCAATATCTTTAAATTCCTCTTTTAAAAATTCTAAACTTTTTAAAAAAGTAAACCACTCAGTTCCAAAGTGTCCTGCATCTATTATACTTATACCCATTTCTTTAAAATCGGATGCAAAATGGTAAGTAGTATCCCCTGTTATTATACATTCTGCACCAAGCTCTTTTGCTTTACCGAAAAGATCTTGGCCACTTCCATTAATTATAGCTAATGTGTTAAATTCACTTACACCTTCTACAACTCTCATATGTTGTATATTCAACTTATTTTTTATAATCATTATAATATCTTTTAATTCAATTTTATTTTCTAATTTAACTATTCTTCCAATACCAGCATCTTCAAAGCCTTTAATCGTAGAAGTTTCAATTATTTTATTTGATTTAAATCCTAGAATTTCAACTAATGTTTGATTTATTCCTAACTTGGCAGAATCTAAATTAGTATGGCATGAGTATAAACTTATATCATTTTGAATTAAACTTATCAACTTTTCTCCTAATAAATCACCTTTTACTATATTCTTAGGTTTTCTAAATATTAAAGGATGATGAGTTATTATTAAATCAATTTTATTTTCTATTGCTTCTTTAATTACTTTGTTAGTACAATCTAAAGCTAATAGAACCTTCTTTACATTTTTCTTATTATCACCCACCATTAACCCAACATTATCATAATCCTCTTTTAAAAATTTAGGTGCTCTTTTTTCAATTAATTTTGAAATATCCTTAACAGTATTCATTACAATTTTACTCCTTTAATAATATAAATTAACCAAACTATATATTTTTAGATACATTCAAAAATAGTAAGTAACTTAATATATTTGTATGATAATATCTTAATAATCTTATTTTATATCCAATTATAAAGTACAATTACTCCCTTTCCTAATACAAAATATATCTTACATATTTGATTTATTATTTTCTTTTATCTGCCTAAATAAATCCTTCTAAAACTTTAATTTTATCTTTAATTTCTGTTTTTCTTCTTTCTGCGGCTTCTGTATTTTCTTTAATAAAATTTAAAATCTTATTATATTTTTCAATTTTAAATTTAATATATTCTTTAATTAATAAATTATTTTGCTTTAACATTACAGGACTTATTTCATAAAATATAGAATCTAATGTTGTTTTTTCTCCTGCTTTATATTTAACTTTGAATAATTCATAATATTGACCTTCATCAAAACATAAATCTTCATTTAAAATTTCATAATTGTTATTATATAAATATTCTCTTAAAACTTCTGGATTTTGCGCTGGTTGAAGAACTAAATAATCTAAATTTCTAACCTTATCTAAATCATCTTCTAAAATATCTCTAATTAAGTTTCCACCCATTCCAGCGATTATAATTCCTTGTGCCTCATCCTTCTTTAATGGTTTAAGACCTCCACCTAATCTAAGATCAACATTAGATAATACACCATCTAATGAAGCATTAATTTTTGCCTTTTGAAGAGGATCCTTATTTATATCAGATGCAATAGCTTTTTCCGATATTTCATTTTTTACTAAATAAATAGGTATATATCCATGATCAGTACCCACATCCATTATTACCTTACATTTATCTACATATTTAATAATCCAACTTAATCTTTTACTTAATTCCATATTCTATTTACACTCCTGTTTATCTTTATATACTATGCTATGCTTTAAGTGATAACGACTTCTAACCTTTCATTCAAAGACAAGCTTTTTTTGAAGGCTAAGAATTCTGTTTATACTACAATATCATCACTGTTTTAAAACATAACTATATCTTAAAAAAAGAGCACCTTAAAAAGGTGCTTAATCTAAATAATCTTTTAATTTCTTACTTCTTGATGGATGCCTTAATTTTCTTAAAGCCTTAGCTTCTATTTGTCTAATTCTTTCTCTAGTAACATTAAACTCTTTTCCTACTTCTTCAAGCGTTCTAGCTCTTCCATCATCTAAACCAAATCTTAATCTTAATACCTTTTCTTCTCTAGGAGTTAAAGTATCCAGTACATTTATTAATTGCTCTTTTAACATTGTAAATGCTGCTGCTTCTGCTGGAGCTGGAGCTTCATCATCTGGTATAAAATCACCTAAATGAGAATCTTCTTCTTCTCCTATTGGAGTTTCTAAGGATACTGGTTCTTGTGCTATTTTTTGAATTTCACGAACTTTATCTACTGGTAATTCCATTATTTTTGAAATTTCTTCAGGGAAAGGATCTCTACCAAGTTCTTGTAATAATTGTCTTTGAACTCTTATTAATTTATTTATTGTTTCTACCATGTGTACAGGTATTCTTATAGTTCTAGCTTGGTCTGCAATAGCTCTAGTTATTGCCTGTCTAATCCACCATGTAGCATAAGTAGAGAATTTGTACCCTTTTCTGTAATCAAATTTTTCAACTGCTTTTATAAGACCTAAGTTTCCTTCTTGAATTAAATCTAAAAATAACATTCCTCTTCCAACATATCTTTTAGCAATACTTACTACTAATCTTAAATTAGCTTCTGCAAGTTTTTTCTTTGCTACTGGATCTCCATCTTCAATTCTTCTTGCATAATCTATCTCTTCTTCTGAAGATAATAGAGGAACTTTTCCTATTTCCTTTAAATACATTCTTACAGGGTCATCTATAGCTATTCCTTCTGGAACTGTTAAATCTATTTCTTCTTCAACTTCTGGTTGAGCATGTTCAGCACCTATAACTTCAATTCCCATCATTTCAAGTACTTCATATATTTTTTCTATTTGTTCTGGATTTAAATCTATATGATCTATTTCATCCATAATTTCTTTATATGTTAAAGAACCATTTTTCTTTCCTTTTTCAATAAGACCCTTTACCATGGCCATTCTAGCATTTTTATCGTCTTTTCCTTTTGTGGCCTTTGTTTTAGTTTTTTGCTCCATATTTTCTTTACCTCCTTCTGCCATGACCATTATCCTCTCTTTCTTTTCTTCAATTCTTCTGACAAATTTGTTAGCTTAATTGCAAGTTTTATAGATTCCTCAATCATTCCCTTATCTTCCAACTTTCTTTGTTCATTCTTTAAGTTATCAATTTCTAATTTTAGTTTAAAACATCTTACTTCATTTAAATAATCATTAATTAGTCTTTCCTTATCACTTAAATCTAGAATTTTATGTTCTTTTATAGCAATCCATTCTTTTGAAGTTTCTATATCATCACATCTACTCTCAATATAAGACTCCAAATTATTAGAACCATTATTTTTGCTTTCCAGTATTAATGAATAAATTTTGTTATGAGAATTCATGATAAAATCTCCTACAATTATATTTTTAATTGTTTCTTCAGAGATTTCTTCATTTAATATTAACTTAAGCAATGCTCTTTCAGCTTTTACATATGCTGGTTCTACATATAATTTTGTTCCAATTTCTTCCTTTTTATTCATATAATTATTTTCTTTTTGTTTTTTAGTCATTACTTGTGAAAGTAAGTCGTATAATGCCTGTTCTTTTATGCCAGTATCTTCAGAAATTTTTTTAATATATACATCTTTTTCTACTGGGTTTAATTCTGCTAATATCTTAGCTACATTTTCGCCATACTTAATTAGACTTTTAGCATCTTTGAAGTTTATTCCTTCACCAACTTTTTTAATTCTATAGTCAATTAATGGCAATGAATCATTAGCTAACCTTATAAATGCATCTTTACCATTACTTCTCACAAACTCATCTGGATCTTTTCCTTCTGGAATTACTAATACCTTAACATCAAAGCCCTTATTTCTAAGAATCTCAAGTCCTCTTAACGTTGCGGTTTGACCTGCAACATCTGCATCATAAGATATAATCACATTATTTGTATATCTCTTTAAAAGTTTAGCTTGATTAACAGTAAGTGCTGTACCTAACGATGCAACAACATTAGTTATTCCATATTGATGTAAAGTAATTAAATCCATATAGCCTTCGACTATGATAATATAATCTTCTTTTATTTTATTTTTAATTGCAAAATTTAACCCATATAGATTAATTCCTTTTTGGAATATTATTGTTTCTGGTGAATTTAAATATTTTGGCTTTGAATCATCTAAAACCCTTCCTCCAAAACCAATAACCCTTCCTTTAACGTCAAATACAGGAAACATAACTCTATTTCTAAATCTATCATATATGTTCCCCTTATTTTCATTTTTAGAAACTAATCCTGCTTCAAGTAATAAAGTATCTTTATATCCTTTTACCCTTAAATAATTTATTAGATCTCTCCAACTATCCTTTGAATATCCTAACCCAAATCTTTTTATTGTTTCTTCCTTAATCCCCCTATTAAGGAAATAATCTTTTGCATTTTTTATTCTCTGAAGATTTGCAAAATAATATCTTCCTACTTCTATATTAATCTTATATAATATATCTTTTTTCTTTGAGGTTTCAGATTGTCTTTTATCATTTATATTCAAAGAAATATTGGCTTTATCTGCTAAGTACTTTGCAGCCTCTACAAATGTAAGTCTTCTTTGTTTCATAATGAATGTAAATACATTTCCCGCTTCTCCACATGCAAAACATTTATATATTTGTTTATCTTGGGAAACACTGAATGAGGGACTTTTATCATTATGAAATGGACATAAACCTATATAGTTTCTGCCTGATTTTTTTAATCTTATGCTTTCTGAAATAATATCAACTATGTCACTTTGCTCTCTTATTTTTTCAATAATATCTTGTGGAATTTGCAAGGAGACATCTCCCTCCTTACTTTTTTTTTCAGCAATTATATAATATTCGACATCTTATTTGCTTTTCCTTCTTATTACATAAAAAATTTTTTTATATTTGCAAATCATAATTCTTATAATTCTTCTTTTTTACTTATATTCCTCTTTTTTCTTTATAAAATTTATTTACCCATTTAATCTAAATTTTATACTATAAATTTTATAAATCTTTATTCTATTATAATTACCTTAATAATTTTATTTAAACAACTAATATATTACTAATTTAGGAACATACAATTTATTGAATAAAGATAAACAATAATCATCACTCATTCCAGCAATATAATCAGCTACGCCTCTCTTTAATCCTTCTTTTTCCACTATATCTTTATAAATTTTAGGCATTTCTTCTGGACGATTACTATAATAATTTAAAAGTTCTCTTAATATAAATTTTGCTTTATCTCTCTCTATTTTTAACGTATCCCCTAAATATATGTTTTTAAACATATATTTTCTAAGTTCAATCATCGCATCTTCAATTTCTTTATCTAATCCTACTTCTTTAATACCATTATTTATATTTTGATTAGAAGTTTTTATAAAATTTTTAATTAAAATATCTAATCTTTTATTTGAAGAATTTCCCAAAACTTTGCTTATGTCTTTAGGAATATCATCTTCTTTAAGTAAACCCGCCCTTACTGAATCATCTATATCATGATTTAAATATGCTATTTTGTCACTATATTTTACAACTGTTCCCTCTAGTGTTATTGATTTTGTGCTTTTTTCTCCAAAACCGCTATGTTTTAATATTCCATCAATAACTTCTCTAGTTAAATTAATTCCTAATCCATTATTTTCTAACTTATTTACTACTCTTACACTTTGTTCATTATGCCTAAAGTTACCTAAATACTCATTTAAAACTTCCTCTCCATTATGAGCAAAAGCAACATGCCCTAAATCATGTCCTAATGCTATGGCTTCAATTAAATTTTCATTTAAACCTATTCCAACACCAACACTTCTAGCTACCTGTGCAACTTCTAGAGTATGAGTTAATCTAGTTCTATAGTGATCACCAAAAGTTTTTATATATACTTGTGTTTTATGTTTTAATCGTCTAAATGATTTACTATGAATAATTCTATCTCTATCTACCATATAACAAGTTCGAATATCATCTTTTTCTTCTTCTTTAATTCTCCCTAAAGAAGAAGATGAAAAAGAGGCTTCCGGAATAAGTGTCAACCTTTCAAAACCCTCAATTTTTTCCCTTATATTCATATATTCTCACCTCACTTTATCTATTCTATATATATCACTAAAATCCTCTATTTAAAACCTATAAATATTATTTACAAAAATAGCAAAATAAAATCCTTTACATCTGAAATTTTATAATTTTTTATTTATTCATTCATGTATATTTATCGTTTTTTATTAATATCATAGTAATGAATAAATTTATAAGGAGAATTTTATGCGTTCAGAATCAATTTCATTAGAATCAACTAGCTTATCACCAGATATTATAAAAAATACTGTTTTAAAACATTATAATTTACAAAATGCTGAGATAAGTGTTGTTAAATTTAAAGATACTAACAAGCAAAGAGCTGTTTATAAAATAGATGACAATGGTAAAAGTTATTGTTTAAAAAAAGTTTATTATGATTTACCCGATTTATTATATGTATATTCAGCCAATGAATGGCTCCATAGAAATGGTATAACAGTTTCTAAGTTCTTACCATCAACTGATGGTAATAGGTTTGTTTATTATTCTGATATGCTTTTTATATTAACACCTTGGATAGATGGGACTAAATGTAATTTTGATAATATAACACATGTGATACTTTCTATAAAAAAACTTGCTACTATACATTCCATCTCAAAAGATTTTCATCCTATTTTAGGAAGTTCTTATAAGGTAGGTCTTGATGATCATTACATATCAACCTTAAAGCATTTTGAACAACTATTAACAATTTCAAATCAAGCTTTTAAATATAAAGATGAATTTTCAAAAGAATTTATATCTAATTTTGATACAAATTTATATCTTGCAAAACTTTCTTTAGATATAGCTTATAATATAGATAATTCAGATTTAACTAAATCTTTATGTCATGGAGATTATGTAAATAAAAATATAATTTTTACAAAATCTTTAGAACCTTGCATAATTGACTTTGATAAATGCAAAACTGACTACTCTGCTAAGGATTTAGGATATTTTATGAGAAGATTACTTAGACGTGAAAGTACTAACTGTGATTTAGATTTAGCTTTATCTATAATTAAAACTTATAATGATATTTCAAAACTTACTGATTCAGACTTTAGATATTTAATTTCATATATTTGTTTTCCTCAAAAATACTGGAGAATATCTAGAGATTATTATAAAAATATTTCTAAATGTAATAAAACTGCTTTTTTAACACTTCTAAAGAATACAACTGCTAAAAGTAAGGCTCAATATGATTTTGCTTTAAAACTAATTAAAAGCATTAAAGATGAGTTTAATATACTATTAATTTAATTATGTTTTTTATTCTTTAGGTTCTATGTGTATAGTTTTATAAAACACATTTTTATATAAACTATACTTAAATTTTAACTTTTTATAAATTCCTAAAGAAATAAAAATACACATTGGATTTATATCCAATGTGTATTTTTTATATTATCTTTTATTTTTCACTTGTGCTTGTGCTGCTGCAAGTCTTGCAAGTGGTACTCTAAATGGTGAACATGATACGTAGTCTAAACCTATATTGTGGCAGAATTCAACTGATGATGGATCTCCTCCATGCTCTCCACATATACCTAGTTTTATATCTGGTCTTGTAGATCTTCCTTTTTCTACAGCTATCTTAACAAGTTCACCTACACCTGTTTGATCTAACTTAGCAAATGGGTCTTGTTCATATATCTTTTTATCATAATAATCTGATAAGAATTTTGAAGCATCATCTCTTGAGAAACCAAATGTCATTTGAGTTAAATCATTAGTACCAAATGAGAAGAATTCAGCTTCTTTAGCTATTTTATCAGCTGTTAATGCAGCTCTTGGAATTTCTATCATTGTTCCTATCTTATAATCTAGCTTAACATTCTTTTCTTCCATAACTGATTCTACTGTATCTTTTATAACATCTTTAACATATTTTAATTCTTTAATTTCTCCAACTAATGGAATCATTATTTCCGGAACAACATCAAATCCTTTAGTAGTTTTAACTTCTATAGCTGCTTCTATAATTGCTCTAGCTTGCATTTCAGCTATTTCTGGATATGATACAGCAAGACGACAACCTCTATGACCCATCATAGGATTAAATTCGTGTAAATTTTCAACTGTAAGTTTTAATTCTTCAAAACTTAATCCCATCTCTTTTGCTAAAGATTTAATATCTTCATTATTATTTGGTAAGAATTCATGTAGAGGTGGATCCAATAATCTAATTGTAACTGGTTTTCCTTCTAATGCTTCATAAATACCTATAAAATCCGCTCTTTGCATTGGTAATATCTTATCTAATGCCTTTCTTCTTTGTTCTTCGTCTTTAGATGTAATCATTTGTCTTACTGCCATTATTCTATCTTCAGCAAAGAACATATGCTCAGTTCTACAAAGACCTACACCTTCAGCACCAAACTCTGCTGCTTGTTTTGCATCCTTTGGAGTATCCGCATTAGTTCTAACTTTTAATTTTCTTATTTCATCTGCCCATCCCATAAATGTAGCAAAATGACCTGATATTTCAGGAGTAACAGTTTTTATTTTCTCACCATAGACATTTCCTGAAGTACCATCTATTGATATATAGTCTTTATCAGTATAAACTTTTCCACCAACTTCAATTGTTCTCTTAACCTCATCTACCTTAATTGTTCCACAACCTGCAACACAACAAGTTCCCATTCCTCTAGCAACTACGGCTGCATGAGATGTCATACCACCTCTAACAGTTAATATACCTTTTGCTGCAATCATTCCCTCTATATCTTCTGGAGAGGTTTCTAGTCTTACTAATACAACGTCTTCATCTAAAGCAGCTCTATCCTTTGCTTCTTCAGCTGTAAATGCTATTCTACCACATGCTGCTCCTGGAGATGCTGGTAATCCTTTAGCAATAGGCTCTGCTTTCTTTAAATCTTCGGTATAGAATGCTGGATGAAGCAATGTATCTAATTGTTTTGGTTCTACCTTTAATACTGCTTCTTCTTTTGTTAGCATTCCTTCTTCAACTAAATCAACAGCTATTTTTAAAGCAGCTTGTGCTGTTCTCTTACCATTTCTTGTTTGTAAGAAATATAGTTTTCCTTCTTCTATAGTTATTTCCATATCCTGCATATCTCTATAATGATTTTCTAATGTATTAACTATCCCTTCAAATTGTCCATATATTTTAGGATCTTGTTCTTTTAATTTTGATATTGGAAGAGGAGTCCTTATTCCAGCAACAACATCTTCCCCTTGAGCATTCATTAAATACTCTCCGTAAATAACTTTTTCACCAGTTGCAGGATTTCTAGAGAAAACAACTCCTGTACCTGAAGTATCCCCTTTATTACCAAAAACCATTTGTTGTACGTTAACAGCTGTTCCCCACTCACCTGGAATATCATTTAATCTTCTATAAACTATAGCTCTTGGATTATCCCATGATCTGAATACAGCTGTTATTGACTCTATTAATTGAATTTTAGGATCTTGTGGGAAATCTTTACCTTTTTCTTTTTTATATATTTCCTTAAATTCTGATGCTAAAACTTTTAAATCTTCTGCTGTTAAATCTGTATCAAATTCTACACCTTTTTTCTCTTTAAGTTCATCAATCTTATTTTCAAATAATCTTTTTTCGATATTCATAACAACATCTGAAAACATTTGAATAAATCTTCTGTAAGAGTCATAGGCAAATCTTGGATTATTTGTCAATTTAGCCACTATTTCAACAACTTTGTCATTGAGTCCTAAATTTAAAATAGTATCCATCATTCCCGGCATTGAAGCTCTTGCACCTGACCTTACTGATACTAATAATGGATTTTCATCACTTCCAAATTTTTTTCCACTAGTAGATTCAAGTTTTGCTAAGCTTTCATAAATCTGATTTATTACTTCGTCTGAAATAACTTTTCCATCTTCATAATACTTATTACATGCTTCTGTTGTAACAGTAAAACCAGGTGGCACTGGAATTCCTAAATTAGTCATTTCAGCTAAGTTAGCACCTTTACCTCCTAGTAAATTTTTCATTGAAGCGTTGCCTTCATTAAAAAGATATACATACTTCTTTACCATCTCAACATTTCCCCTTTAATTCTCAATTTTTTATTACTATCAAGATAAAATCTTGTAGTTACCCTTTTTAATTACCCTTCTTGAATACCCAGTTTAACAAATAATTTTGTTATGTTAGTCTTTGAAACTTTACCAATTATCTTAAATTGTTCTTTACCCTCTAATTTTTCCAATCGTTCAACAATTGGAATACTATCTATTTCATGTTCAATTATTTTTTTTGCCAAATTATATGCACTATCATCTTTATTTGCACATATTATATTTGGCATACGTGTCATTATTACTCCTACTGGAACTTTATGAATATCGGTTCCCCCTATTGCTATTTTTAGAAAATCCTTTCTTGAAACAGCTCCAGTTAAAACCCCATTATTCTCTACAAATAATGTACCTACATCATTTAAAAATAGGTATACAATTGCATCATATACCATTGTTTCTTCACTTACAGTAGTTGGTCTAGACATTATTTCGCTAGCCTTTATTTTACTTATATACTCATAAACAAGACCATTAGAAGATTTCCCTAAATATATATAACCCACTTTAGGTCTCGCATCCAATATTCCTATCATAGTAAGTATCGCCAAATCAGCCCTAAGAGCTGCTCTTGTTACTCCTAACTTTTCTGCTAAAGCTTCACTAGTTATTGGCTGATGTTCTTTTACTAATCTAATTATTTCTTCTTGCCTATCTGATAACTTCAATATTATCCCTCTTTCTATGAATACAAGAACTATCTAATCACAACTTAATTATACCATGTAATTTTTGTATAAGTATATTAAATTTTCTGAAAAATTAAATAATTTTGAAAATATTCCTTATTCTTTTATTTTATATCACATTAACTTATATATTTTACTTATTTTCTTCATCAAATTTTACTGTATAACTATAAACAGTTTCATCTCCAGTATATACTCTTTGTTTTTCTTCTTCATTATTCTTTACTTTTGCTTTAACTTCATTCACTTTAGATTTCACCTTATCTGTAATATCAATAGCTTTATCTTTTACTTCATTTGAAACTTTTGATACATATTTATTTATAACTTCAACTGAACCATCATTTTTAGTAATTTCTATTGTAATCTTAGTAGCTATTGCTGCAATTACTCCTGCTGCTAATATAGGTGGAATTAAAACTGCAATTACTCCAGCTGCAATTCCTGCATTTACTGGAACGTCAATTAATTCACTATCATCTTTTTTAATTTTTATTCTAGAGATATTTCCTTTATGAATTAAATCCTTAATAAATACTTTTAATTCTTCTATTGTTATTTGATTTTTATTTTCTTCTTTATCATTATTAATATCATAATCTGTATTTTCAATTCCTGATTGTATGCTTTCTATATATATTAAAGCTTCTAATACATCTCCATTACGAGCCTCTAATGCTTCCTTAGCAATAGAATAACTCACACCAGTTCTTTCTATTATCTTATCAACTTTTTCTAATGTTATTTGTTCCATTTATAATCACTCCTTAATAAATTTTAATAATTCTAAACTCTTAGGTTTTTTAGAATAATTATTACATATCAAATGGTTTGTTACCTTTTCTATCTCTTCCTTGATTTGATCTGTTAAATTTAATCTATAGATTTTATCTACCCTCATGTTTAATAAAAATCTCAAAGAATTATAAGCCGCTTTTGAAATATACAGGCCATATTCTTTAGGACATTCAGAACAAACTCCCCCATAATTTGATAAACTTATATAATTTGAAGCATTAATCTTTCTTTTACAGATAGTACAACTATCTAAATTTAAAGCATATCCTGTATTTCTTAAAACCTTTAATTCAAAAGCTCTTATAAGCAATTGATAATCTAAAGCATTTGTATCTAAAAGATATAGTGTCATAACTAAATCTATAAAAAGCTGTTTATTCTTCTCCTCATCTGGAGAACATATATCTATTAATTCACATAAATAAGATGAATATGTAAGCTTATCTAAATTTTCTAATAATCCCTGAAATGAATTTATAATTTTACCTTCTTGAATCGTATACAAATTCTTACCTTTATATAACATATACTCACCATAACATAAAGGCAAAGTTATGGATAGCAATTTACTTCTACTCCTCTTTGCCCCTTTAGCTATAGCAGTAATCTTACCTAACTCTTCTGTATAAAGCCACACTAATTTATCATTTTCCTTAAAATCCTGTGACTTTATAATAACAGCTTTACTTTCAAAAAGTGCCAGAAAGATCATCCCCTATTATAGTATTTCTCAATAAATACCTAATTATTTCTTTTTGTATCCTAATTCTTTTAAAAGATTTTGATTATCTCTCCATTCTTTTCTTACCTTAACCCATATTTTTATGTTAACTCTAGCTCTTAAAAATTTTTCTAATTCAAACCTTGAACTTTCTCCAATTCTTTTAAGAGTTTGACCATTCTTACCTATTATTATTCCCTTATGTGAATCTTTTTCACATATTAAATCTACTTCTATATGATAAGTTCCTATTTGATTTTGTTTCATTTGAATTACATCTACTGCAATACCATGAGGAACTTCATCTCTTAAAGTTCTTAATGCTTTTTCTCTAACTATTTCTGATACTACAAATCTTTCTGGAACATCTGTTATCATATCCTCAGGATAGTACTGTGGCCCTTCTGGCATTTCTTCTTTCATTAAATTAATTAAAGCGTCTACATTCTTACCCTTTATTGCTGAAATTGGAATTATCTCTTTAAAATTAAATTCTTTTGAATACATTTCTAAACTTTTGGCAACTCTTTCAGGAGTGCTTTCATCAGTCTTATTTAAAACAAGATATACTGGACATTTCTTATCTTTTAATGATTCTAATATAAATTTATCCCCTCTACCAATCTCTGTATCTGGATTAGTTAAAAATAAAACTAAATCAACATCCTTTGTTGAATCTTTTGCTGAATTCACCATGTATTCCCCTAATTTATGTTTAGGTTTGTGTATTCCTGGTGTATCTACAAATACAATTTGATAATCCTCACCAGTTAAAATAGTTTGAATATTATTTCTAGTTGTTTGTGGTTTACTTGAAACTATTGATAATTTTTCACCCATTATATAATTTAATAAAGTCGACTTCCCTACATTTGGTCTACCAACAATTGTAACAAATCCTGATTTAAACATTTTGCCTCCTTTTGTAGTCTAAATTCTATTTATTTATAAATAAAAATAGACTTCCTAATTTATTATAAGTATATCCATTTTTAGATATTATCTAGTTTATAAATAGTATACTCTATTTATTCTTCTATGTATATTAAATATTCATAAGGCACATGAAATAAAATAATAGATAAAATATACGAGCATACTGGTCTATTATTTTTTGAATGTGCCTAATGTAATTATAATAAAAAAATGCTATCTATATTCTAAACACTACAAATATAAAAATAGTTAATAAAATCCCAAATAAAGCTCCCATTATTACTTCTAGAACAGTATGCACTTCTGAATCCACTCTACTTTGCGCTGTGATAAATGCCATAAGATAACTTAACATTACACATATAGGTTCTTCTGTGATTAAAGATAATGCTGTTGCAATAGAGAAAGCTAATGCACTATGACCACTTGGCATTCCCCCTTTTAAAGGAGTTCCTTCTCCAAAAATAGCTTTTACTATTAATGTTGCAATACAAACTATTACTAATACTATAAATATTGTGTAAGGTTCTGAAGTTTTAACCTTATTGATTAAATTATAAGAAAAATAAGATAGTTTATCCCAAAATATTATATACCCAACAACTATTGCATTTATTGCCATAACAAATACTGCTCCTGCTGCTGCATTTTTAGCTACTTTAGCTAATGGATGATAATAATTAGCTGTTAAATCTATAACAGCCTCTATGGCTGTATTAACTAATTCTGCACCTATTACCATTGTTATTGTTATTGCTAATGTTAAAAATTCATATTTTGTTATATCAAAACAAAAACATGCAATTAATACAAATAATGATACAATCAAATGAATTTTCATATTTCTTTCTGTTCTAACAGTTTCTATTATTCCATTTATAGCATTATTAAAACTATCTAAAATTTTCTTAAATTTCATTATACCTCACCTGCTTTTTTAATCTCTCCTTATATCAAGCCTATTTAATATATCTTCTTCCCTACTTCTCATTACTTTTTTATCATCTTCTTCTATATGATCATATCCTAAAAGGTGTAATACAGAATGCACTACTAAATACCCTGCTTCTCTTTCATAAGAATGATTAAATTCTTTACTTTGTTCAAGAGCTTTTTCTAAAGATAGTACTATATCTCCTAAAACTAACTCTTCTCCATCAAAATCACTTGGAGAGAATTTATTATCAATATAAACTTCCTTAAAAACTTTTTTATCTGGATAATCTAACATAGGAAAAGATAAAACATCCGTTTCTCTATCTATATTTCTTGTTTCACTATTTATTTCTTTGATTTCATTATTATCTACAAACAATAATGATATCTCACATGGTATTTTTACTTGTTCCTGTTCTAAAGCAAATTCTATTACATTTTTTAAAGAATCAATAAATTCTTCATTTACTTCAATTTTTTCTTGTCTGTTATCTACATAAATCATTTTTTGCTCCTTTGTTATACACATAAATTATTTTTTAATTAATCTAATAATGTTTTTTATTAACATATTAGGTACATGAAATAAAATAATAGATCAAATAGACGAGCATACTGGTCTATTATTTTTTTGAATGTGCCTTATTAGATTTTTTCTTTTGGATATTCAATTCTTTGATGATATATACCATTAAGTGCATTTAAAAAACATACTCTTATTTTTTCAATGTCTTTAAATGTCAAATCACTATCTTTTAATTGTTCAGAATTCAACTTATCTTTTATTATGTTATTTACCATTTCTTCAATTTTTTCTTTACTAGGTTCTTTAATAGATCTTACTGCCGCTTCAATACTATCAGCAAGCATTACTATTGCCGCTTCCTTAGTGTTTGGAATTGGTCCAGGATACATATAATCCTGTGTATTTATATCATCCGGATTTTCCGCATTATTTTTCATTGTATAATAAAAGTATTTAACCAAAGTAGTCCCATGATGTTGAGCTATGATATCTTGAATTACTTTAGGTAAATTATGCTTTTTAGCTAATTTCAAGCCATCTTTTACATGAGATATTATAACCCTAGTACTTAACCTTGCACTTATTTTATCATGTGGATTCTCTCCACCTATTTGATTTTCCCCAAAAAAGTATGGTCTCTCAGTTTTACCTACATCATGATAGTAAGCGCCAATTCGTGCAATTACAGGGTCAGCCCCTACTTCTTCTGCTGCCATTTCAGCTAAATTTGCAACAAGCATACTATGATGATAAGTTCCTGGGGCTTCCATAAGTAATTTCTTTAATAACGGATTATTAGGATTAGATAATTCTAATAATTTTACTGTTGTAACTTCATTAAATATACCTTCTAAAAACGGCAACATACCTAATGCAAAAACACCTGATAACAATCCACCAATTATAGAAAAAGAACTTTGAACAATTACCTCTTTTATATTGCTTGATAATATTGTACCCGTTGCAAATGTAAGTATTGCACTAACTATAGCTATATGCAATGTTGAATATATAAGATCATTTCTTTGGTGTAATTTTTTTAGTATTGTTGCACCAAGAGTTGCATTTGCTAAAGCTATAATCATAACTTGAGGATCAAATTCAGATAAAGCACCAATAATTGCCACATTGCAAACACTTATTACAAGTGATAATTTATAATTTAAAAGTAATGTTAAAAGCATAGGTGCAAAAGCAAACGGAATCAAAAATGGAGATATTGCTCCTATAGTTCTTGCTAAAATTAATGAAACTATAGTTATTAAACTAATAAGCATTAATCTTTTTTTATTAATAAATATTTCCTTGTAATTTACATAAATATAATTATATTGTATAAATAAAATTACACCCAAAAATAATATAAGTGCTAAATAAACATAAACATATTTTCCTGTTATATCATCATCAAGTAGTCCTAATGTACGTATAATATCAATCTGAGCTGCTGTAACAGGTTCTCCCTCTTTAATTATAGTTTGATTTTTTTTAATTATAACTTTAGAAACATTTTTTTGTGCTTCTTTTTTCATTTCTTCAGTTTTTTCACTATCATAAAACAAGTTTGGATATACTTGAGATGTACTAATGTTTTTTAAAGCATCTATTAATGCAGCACTGGTATTTAATTTTTCAATTTCTCTTTTCACATCATCTTTTGCTGATTCAAGAGCCTTATCATTATTTTCTTGTATATCTTTATTATAAGCTTCATCAATAATATTGATAACTTGCCATTCTAATTCAATAAAATTGTCTTTTGGTGTAATTAGTAATTCTTTATATTCATTATCAGTTAATTTAAAGTCTGATATTTTTTTTAGTTCTGATATTTTTTCTGCTTCTGTCATATTAGTTACATTTACACTTGAAACTTTATCAAACAACTGTTTAATATTATTTTCTGCTTTAATTTTAACATCATTCTTTACAGTATACTGCTTCTCAACCTTTTCAATAGCTTCATTTTCTTTTTCTTTAGTCGCTTTTTCATCTATAGTATCTCTCGGTGCCTTTATATCTACTCTAGCTATGTCACCCTCTTTTAGACTAAACTGTTTAGGAGCTACAACTGTTATAAGTAAAAAATAGATTATAACAAAAACCACAGTAAAAAGTAACATATATCTAGATGTGTTATATTGATTTCCTTCAAGATTTTTCTTTTTATCTTTTCTTAAATTCATGTTAATCACCTTCTCATCTCTGTACTATAGTATTAAGATATATTCTCCGCTATATCCTGTTCTACTGTAAATACTACTTTTATGCGTATTTTTCCATTTTCAATATCTTCTACTGATACCTTATTATCTATAATCTTCGCATCGTTTGTAAGATTTTTTTCTAAAGATTGCTGTAATTTTTCTAACGATTCTTTTATTGTTGCATCTCTATCTAAATTTATATTTTTTCCTGCTCTTTCAAAATATATTATTTTGTTAAATACTCCTCCATTTTCCTCTATTTTATCATAAGATTCAAAATCATTTATAGCTTTTTTTAAGTAAATTTTTTTATTCCAGAAATTTAAATAAATATCACTATCTTTTTTCCCAGTCCTATCAAGTTTTTTACCACTTATTTGTATCTCCATTGACTTTTCATAAAAAGTGTTAGCTATAACACTGCCACTTGGTTTAACTTCTTTTTCAAAGCCTTCTTTACCTTGTATAGGTAATATCAATACATCTCCTGATTTTACTATGTCTCCTGGAACCACAGCAGAATTCCCGGAGAATGTAAATACCCTTTTTACTTCTCCATCCATCTTAGCTAATACTTGTTCTGGCATCACTTTATTTCTACTTGGAGGATTTACTTTTTCCTCTACAACAACCTTTAATGTTGAACCTTCTATTCTAGCCCTTACCCACATAATTTCTGAACTCAAATCTTCCAATTTCTTTTCTACATCATATACATTTATGTCCCCTTTTTTAAGACCAGGTTTTATACCTATAGATGTAAGTTCATGCCTAACTTCAAAAGGCGATAAATTATTTTTAGTTTCTATATCTATAGCCCATACATAATTAGATAATAAATATAAACTTAATAGAAATACTCCTCCTCCAATACATAATGATATTTTCCTTTTCATTAATATTAGTAATACTATTATATCACTCTTACCTACTACCCTCATTTTACCTTTAGACTTTTTTACCAAATGCTGAACATCTTTATACACTGAAAAAGGTACTTGAAATCTAACAGTAGTTATATCAACTTTAGTTATATTAGATGTGTATATTCCATTGTGCCAAAGTATATTTAATATTTTTTCAGGCATTAAGCTACTTACTTCTATTGTTATTTTTCCTGCTTTTAATTTATCTAATATCATTCTTTTTACCCCTCATATGATATACCCTTAAAAATTCCACTTATAGTTATAGTGTTATCTCCAATAAAAAGTATTTCAAACCCTTCCCCTATTATTGTAATCGCACCAATTCTAGAATTTATTTTAATTAGACTATTTTCAAAAGCCATAATTCCTCTATGATTTTCAATTGTTATTTCTCTATTCCCTGTAACAATTATTTTTGGTAAATCTAAAGCAACATCTGTTGGAAAATCTAACTTATTAAATATCTTTTCTCTTCCTCGTTGAAATCTACTCTCCATATTATCCCCCTATATATAAAATCATTATTAAAATATCTTAATCAAAATAAGTGCCTTTATTTGTAATTTATGATTTTACAGTTAAATTAATTCATAAATTTTACTATACATAAAATTTTTATAATGACTTAAATAAGATTGATATATTGATTAAATAAAAGTTAAATTTACCAACAATTATGTTTTTATAAGTTTATAAATAGAAAAAAGAATTGTAATTTCATATAATCTAAATATAAAATTACAATTCTTTTTATTATGTATTAAATTTATATAAAAAATCACTAACATATTTGTTGAAACGTCAAATTTTTAGCCCATCTAACTTTTCAAATGTATGTTGAAAAATACACCAGAAAATATATATTAAAACAATATTTATGTTTTAATATAAGCACAAACTGACATTATAATAAAAAATCTTATAAATAATAAAAGAACTCTAAAAAAGAGTTCTTTTATTATTTATTATTTAAATATTCTTTAACAATTTGACTTACAAGCTTTCCATCAGCTCTACCTACTACTTTAGGTTTGATAGCTGACATAACTTTACCCATATCTTTAATGCTATTTGCACCCATTTCTTGAGCTGAATCTTCTACTATTTGTTTTATTTCTTCTTCGCTTAACTGCTGAGGAAGGTATTTTAACAAAATTTCTAGTTCAGCTTTACACTCATCAACTAAATCTTGTCTATTTCCCTTTTCGAATTCAAGCATAGATTCTCTTCTTTGCTTGACTTCCTTTGCTAAAATATTAATAACTTCATCCTCATCAAGCTTAATATTATCAGTTTTTTCAACTAATAATATGGCAGCTTTAGCTGTACTAATTGTATTAGCTCTGAATTTATCTTTAGCCTTTAAAGCAGCTTTCCAATCTTCTTGAAGTCTATCCTTAATTGTTGGCATTATTATACCTTCTTTCAAAAGAAACCATTCTTATTTAAATTTTCTCTTTCTAGCAGCTTCTGATTTTTTCTTTTTCTTAACGCTTGGCTTTTCATAATGTTCTCTCTTTCTAACTTCAGAAAGAACCCCAGCTCTAGCACACTTCTTTTTAAATCTTCTTAAAGCACTTTCAAGTGTTTCGTTTTCTCCAACTTTAATTTCTGACATTTACTATCCCTCCCTCCGCTAGCTTAAATTAATTAACTCAGCTATGGGCTTTATAACACACGGTATATTATACAATATTGCTATAAGCACTGTCAATAACTTAGATTAAAATCTATTTATAAAATCTAACCTGGAGGCCACTTTAAATTTCTTCCACCTAATACATGAAAATGCATATGGTTTACTGTTTGGCCCCCATCTTCTCCGCAATTATTTACTATTCTATATCCTTTTTCAGATATACCTAATTCTTTCGCTAATTTCTTGATGGTTTTAAATATATGTGAAATAACATTAATGTTATTTTCATTTAACATATTTACACTTTCTATGTGTTGTTTTGGAATTACCAAAAAATGAGTTGGTGCTTCTGGATTTATATCATAAAAAGCATAAACGAACTCATCTTCATATATTTTTTTACTCGGAATATCTCCATTTATAATTTTGCAAAATATACAATCTCCCATTAAATTCACCTCCTCGTATTAATTTATTATGTGATTAAAGATAATAATTTATCCTACATCAAAAATTCAGTTTATAAATTTAATTATCTTTTTAACCTATATAATTATATCAAAATTCTACTTAACTTTACCAATTAAATATTCTTGTTTTTCACCATCTATATGACAATCAACAACTTTTCCTATCATTTCCTTGTTGGCGTTAATTATTTCAGCTTTTACATAATTTCTTGTATATCCTTCAAAACTTCCTGGATTATTTGGAGATTCCTGTTCTATTAAAACTCCCAGATTTCTTCCCACTAAATTTTTCATAAATTCTTCTTCATTTCTTCGGTTTAGTTCCGCTAAAATTTTGCTTCTTTCATCTTTAATATTTCCATCAACTTGATTTTTCATTTCAGCAGCTTTAGTTCCCTTTCTAGGACTATATTTGAACAAATGAATTTTTGTTAATTTAATTTTCTTTAAAAACTCATATGTTTCATTAAATTCTTCTTCAGTTTCTCCTGGAAACCCTACTATAAGATCGGTAGTAATTGATACATCTTTGATATTTTTTCTTAATATCTCAACAGTTTCTGCATATTGTGATGCAGTATATCTTCTATTCATTCTTTTTAGTGTAGCATCACATCCACTTTGAAGAGATAAATGAAAATGTGGACATAATTTTTTCATATTCTTTATTTTTTTTACTACTTCTTCTGTAAAAAATGCTGGTTCAATAGAGCCAATTCTAACTCTTTCTATACCATCTATCTTTTCTATTTCTTCAAGTAAACTTATTAAAGTTATATCTTTTCCTAAATCCACTCCATAAGAAGCAGTATGTATTCCTGATAGTATTACTTCTTTAAATCCATGTTCAGCTAATTTATTTATTTCTTCAAGCACCTTTTCTGGATCTTTAGAACAAGTAGCGCCTCTTGCATATGGTATTAAGCAATAAGTACAAAATCTGTTACATCCATCTTGTATTTTTAAAAATGCTCTTGTCTTATCTTGATATTCTTCTATATTTAATTCTTCAAATTCTTTATTTTTAAGAACTTCTTTAACATTAATTTGAGGTTTCTTTTCATCTCTAGCCTTATTTATATAATAAACTATATCACCCTTGTTTCTTGTTCCTAAAACTACATCCACACCTTCAATTTTAGAAACTTCTTCTGGTGCTATTTGAGAATAGCATCCCACAACTGCAATTATTGCTTCTGGATTAGTTCTTCTTGCCCTACTTATTATTTGTCTTGATTTTTTATCTCCCATATTAGTTACTGTACAACTATTTATAACATAAACATCTGAAAAATTTTCAAATTCAGTAACTAAATATCCTTCTCTTATAAACTTTTCAGTCATAGCTTCAGTTTCATATTGATTAACTCTACAACCTAATGTCGCAAATGCAACTTTCATCAAATCTTTCCTCCTAAATCTCCCAATTCATATTGTATTAAAGAAGTAGCTACAAATCCTGCTGTTTCTGTACGTAATATTCTATTTCCTAATGTAACTATATACGCACCTTTTTCTTTAAGAATATTTATCTCTTCTTCTTCAAAACCACCTTCTGGTCCTATTAAAATCCCTACACTGTTTATATTGTTCAGTTCTACGCCTTTTTCATTTAACTCTTTAATAAGAGCTTTTATTCCAAATTCTTCTGCATTTTCATAAGGAACTAATATTAAATCCATTTTAGTTAAATCATCTAAAGCTTCATCAAAATTAATAGCTTCTCTAACCTTAGGGATAACACTTCTTTTTGATTGCTTTGATGCTTCAAGAGCAATTCTATTTAATCTATCAAGCTTTTTAAAATCACCTTTAATTTTCACATCAACCCTAGATGTAATTGTAGGTACAAACTCAGTTATTCCAAGTTCTGTTCCTTTTTGAATTATTAAATCCATCTTTTGGCCTTTTGGCAATCCCTGAAAAAGAGTAATCTTAACCTTACTTTCATTATCTATATCTAAAACATCAATAATATTTACAACAACCTCTTGTTTTCCTACAGAAGCTATTTCTCCTAAATATTCTGTTCCCTCACAATTATTTAAGACTACTTTTTCCCCTTCACTTAAACGTAAAACTTTATAAATATGTTTTACATCATCTCCTATAATTTTACCTTCTGTTTCTGTAATATTGCATGCTGGAGTAAAAAACTTATGCATAAAAATCTTCCTCTCAATAACTTAAGTATATAAGTTTCAATAAAGTTATATACTTAATATAAATCTTAGAATATTTATAAATGATATAACTTGCCATTATAGTGAGAAACTTATATAGAAAATTTATGATATATATACCTCTAACTAGATATTGTTAATTAAAAATATAATCTTCTATAAAAATTATATAAAAGATTATAAATGTATTAGGCACATCAAATAAAATAATGGATCAAAGAGGCGTTGTATATTTTGTGTCAGACAAGTAAATAAATTTAGTTAATAACGAGCTATTAGCTAAATTTGCTGACACAGTATCACACAAAATAGACGAACATGCTGGTCTATTATTTATTTGAATGTGACTTAACTTAATTAGAACATATATATTATTTATCCTATTCTATAATACTTTATTTTAATTTAGCAACTATACAGTTCCATTCGCCTTCTTTATTTATTTCTAAAACTTCAAATCCACATTCATTAAGCTTATTAGTAACCATTTCAACTCTATCATGAATTATACCTGATGTAATAAATAATCCATTTGAATCTAAAGCCTTTTTAACATCTTCAGTTAATATACAAATAATTTCAGCTATTATGTTAGCAACAACAATATCTGCCTTTCCATCAATTACATCTAAAAGGTTTCCTTCTAAAATTTCAATATTATCTAAATTATTTAATCCTGTATTTTCTTTTGCTGATTCAACTGCGACTGGATCTAAATCAACTCCAAAAGCCATCTTTGCACCAAGTTTAGCAGCAGCTATTGCTAATATTCCAGAACCACATCCAACATCAAAAACGGTTGTATTAGGTTTTACATACTTTTCTAAAGCTTTAACACACATTCTAGTAGTTTCATGTGTACCAGTTCCAAATGCCATTCCTGGGTCTAATTCAATTACTAATTCTCCATTCTTCGGAGCATATTCTTCCCACATAGGTTTTACAACTATTTTATCAGTTATATTAGCTGGTTTATAATACTTTTTCCAGTTATTTGCCCAGTCTTCTTCCTTTATTTTTTCATATTCTACAATTCCTTTACCTATATCAATTCCCATATCATTAATTTCTTTTAATTTTTTCTTTGTAATAGAAACTATTTCTTCAATGTTATCTTCTTCTGAGAAATATCCCTTAACTACTGCAAATTCACCTTTATGTTCCAATACATTTATATCTGCAAAGTCCCAAGTTAAAGGACCTTGTTCTCTTGTTAATAAATCATTAGGATCTTCCACTGCCACTCCTTGACAATTCAATCCATAAAAAATCCCTGATATAGGTTCTAATGCCTCACTATTTGTTATTACTCTAATTTCAGTCCATACTCCGTTCACAATTTATCATCCTTTCATTATACACTACTCTATAATTGTTATATCAAAAACTTCTACTATGTTTTAACTAAGTATTAATATTTTAGTATAAGGGCGAACTGGCATTTGAATTTACTTTTTAGAACTCTTAATGAAGATTTGTACAATTAATTGCTTGTCACAATCTTTAATTGGGAACATGCATTAATTGGACTAAGCTTTATTTTAGAGTTCTTAAAGTAAATTCCCCTGTCCATGAGCTTTATACTATAATATTAATACTCTCTTAAACATACTATGTTTTGAAATAACCGCCCTAATTTTTTACTCTTTTATAGCTATTAAAAATTTAGTTTTTATTCCTTGTTCAGTAAACATCTTCTCATGTTCTGTTTCTACATTTCCTTCAAATCCACTTTGATGAATGTCATAAGTTATATATTCAATTCTAAACTTACTTTCTTTAAAATATTCAAGCGATTCTTCAAACAATTCATCATCATCTGTTTTAAACCAAATTTCACCTTGATCTTTTAGAAAATTTCTATACTGATTTAATTGTCTTGTATGTGTTAATCTTCTTTTTTTATGTTTTTCTTTAGGCCATGGATTACAAAAATTTATGTATATTCTGCTTATTAAATCTTCTTCTCCAAGCATATCATTAATAAGTCCTATTTCTTGTGCCATTAATTTAACATTATCTAAATTTTTATTTTTTTCCTTATATGCTTTTTCTATATTTCTTTTAGCTAATCCTAATACTTCATCTTTTATATCAATTGCAATATAATTAATATTATCATTTTCCGAACCATGTACGGCCATAAATGTACCTTTTCCACATCCTAGTTCTAAATATATAGGTTTATTATTTCCAAAAAATTCTTTCCATCTACTTTTGTATTCTTTTGGGTTTATAACAAAAAAGTCACAACTTTCAAGTTCAGGTCTTGCCCATGGTTTTTTTCTCATTCTCATGTTTGTTCACTCCATCTTCTATCATTCATAATAATTATACATATATAAAATTATATTGCAATTCTATAACAATAAAATAAAATTAAAAAAGCTATTCATTCCATGTATTAATAATACATAAAATAAATAGCTATTTGTTTTGATGGCTTCTTTGAACAAGTAAACCTCAATAATAATTTATGCTTATTTTTTAAACTTATTCACTAAATTTTAAAATTCATCTTCATTATTCTTTAAGTAATCAAGAAATTTCATATTATATTTTTCTAATAAAAAGGCTAATTCAAAATTATTTTAAAAATATTTTGAATTAGCCTTTTTAATTTCATTTATTTTTTTCTTCCAAAAAGTGATTTTTTAGTATGGTGAGTATTGGCATCAATCTCTTCACCGCTTGCTTCCATAAATGCATATAATGCTTCTTTTTGTTTTTGTGTTAATCCCTTAGGAATATCAACAATAACTTTCACATATTGGTCACCTTTACCAGTAGAATTAACCCTAGCTACACCTTTACCTTTTAATCTAAATAATGTACCTGATTGAGTTCCTTCTGGTATAGTATACTTAACATTTCCTTCAACTGTATTAACAGTGATTTCTGTTCCAAGTGCAGCTTTAGCCATAGAAATATGTGTCTCTATATAAATATCATTTCCTTTTCTTGTAAACACTTTTGATGGAGTAACATTAATTCTAATATATAAATCTCCTGGGCTTCCCCCTCTTAATCCATGTTCTCCTTGTCCTCTTAGTGGCATTACATTTCCTGTATCTACACCCGCAGGAACATTCACTTTTATTTTTCTAGTCTTTCTTATATTTCCTTTACCTCTACAATGTGTACATGGTTTTTCTACAATTGTTCCGTTACCATTACATCTATCACAAGTTGAAGTCGAAACAAAACTTCCAAGTGGTGTTTGTCTTTGAACTCTCACTTGTCCTGACCCTCCACATGTAGGGCAAGTTTTTGGAGATGTTCCTTCTTCTGCTCCTGAACCATGACAATGTTCACAACTTTCACTTCTAGTAACAGAAATTTCTTTTTCAACACCAAAAACAGCTTCTTCAAAAGTTAATGTTAAAGTATATTCAATATCATTTCCTCTAACTGGTCCATTTCTTCTTCTTGAGCTTCCACCACCGCCGCCAAAGAATGTATCGAATATATCGCCAAATCCGCCCATATCAAAGCCGCCAAATCCGCCGCCACCGAATCCGCCGCCATTAAAATCAGCTGTTCCAAATTGATCATAGTTAGCTTTCTTTTGAGGATCTGAAAGAACTTGATATGCCTCATTTATTTCTTTAAATTTATCTTCTGCCTCTTTGTTTCCCTTATTTTTATCAGGGTGATATTTTATAGCTAATTTTCTAAAAGCCCTTTTAATTTCATCATCACTCGCACCTTTTTGAAGTCCAAGTACTTCATAATAGTCTCTATTTGCCATTTGTTATTGTTCACCACCTAGTTTTATTAAAAATCCATAAAAAGGGAAGACGAGCATTGCCTTCCCTATTTTATAACTGTAATCAGAGTTACTTGAACTCACTGAATAAGTTAGGAATAAGAACCCTGTTTATATTGGACTCTCACTTATTATATTAGATAACTAGAGTTTAGTATACACTATTTATCTTCATCAACTTTAAAATCTGCATCTACTACATTATCATCTTGTGCAGTTTTTTCATTTCCACCTGCTGCTGCATTTGGATCAAATCCACCTGCTTGAGATGGATCTCCACCTGCTGCTGCATAAACTTTAGAAGATACTGCATAGAATTCTTGAGTTAATTCTTCTATAGCTTTCTTGATAGCTTCTACATCTTCACCATCTTTTATTGCTTTAAGAGCTTCAAGTTTTTCAGTAACCTTAGCTTTATCTTCAGCTGATACTTTATCTCCAAGTTCATTTAAAGTCTTTTCAGTTTGATATACTATTTGATCAGCATTATTTGCAGTTTCTACTTTTTCTTTTCTCTTCTTATCTTCTTCTGCAAATCTTTCTGCTTCTTTTACAGCCTTATCTATTTCTTCATCATTTAAATTTGTTGAAGCAGTAATTGTTATATTAGCTTCTTTTCCAGTTCCTTTATCCATTGCTGATACTTTAACTATACCATTAGCATCTATATCAAATGTAACTTCAATTTGAGGAATTCCTCTTGGTGCTGGAGCTATTCCTGAAAGTGTAAATCTTCCTAATGATTTATTATCTGAAGCCATTTGTCTTTCACCTTGAACTACATTAATTTCAACTGATGTTTGACCATCTGCTGCTGTAGAGAATATTTGACTTTTCTTTGTTGGAATAGTTGTATTTCTTTCTATTAATGGTGTTGCAATTCCACCTGCTGTTTCAATTCCTAAAGTTAATGGAGTAACATCTAGTAATAATACATCCTTAACTTCTCCTGTTAATACACCTGCTTGAACAGCCGCACCAACAGCAACACATTCATCTGGATTTACACCTTTTGAAGGATCTTTTCCAGTAAAGTTTTTAACAGCATCTACAACTGCTGGTATTCTTGTTGATCCACCAACTAATATTATCTTTTCAATATCATTTATAGATACTCCAGCATCACTTAATGCTTTTTTCATTGGTTCTATTGATCTTTGAACTAAGTCACTAGTAATTTCATTAAACTTAGCTCTTGTTAAGTTTAAGTCAATATGCTTTGGACCTGTTGCATCAGCAGTAATAAATGGTAAGTTAATATTTGTTTGTGTTGATGATGATAATTCAATTTTTGCTTTTTCAGCTGCTTCTTTTAATCTTTGAAGTGCCATTTTATCATTTCTTAAATCAACACCATTTTCTGCTTTAAATGTATCAGCTATATAATCCATTATTTTTTGGTCAAAGTCATCTCCACCAAGCTTTGTATCTCCATTAGTAGATAATACTTCAAATACTCCATCTCCAAGTTCAAGAATAGATACATCGAAAGTACCACCACCTAAATCATAAACTAAGATTTTGTGATTAGAATCCATTTTATCTAAACCATAAGCTAAAGCTGCAGCTGTTGGTTCATTTATTATTCTTAATACTTCAAGACCTGCTATTTTACCAGCATCTTTTGTTGCTTGTCTTTCACTATCATTAAAGTAAGCTGGTACTGTTATAACAGCTTGAGTTACTGTTTCTCCTAAATAAGCTTCTGCATCTGATTTTATTTTTTGAAGTACCATAGCAGAAATTTCTTGTGGTGAATAGTTTTTACCATCTATATCAACTTTATATGATGTTCCCATATGTCTTTTTATTGATATGATAGTTTTGTCCGGATTAGTAATCGCTTGTCTTTTAGCTACTTGACCTACTAATCTTTCACCGTTAGCTTGGAATGAAACTACTGATGGAGTAGTTCTTGCTCCTTCTGAATTTGTTATAACAACCGGCTCTCCACCTTCCATAACTGCAACACATGAATTAGTAGTACCTAAGTCAATACCTATAATTTTTCCCATAATATATTCCTCCTAAAATTGGTTTAGTTTATTTCTAAATTTATTTTTGTATTTATATATTTTAACTAGCCTGCTTATAGGCTATTATTAATTAGCTACCTTAACTACTGTATATCTAATAACTTTATCTTCTTTTTTATATCCTTTTAAGAAAATTTCAGCTATTTGGTTTTTACCTAAATTTTCATCTTCAATATGCATTACTGCTTGATGAAGGTTTGGATCAAACTCTGATGATGCATCTATCTCTTCAACACCTAATTTTTCAAAAGAATCTTTACAAGCTTTCATAGTCATCTCTACACCTTTTTTTAGATCTTCAACACTACCATCTGCTTCAATAGCTCTTTCAAGATTATCAAGAACAGGAACTATTTCCTTTAATACATCTACACATGCATCTCCATATATTCCTTGTTTTTCCTTTGTTGTTCTCTTTCTATAATTGTCATACTCAGCAGTCACTCTTAACAATCTATCATTTAATGCTTCTATTTCTTCTTTTAATTTTTTATTTTCTTCTTTGTGTTTTTTTAGCATCTCAAGCTCATCCTCTTCATTATTTGAATCTTGATTTAAAGTTTGATTTTCTTTATTATCCTGTGTCACATCTATCTCTTCTTCATTAGATTCAATATTTTCTTCTTTTACATCTTCAATTGTTTCATCAATATCTACATTATTTTCTAACTTTTCATCGTTGTATTCCATTATTGTAAATACACTCCTTCTCTCTATCTTATAATCTATAAGCGTTGATTTTTTAAAATATTATTTAATTCTTTTACAATTTCAGCCATTATTACTATTACTCTTGAATAATTAATTCTTCTTGGACCAATTAATCCAATTGTACCAATAGGCCTATCCCCTAAAGAATATTCAGCTGATATTACGCTACATTCTTTAGCTTGTGGCTTATAATTTTCTTCCCCTATTCTAATTGTAATATCATCACTTGTTTGAAATAAATCTTTTAGCGCTTCTTTATCATTTAAAAGAGCAAGCATTTCTTTAGCTTTTTCAATATCATTGTATTCTGGATAGTTAAAAATATTAGTTGTTCCTTCCATAATTACATCTGATGAATCTGACTCATTTAATGTTTCATATAAAGCAGGTAAAAGTGCATTAAATACTTCATCATACCCACATAAATCTTCTTTTAATTGATTAATAACTTCAAGATTAATTTTTTCTATTGAAAGGTTAACAAGTCTTCTATTAATCATGGCATTTATTTTATTTAACTCTTCAATAGCTGGAACATTATTAATTCTAAGCATATGATTCTTTATAACTCCTGTATCTGTTAAAATCACTGATACTAAAGTATGATTATCTATCTTTAATAGCTGAACTGACTTAATAATGCTTTTTTTAACCGAAGGTGTTTGCATAACACAAGTTAAATTAGTTAATTCTGATAACAAAGCACTAGTCTGTCTAACTATTTTATCAACTTCTAACATTGCAGAATCAATAATATATTGTTTTATCCTCATATCTTCTTCAGGTGTTAAAAACTGGTTTACCATTAGCTTATCAACATATAATCTATATCCTTTACTAGATGGTATCCTTCCTGCTGAAGCATGTGGTTGTTCTAAGTATCCCATATCTTCAAGATCAGCCATTTCATTTCTAATCGTTGCAGAACCAACTCCTAAATCATACTTCTTGGCAATAGTTCTAGAACCAACAGGATCTCCAGTACGAATATAATCATTGATAATAGCTTGAAGTATTTTTATTTTTCTATCATCAATAGTCATAATCTCACCTCTTTTGTTAGCACTCACTATCCACGAGTGCTAATGACTATGTTTTAAATATATTATTTATCGTGTTTTTTGTCAATTCTATTTACATTTAATATTTTTTACCTCTGTTGATATATCATAGTTTTTAATCATTTATCTTTATTTTTCTCACTTTTACTTCTTTTTTCTATACTTAGCACATAAAACAAAATAATAAACCAAAGAAGTGTTGTATATTCCATGTCAAACAAGGAAGCAAGTTCAGTTAATAGTGAGCTATTAGCTAAATTTGCTGATGCAGTATGGCACAAAATAGACTGGCTTACTGGTATCTATTATTTTTTGAATGTGACTTATTATATTTTATAATATAAATTGACTCATTACACAATTAGAGACTTCTATCCCATGAGAAGTCAAATATATTCTCCCCTTATTACGAATTAATAATTCTTGTTTAATATTTCTATTAATAACATCTCCATAAACCTTATCTATATCTTGGTTAAAGCGTTTTTTAAACTCTTCCTCTTCTATTCCACTTATCATTCTAAGTCCCATAAACATAAATTCTTCCATATCATCATTAATATCATTTAAATGAATTTCTTCATCTACACTTTTATTATTTTCTATATTTAATATATAAGTTTCTATATCATCTAGATTTTTAATACGTTTTTTATCAATAAAAGAACTCGCTGACACTCCAAGACCTAAATATTCTTCCATTTTCCAATAGACTTTATTGTGAAAGCACTCTTTATTATTTATAGAAAAATTAGAAATTTCATATTGATTATAACCATTACTAGATAAAATTTTTTTTGTATAAGAATACATTTTCCTCTCTTCATCTTCTATTGGTAAATTAAGTTTATTACTATTATATAAATTATAAAAACATGTTCCTTCTTCTATTATTAAACTATATGCTGAAATATGCTCTGGTTTAAGCTTTATTATTTCTTTTAAAGTTTCTTTCCAATCATCTAAAGGTTGATTTGGAAGTCCAAACATTAAGTCTACATTTATGTTTTTAAATCCCACTTCTCTTGCTAATAAATAGTTGTTTTCAAATTCCTCAAAACTATGTATTCTTCCTATACTTTTTAATATAGAATTCTTTGTAGACTGTAATCCCATACTTATTCTATTCACATTATATTGTTTCATAGTTTTTAATTTTTCTTCATCTAGAGTTCCTGGATTACACTCCATGGTAAATTCTAAGTTCTGTTTTAAATTTAACTTATTAATTGTCTGCAACAAACTTTTTAATTCTTTAACACCTAAATATGAAGGTGTCCCTCCGCCAATAAATATACTTTTTATTAAATATTTTTTTGCTTTTTCAATAATCTCTTTATTTAAAGCATCAATATATGAACTCATAAGCTTTTCTTTTCCTGCATATGAAGGAAAGTCACAATACAGACATTTTTGCTTACAAAATGGAATATGAATATATAACGATATCTCTTTCATTTTTTCCTCCTAAAATAAAAAGGCCGACCATAGGTCAAGCCTTTTACTTAATAGTTTTCTGTTTCTTGTTTTAATCAACCTTTAATACAGCCATAAATGCTTCTTGAGGTACTTCAACAGAACCTACTTGCCTCATTCTCTTCTTTCCTTCTTTTTGCTTTTCAAGTAACTTCTTCTTTCTTGAAATATCTCCACCATAACATTTAGCTAATACATCTTTTCTCATAGCTTTTACAGTTTCTCTTGCTATAATTTTACCTCCAATAGCAGCTTGAATTGGTACTTCAAACATTTGTCTTGGAATTATTTCTTTCAATTTTTCAGCTATTCCTCTTCCTTTTTGATATGCTCTTTCATCAGGAACTATCATTGATAATGCATCAACAATATCTCCATTTAATAAAATATCAAGCTTAACTAACTTAGTTCTAGTGTACCCTTTAAATTCGTAATCTAAAGAAGCATATCCTCTAGTTCTTGATTTTAAAGTATCAAAGAAATCATATACTATTTCATTTAATGGAATATCATAATTTATAACTGCTCTAGTTTCTTCTATATATTGCATATCAATATATGTTCCTCTACGTTCTTGACATAATTCCATAACAGCTCCAACGTAATCTGTAGGAGTAATGATAGAAGCCTTTACAATTGGCTCTTCCATATAATCTATTTCTGTCATTGGTGGAAGATTTGTAGGATTTGTAATATCTAATATTTCTCCATCAGTTTTAATTACTTTATATATAACTGATGGTGCTGTTGTAATAATATCTAAATTAAATTCTCTTTCTACTCTTTCTTGAATTATTTCCATATGTAATAATCCTAAGAACCCACATCTAAAACCAAATCCTAATGCAATTGATGTTTCTGGCTCAAAGTTTAAGGCAGCATCGTTTATTTGTAATTTTTCTAATGCTTCTTTTAATTCATCATATTTTGCACCGTCTACTGGATATATTCCTGAATAAACCATAGGTATAGCAGGTTTATATCCTGGTAATGCTTTTTCTGTTGGTCTATTGGCTTCTGTTATTGTATCTCCAACTCTTGCATCTCTAACATTCTTAATTGATGCTGTTATGTATCCAACATCTCCTGCACTTAATTCTTGTATTTGTAATGGACTTGGGATAAATACCCCAACCTCAGTAACATCATAAACTTTATTTGTTGCCATAAGTTTTATCTTATCACCAGGCTTAACTTTACCATCAAGCACTCTAACTATACATACAACACCTTTGTAACTATCATAATAAGAATCAAAAATTAATGCTTTTAACGGTGCTTCTTCATCCCCATTTGGAGCTGGTAATTGTTCAACAATTTGCTCTAAAACTTGTTCTATATTAAGTCCTGTTTTTGCTGAAATCATAGGTGATGCTTCTGCATCTATACCTATAACATCTTCTATTTCTTGTTTTACTTCTTCCGGTCTTGCTGATGGTAAATCTATTTTATTTATAACTGGTGCAATCTCTAAATCATTATCTAATGCTAAATAACAATTTGCTAATGTTTGTGCTTGAATACCTTGTGTTGCATCAACTACTAATAAGGCACCTTCACATGCCGCTAAACTTCTTGACACTTCATATGTAAAATCTACATGGCCTGGAGTGTCAATAAGATTTAATATAAACTCTTCACCATTTGGTCTTCTGTATACCAATCTAGCGGCTTGAGATTTTATTGTTATTCCTCTTTCTCTTTCAATTTCCATGTTATCTAAAATTTGCTCTTCCATCTCTCTTTTAGTTAATGTACCTGTTGTCTCAAGCAATCTATCTGCAAGTGTTGACTTACCATGATCGATATGTGCTACTATTGAAAAATTTCTAATATGTTGTTGTCTTTCACTCATATATATAACCGTCTTCTTAAGACAGTTTATTCACCCCCATTGTAATTAATAAGTAAAGCACATGAAACTAAATAACAATTCCAAAATTGCAATGGATATTTTTCATCAGGCAAGGAGATGAATTGTCCTCATAGTGTTCCTATTAGGTCAATTTGACGATGCAGCATGATGAAAACTAGGCTAGCAAGTGGACTTGTTATTTTTTGATTGTGCCTAAGGCATTTGAAACCAAATAAAACCAATGCCTTTTATGTATTGGAATTCTATTTTTTCAAGTGCCTAAATTATAACATATATATATTTAAATTTGCTATCAAAATTTATCTAATCCTTAATAATAAACTTAATAATCACATTTCATCTTGTAGTTTGAACTAAAACTAGTATTCCTCTTTTGAGTTTTTTAATTTATTACTCAAATCATATATAGTCTCTTTTGCACCGTTAAAACCACTTTCTATTTTACTACCCAATCCTTTTACTGCTTTAGTGAAAATAGATTTATTGGTAATCTTAAAATCCTTATTTCCCATTCTAACTAGTATATCATCACCTTGTTCTTTATATATTTTCACCCATGAATTATCTTTAATAAAATTGGAAAAATCTTCTCCAAATTCTTCACTAACTAATCGATAATTTTCACTAGTATTTCCAAGTGGAGATAAAGATTTAGTATTTATTATATTTATTTTTATTAACCCAGTCATCACAAAAATGACCAATAAACAAGCCGGTAAAACTTTCCTTATTATATAATGTCTATTTATTTTTCTCAACAAGATCACCTCTTAGATTTTACTTTCGGCATGCGCCTTATCTAAATAATTGTCAAGTTTAAAAATAAATATTCATTAATAACTAATTCTTTATTTATTTAAAATCTCTGCTATAACCCTAGCCATGCACCTAGCTGTAACTTTTGCTTCCTCAATAGAGTTTACATCAGACCCCATTTCAAAAAGTACACTCCCATCACATTTGCTTTGATTAAATGCATTTTTTCCTCTATTATAAGTAAATATTTTTCTTGATAAGCCTGGGAATAATTCATTTGTCTTATTAAAAATTGTTTCTGTTAATTGTTTATTTTTTTCATATCTAGTGCTATTTTTAGCATTTACAAACATAATCCTAGCCGCATTCATTCCTTCTACTTGAGTAGTCATAGCTTCTTTATCTGGAACTGAATCTCTGTGTAAATCTATTATCATTTTAAAATTATTATATTTTTTTAAATATTTATCAACTGTTTCACTTGATCTAGAATAACTATCGTTATATGAAACACTATGATTAGTTTTATCGTGTATAACAGAAATACCATAATTCTCTTCAAGCTCTTTTGCTAAAGTATCACCAACACCAACAACATTAGCATTTTCATCAGTTGTATCTCCAGTTGAACATTCCGAATAATTTTCAGTTGTATGAGTATGATATATTAATACTTCAGGCTTTGATGCATTTAATTGTTTTTTTAAACTTGGATTATAAATTTTAGTATTTGAAGATGATGTATTTGCAGATACCTTAGAAACACTATCCTCATTCAAATTAAATTGATTAAAAGTTACTGAATTATCTTTATTTATGTTGTCTGATTTATTAAAAAATCCAACTTCGCTTTCTATTATACTTTCATAAGTTAAATTATCTAAACCAACTGCTTTTAAACAAATATTCTTTATTGATAATTTATTTTCTGCGTAATTTTCTTCCTTATACACTTGTGTTTCAACAATTGGCATTCCTAAGTTTAATAATTGAACATATGCAAATCCGCCTCTTTCATTATTATTTTTTAATACACCTCCAACTCTAATAAAAAATATAAATACTAAAATTATTAATCCAATTAAACTCATATTAATTTCTGAACCTAATTTACTTCCATTATTCCTATGTTTAAGATTGTTTCTTCCTGCAGTAAGTTTATACAAGTTAATCCCCCCTTGCTCCTTTTATATTTATATTAGGGGATTTACATAATTATTATAAATTTAATAAAATTTATAATAATCTTAAATGAGAGTAAAAAGTCAATATCCAAATTTTACCTTTAACAACATTAACTTTCACACAGTTTTAAATTATATGCTAACTTAAAAACTTGTTAATATCCTCCATATCCATATTAGGTTGTAAAGACATATTTACTCCATTTGCTATTATTTTAGAAAGAGCTTCTATTATCATATCTACCTCTTTAGGTGCTACTATTAATTCACCTACATTTGCAGACAATACTTCTTTTATAAGCGCTTCTTTTTCATTTCTATCAATATCTTTTAACATATTATAAAACTCTTTTCCTGAAGAAACTTTACTTATTAATTCATCTATAACTAAATCAATTGAATCGTTAGCAATAGTTGCCGCGTCAACAACGGTTGGGACTCCTATTGCAATTACTTTTACACCTAATGACTTTTCACTTATTTCTTTTCTATTATTACCAACCCCAGCACCTGGAGATATTCCAGTATCAGATATTTGAATAGTTCTGTTTACTCTTTCAATCCTTCTAGATGCTAAAGCATCTATACAAATTACTAAATCTGGTTTTACTTTTTCCACTAATGATTTAATAATTTCTCCCGTTTCAATTCCTGTTATTCCCAAAACCCCAGGTGCTATTGCACATACAGGTCTTACAGATTCATCTATAGCTTCTGGCATTACAACTTGCAAATGTCTAGTAACCATTATTTTTTCTACAACCTTTGGTCCTAAAGCATCTGGAGTCACTTGCCAATTTCCAAGTCCCACTACCAAAGCTGTTTTCTTTTCATCTACATGGATTAATCTTTCTAATACTTTTGCTAAAACATTAGCTACACTATCCATTATACCGCCATCATAAACAGTGAATTCAGGAATATCTATTGTTATATAATTTCCTATAGGTTTTCCTATCTTCTTAGCCCCATCTTCATTTTTAATCGTTACAGTACTAAATTTTATCTCTCCTTCTTGTTCTTCTTCAACAATAACTCCATCTATTTCTTTATTGTGATTATGCTTTTTAATATACATTTCTCTTGCTTCAATTGCCAAATCTGTTCTAACATTTATCATCAAATTACACCTCACTATAAGTTTACTTGATATTATTTTTCCTATATGTTTGAATTTAATACTTGAATTACATAACTTTCAATGCTATAATAAGGTTTGTTGAAATTAAAAGATACGCAGATATCCCCAAAAGCTGCAGGGGCCCTATAAAATTTTAAGGGGGTGAATCAAGAATGGCAAACATAAAATCAGCAAAGAAAAGAATTAAAGTTACTGAAACTAAAACTTTAAGAAATAGAATGATTAAATCAGCGTTAAAAACTGTAATCAAGAAGTTTGAAACTGCTGTAGCTGCTAACAACGTTGAAGAAGCTAAAACTGCTTTTACATCAGTTGTTAAGTCATTAGACAAAGCTGCTTCAAATGGAGTTGTTCATAAGAACATGGCTGCAAGAAAGAAGTCTAGATTAGCTGCGAAGTTAAACGCTATGGCGTAATCTGATAAACCCACCAATTTTGGTGGGTTATTTATTTACACTTTTCTATTTTGCTATATTTTTTAAAATAGCTTTTTATTTTTATTCCACACTATTTTAATACAGGGTGGATATTATAATTTACGTAACATATATATTTATTTTTTTACAGTTAAAGTATTAATAAGTAATAATTCCATCTCCATAGTTTTATCTATACTACTAGATTTTAGATTTTTTTCTGTGTTCACACATAATTTTATAAGTTCAGTTAATTGTTTTTCTGAAAATCTATGACTTTGAGAAATTAATTTTTCACATACAAATTTGGGTAACTTGAATTTTGAAATAAAATCTTGTACTTTATCTCCACTAGCTAATCCTGTTTTTATCTCATAAAGTCTTATGAACTGTCTTTCCAAATTATTTATTATTAGCATATGTTGATCGGACTTATATAAAATTTCTCTCATTACATCCATTGCAGATTCAATCTTTCTTTGAGCTATTAACTCTACTAAATCAAAAACATCTTCTTCTCCAGAATTTGATATTAATAAATTGATATCCTCTTTTTTTATATCTCTTTCCATAGTATATGATATAAGTTTATCAATCTCTCTCTTTATTATATCAAAGTTATTTTGCACTTTTTCTGAAAAATATATAAGTTCAGCTTTTCCTATGTTTTTTTTTCGTTCTTTAAAAATATCATTTATTTTTTTTATATAAGCATCCCTTCTTAATTTATCACACTGTACAACTGTTATTAATTTATCTAATGAATTTAACTTTTTATTTTTATTTGCTTTCTCCCTTTTATCATTAAATAAATAGTACATTATCAATACAGTATACGGTGGCATATTAGCTACATATTCTTTAAGATTTTTGTATGTTTTTTTTGAAGCTTCATCAGTTTTATCTCTCAAAAAATTAGCCCTATATACAAAAACAATCTTTTTATCACTCATAAGAGGAAATGTTTCACAAGCATTTATTATTTCATCAAAATTTGTTTTCATTCCATCTAGTTTTATTAAATTAAAATCATCCGTGTCAGCTCCTAATACTTTTTTTATAAGAGCATTTGTACCATCTTTAATAAGTTCTTCGTCTAATCCACAAAATATATATGAATTTTTTATCTTACCTTTTTCAATCTCTCGTTCAAAAACCTCATAGTCAATCAAATTAATCCGCCTTTCTTATGTTTAACTATATTTTAATTCCAATACTAAAACACAAATACTAACACCTATAGATTAGGTACATGAAATAAAATAATAGATCAAAAAGGCGTTGTATATTTTGTGTAAGACAAGGAAGTAAATTTAGTTAATAACGAGCTATTAGCTAAATTTGCTTACGCAGTATCACACAAAATAAATGAGCATACTGGTCTATTATTTTTTGAATGTGCCTTATATTTAAATACTTAAAATTATTTTATCTTTTAGTATAAATATTTTATTTGTTTTTTCATCTTTAAAATTTATTATATCATACTCTAAACAAGAGATTTTAGAATTACTAATTTTTAATATATATCGGTTATTTGAAGTTTCCAAAGAATAATTTTTACCTATTTCTTTAATTTTCCCTATATTCTTTATATTAATTATTTTATTATTTCTATATACCTTATTTGACATAGTGGCCTTTTTTAGCCTTTTTATATCTATGTTATTCTTATTAGTAATAAGAGCCCTATCTCCCCTATAACTAATTAATAAGGCACCTTCATTATAATAAGTAATTTTAGGAATAGGACTGTATATTTGAACAGCAATTAATAATATAAATATTGCTGGCAAATAAATAAATTCTTTATAATTTTTATTTATAAAGTAAATACTTATAAACATAGCTATATAAAATGTAGCTACATATTCATTCCCATAAAACATAGGTAAAGAATAATTTCCTAATTTATCTAAACTCCAATCAAATGTTTTTATAATAATCAAATTAATATAACTACAGAAATCAAAAACTTTAGGAAAAATATATACTATTGGCAATATATTACCCGTTATTACTATAATATTAATAAAAGGTACTAAAATTAAATTACCTATTATAAAATTAATTGAAAAATCTTTAAATACCAATACTAAATAAGGAAAAGTAAAAGCTTGAGCTGCCAAACTAATACTTACAACTTTTCTTAATTTATCAGGTAATTTATAAAAATAATTGTTTAATTTCTTATTAAAAATTATTATTCCGAGTGTAGCTAAATAAGATAACTGAAATGATACTTCAAAAACACTATAAGGTTTAATTAATACTAATACCATACCAGATAAACATAATGCTGAAAGAGAATTATTATTTCTTTTTATAATTTTACTTATCTCCAGCGAAGAAAGCATTATAAATGCTCTTATACTTGAATAGTTGCATCCAGTAAATATAACATATATTATGGTAGTTATTAATCCCACCTTATTTCCTAAGAAATTTTTTAAAAATACATAAACTATAGCAACGTGTAAGCCTGAAACACTAATAGTATGAATTATTCCAAAGTTTTTCATATCGTCTTTATCTTCTTTATCTAAATAATCAGAATATCCAAATGCTACTGATGATATTAATGCCGCTTTTCTTTGACCTAAATTTTCTTTTAACATATAATATACTTTACTTTTAATTTTATAAAGTTTGGTTGTAAAATCTTGTTCAACCTTATTTGTATTATTAGTTCTTACCTTCCCTACTATCCCCCTACTTTTTTCCTGTGATTTTATTACTTTAGAATTAATTTTATATTTATCTCCTACTTCAACATTATTATTAGTTTCTAAAATTAATTTTTTACCTTTATAATCAGCGGTAATCTCATATGAATTTTTTCTTAATATTCTAATAGATGAATCTATATTAGAATCTATACTATAATAAGATATATTGATAATTAAACCTAAGATAAAAACTAAAATCATTAAAATAGTAAAATTAAATCCGCAATAAATAATTATTGATATAAAAAAGAAGCCAACAATAAAGATTGTAAGCTCCTTAAAATCATTAAATAACCCATAACTAGTGCATGACAATACTAATATTACAAACATATATACAATTGGATTATTTATTTCACTAATTCTTTTTGAAAACAAATAGCTCACCTCATTAATGAGTTTTGCCATCTTTTAAATAAAATTTCAAATATAATTAAAACTATTATTGTAATAGCTAAATTAATTATTACTGCTTTAGTTAAGATAATGTTTTTAATTAAAACAATTGCTAATACAACTATTATACTTGCTAATAAAGAAACAAGTAACAATTTTCTCTCTATAGAATTTTTCTTTATTGATATATTATTATTAAATGCTGCAAATAATATTGCTCCTATTGATAAAACAATTAATGACAACAATGTTTTTTGATTATCATTTGCCATATATGTCGTAAATATCGTAGCCACTGTTAGTAGTAGTGCTCTTCCTATCATCTGGTTGTTTTTGACGTCTTGTCCATTTTCTTTTAATATAAACATTAAACCTAATGGTACAAATAAAAACATATTAATGAATATAATATTTGTAAAATCTAATGTTTGATTATGACCTAATATAATATTACTTAATAAAATCATTAATTCAGCAAAAACTATTGAATATATACCTTTAAATGCTCTATTTAAATTCTCTTTAAACTTTCTTGCAAAATCTCTTACTTTAAAGAATCCATCTAAGTAGTTTTCTTTTACATATATGTCTGAGACTTTTTTAACTATTAGAGGTGAATTTCCCTTTGAAATACCTACTTCTGATAAATTTATTGAAGGTAAATCTCCTAAAGTTTCTCCACTTGCAACTACTCTATATCCATCTTTATTAAATAAAGCTATTATTTGAGACTTTATTTCTGGATTTATTCTAGAGAAAACTCTTACCTTTCCTACTAAATCTATTAATTCTTGAGAATTTAGAGAATCTAATTCTATTCCTGATACTACTTGGTCATTTTTATAAATAATTTTAGCTTTTTTCGCCATTGTAATAGCACTTATTTTATTTTCCTCAGTAAACAAAATAGGTATTATCCCATTGTCTTTTATTTCACTTACTCTTTTTTCTATATCATCTGTAAGAGGATTTTCCAATGCCACTATTCCAACAAAAACCATATTACTTTCTATATTTTCATCTGTGGATGGTTGATAACTAAAATTTCTATATGCAAATGCTTGAGTTATTAACCCTTCAGCTGAAAACTTTATATCCATATCTTTTATTTTATTTTTTTCTTCATCAGTAAGTTCCTTTTCTACTCCATCTAACATTATATGAGTACATCTCTCTAAAACTGAATCTAGATTTCCACGTGAATTAGCTCTATAGCCCTTCTGCATTTTATTTAATATTGTTAACATCTTCTTATCAGAATCCATAGGAATTTCAGTTATTCTGAAATTTTTACCATCCAAAATAGACTTATATACTTTTTTCTTAGCTGCATATTGTAAATATCCTATTTCTATTAAGTCTCCTTCACCTGTATTCTCTTCAATATTATATGTTGAATTGTTACATAATAAAGAAATATCAAATATTCTTCCTACATTTATGTTTTTTGAATAATCTATGTCTTTAGAAAATATTATTTTGCCATCTGTAAAAAACTTATTAACTAGCATTTCTTCTTTAGTTATTGCTCCAATTTTATCTAAGAACATAACATTAATATTACTTATAAGGTCAAAAGCAGAAAAATTTATTATATTAATATCTTGATTCTCAAACTGTTTTAATATAATTTTAAATGTTAACATTGCAATTATAATAATTGGAATACATGTAATCACTAGAAGACCCATTTCTACTTCATTATGATATTTTTCTAAATTTCCTGTTAATAATATTCCTAAAGCAAATACTAAAAATGATGATAATAAATAATTCCCCCACTTTTTTTGAATTTTCTCTAGCAATGTGTGTTTTCTATTACTTGCATAAGTCAACATCGCTAATAATTTTCCTAGTTGAGTTGAATTTCCTGTAGAAATTACTATTCCTTCCCCTTCACCATCTTTAATTACAGACCCTTTAAAAAGTATATTCTTCATTTCTCCAAGTGAATTTATTGATCCACTTATTTTACTTTCAAATTTTTCTTTATAAAAATCCTCACCAGTTATATTTTTTTCATCAACTTTTATATCTGTAGCTTTTATTATTCTTATATCTGCTGGAATTAAAGAGCCTTTTTTAAATTTTACTATGTCTCCAATTAAAATTTCTTCTGACTTTAATAACAATTCTCTACCATCTCTTATTACAATCGAAGTTGCAAAATTTAATTTTTCTAAAAATCCTATTTCTTTATCTCTTTTAATATTATAAAGTATACTTCCTACTACATTTATTATTAGAAATCCTAATATAATGTATTTATAAAAATTGCTTCCTAAAATAAATAGTAATACTGTAATAACTAGGTATAATATTATATGTACTTGTTTAACTGTATTTATTATATTTCTTGATATTCTATTTCCACTTGGTAAATCAATTTTGTTCGTGCCATACTTTTCTTTTCTAGCCTCACAGTCAATACTGCTAAGTCCTGCCTGTTCGTTACTATCTAGCATTTCCACAACTTGAGCCCAAGTATTATTACAATACTTATTCAAAATATCCCCCCATCTAAATTAATAAATTAGATATTAAAAAATAAAAATAATAATATAAAAATTATATTAACTTTTTAATGTCCTAAAAATGCAAACTTCCTTATTTATAGTATAAATGCTAAAAGATTAAAAATAAAGTTAATTCTATTCTTTTGTTTTAGGATTAAATATCAAAGCCATTAAATATCCAAAGAAAATTGCAGCAGTAACTCCACCTGCTGTTCCTTTAACGCCCCCTGTAAATGCTCCAAGTAAACCTATTTCCTTAACTTCTTTTATCGCTGCTTTAGCCAATGTATTTCCAAATCCCGGTAGCGGAACTGTTGCACCTGCTCCACCTATAGTAACTAATTTATCGTATAATCCAAATGCACCTAATATAGCACCAATGGTAACAAACAATACCAGAATTCTCCCTGGAGTTAAATTTGTGGTATCCATTAATATCTGTCCTATTATACAAATAACACCACCAACTATAAACGCACTTATATACTCCATTTATATCATCCTTTCTATCTATACTTACTTCATTTCTATTGCTACTGCATGAGCTATCCCTGGGATACTTTCTCCTTGAAGAGAAGATGTTGGACTCATTAAAGCTCCTGTTGATACTAACAATACATTTTTTATTTCTTTTCTCATCAATTTTTTATATAAGTGACCCGTAAATACAACTGCAGAACATCCACATCCACTTCCTCCTGCTGCTGTTTTTTGTAATTGATTGTTAAAAATTGCTTCTCCACAATCCATATGATTTGATCTTATATCATAACCATATTCTTGTATTAATTTGTCTGCTAATTCTTTTCCGACGCTACCTAAATCTCCAGTTGCAATAATATCATAATAACTAGGTTTTCTTCCTGTATCTTCAAAATGACTTACCAAAGTATCTACAGCTGCTGGTGCCATTGCAGCCCCCATATTATTAGGATCTTTTTGTCCATAATCTTTTACTTTACCTGTTGTAACATAAGTAACTTCCGGAAAGTTTCCTTCATGCCCTAATACTAATGCCCCTGATCCTGTTACTGTCCATTGGCAAGTTGCACATCTTTGACATCCATATTCAAGTGGAAATCTAAACTGTCTTTCTGCCGAACTAAAATGTGATGATGTTGCTGCAACTACATATTTTGCACATCCAGCATCCATTATTATTGATGCTAAGCTTAAAGACTCTGTCATAGTAGAACATGCCCCATATAACCCAAAAAAGGGAATATTAAATTCCCTAGCTGCAAAGCTTGACGAAATTATTTGATTTAATAAATCACCTGCAAAAAGATAATCTATATCCGTTTCTTGAAGACTTGCTCTAGATAATGCCTGTTTTATCGCTGTAAACATCATTTCACTTTCAGCCTTTTCAAAACTATCTTTACCACAAGTATCATCATTTAATATTTGATCGAAGCTTTCCTTTAAAGGTCCATCTCCTTCTTTAGGTCCCACTATTGAATAAGCAGAAATTATTTTAGGAGGACTATCTAATCTTACAGTTTGACTTCCTATTTTTTTACTATCTATTTTCATGTTTACACCCACCTTAACATTAATACAATTTAATAATTTAACTTTTAAGTTAAGTTTTAAAATGATATTAAAATTTTTCTTATACTAAAATATCAATATTCAGTTACAACATACCTATTTTTATTATCAATTATATTTTTAATATTATTTAAAATACTGAAATTATATAATAAACTATACCTATAATTACAGAAGATCCTACTCCATATACAAGTACCGGGCCTGCAATAGTAAACATTTTTGCTGCTACTCCAAAAATGAAACCTTCTTTTTTAAATTCTATCGCAGGTGAAACAATAGCATTAGAAAATCCTGTTATTGGAACTACCGTTCCTGCACCTCCAAATTGAGCTATTTTATCATATATACCTATACCAGTTAATAAAGCTCCTAGAAATATCATAATTATAGAAACTATTGTTTTAACTTGTTCATCTGGTAATCCTAATGTTGAAATATACTTATCAATAAATTGTCCTATTGTACAAATTGCTCCTCCAACAAAAAAAGCTTTAGCACAATCTAAAAGTATCTTTGGCTTTGGCTCAACTTGCTTTGCCATTTTCTCATATTTTTTTTTTATTATTTTTTCGTTTTTATACAAAACTTATCACTCTCCCTTATAAAGATTAGTAAATAAATAATAAAATTTCATTATTTAAAATTTATTTTATGTAAGTTTATTATTTGTAAATTTACAAAATTTAATTATGTTAATTTATGGAATATTAAAATAAACATGCCACGCTTAATGCAGAATTAACAGTTGAAAAGGTACAATTATGTATTACTTATTATAAAAAAAGTAAAGAGTAGACTTATCAAAATCCACTCTTTAAAATATAATCTATTACTCTTCTAATTTTTCTCTCATTTTTAAAAGTACCTTTTTTTCAATTCTAGAAACTTGTACTTGACTTATACCCAATAATTTTGCTACTTGTACTTGTGTTTTATCTTTAAAATATCTTAGAATAATTATTTGCCGTGCTTTTTCATCTAAGCTTCTTAAAGCCTCTTTAAGAGCTATTTTATTAATCATTCCAATATCATCTTCACCTTTTTCACTCAATTTATCTATTAGTAAAACTGGTGCTCCATCATCTTGATGTATAGTGTCATAAAGATATTGCAGACTTGTTGCAGACTCTATTGCAAATATAATTTCTTCTTTATCTACACCTGAAAACTCTGCTAATTCTTCTATAGTAGGTGCTCTATTAAGTTTTTTTGTTAATTCCTCTTTGTCAAAATGTATTCTTTTTGCTAAACTTTTAACATTACGACTTACTTTAATCATTCCGTCATCTCTTAAAAATCTCTTAATTTCCCCTATTATCATAGGAACTGCATAAGTCGAAAATTTAACATTATAATTTAAATCAAAATTATTTATGGCTTTAACTAATCCTATTGAGCCTATCTGGAAAATATCCTCATAATCATAACCTCTATTTAAGAATTTTTTACTAATAGATGACACTAATGGTAAATTAATCTCTATTAATTTGTTCATAGCAGCATTATCTCCAGATTTAGCTAAAGGTAATAATTCTGCATTATCATTATAATTATATTCCTCTCTTTTTAAATTCCCTTTTTCCATATTTTCCACCTAACTTACTGTGTCAAATTTCTTCTTTATTATTACCCTTGTACCCTTTCCCTCTTCACTTTCAACTAACAAACTATCCATAAATGTTTCCATTACTGTAAATCCCATTCCTGATCTTTCTAAGTCAGGACGTGATGTATATAATGGTTCCATAACCTTTGGTATATCATCAATACCTTTACCCTTATCAATTATTATAATAGTTACTTCACTATCATGAATTTCTGCTTCAACCCTAATTGTTCCATCATCTCTATTCTCATATCCATGTATTATAGAATTAGTTACTGCCTCTGATACAGCTGTCTTTACATCAGTTAACTCTGCAATTGTTGGGTCAAGTTGAGAAACAAATGCTGCAACTACTACCCTTGCAAAAGCTTCATTTTGAGATTTACTTAAAAATTCTACACTCATTTTATTATCATACACCATAAAACCCTCCATCTAAATGCATCTTATTGCTTCGTCTATAGTCTTATAATTCTTAACAACCTTATATAAACCTGTTAATTCAAATACTTTATTAACATTTGTATTAACATTTGTAATACATAGAGTTCCTTTTTTATTAGATATCTTTTTATGCCTTCCAACAACAACTCCAATACCAGAGCTGTCCATAAAACTTACACCTGAAAAATTTAAAATAACCTTTTCTATATTGTCTCTATCCATTCTATCATCAATTTTGACCCTAACTTCTTCAGCACTATGGTGATCTAATTCCCCTACAAGAGTAATAATTAAAATATCATCATATTTTTCAAACTTTAAATTCATATATCATTACCCTAAAGTTCTCCTTAGAGTAATTCACCTCCTTATTTAATACTTATTACTAATCTTTACCATATTTTAACATACTATTTTATTGAACGTCAATTTTTTATTACATTTTTTCCTAATTATTCAATAATATATGAAAATAAAACAACTAAATCACATTTTTATGATTGTTTTTTATCCTTTAGGTGGTACTTATAATACCTCTAAAACAAGATATTCTAGAAGTTATCACAGATTTTAAAATATATAATTTCCTAAAGAATAAAAAAATAAAAGAGATATCTTGTTAAAATTTAAATTTCAAATTTATTAAACAAAATATCTCTTTTATATTAAATTGTATATAATTTATACTTACTTAAGCATATTCAAAAAAATAATAGACCAGTACGCTTGTATGCATCTCTCATATTCCATCAGCAAAATCAGCTAATAGCTCGCCATTAACTGATCTTGTCTCCTTGTTTGAAATAAAATATATGATTTATCTTTAACCCATTATTTTATTTCATGTATCTTATTTTTTCTTTTTAACAGTCTTATATTTTAAAAGTTCATCTTCAATAGTTTTATAAAAACTTTTAACTGATTCTCCTGGTTTTAATATAAGGACTTCTATTGCATCCTCTAGTGCATCCATTGTATAAATATGAAATTCACCATTTTTAACATATTCCTCCACTTCAGTATTTAAAATTAATTCATTTTTATTTATGCTTGGAATTAATACACCCTTATCTTCTATATCATCTAAGCCTTTACATACAGTGAAAAATCCTTCAATCTTTTCATTTACCATACCAATTGGTTGAATATCTCCAAATTGATTTATAGATCCTGTAACTGCAATATTTTGTCTTATTGGTCTCTTACTGAGTGCAGAAAGCATGCATATTACTTCTGCAACAGATGCACTATCTCCTTCGATCAATGAATAAGTCTGTTCAAAGCTCAATTGAAAATCTATTGGTAATCTTTCATATGGACTTAATAAATTAGTTATTAGCCCTCTCAATATAGCTATAGATTTTTCATGAATATTTCCACTAAGTTTACATTCTTTATGAACATCAATTATTCTGCCATCTCCTTTAAGAGCTAAGCATGTTATTCTCATAGGCCTTCCTAAACTAAAAAGTTTTGTTCCAAATACTGCCAATGCATTAATAGCACCAATTTTTTCGCCACTAATAGATAGTAATATTTTACTATTCTTATAACTATCTAAAATTTCTTCACGAATTTTCTCTTCTCCGCTATGACAAATACTATTAATATCATCCTTACTTATTGTAAATCTACCATCAGAAATTGCTTTATGATTAGATAAATATAATACTTTATTTATTTCATAATCATCAATACAAATTCTTTCCCTATCACCAGTAATTCTTGATAAAACTTTAAATATCTCTTCTACAGCATCTTGTTCTATATCTAGCAGATTTTCATTATTTATTTTCTTTTGAATATATCTTGCAATTAAAGTCTTTGAATTATCATTGTATTTAAGTTCAGCATCTGCCTCTACTTTTAATGGAAATACTTGTTTAAAGTCTTCATCTCTTTCATATAGAAAATTAAAACTTTCATAATCTCCTATTAAAATTACTTTTACATTAATAGGTATAGGCTCTGGCTTTAACCCTTCTATAGATAAAACATCTAAATACGTTTTAGTATAACTATAATCTACTTTTTGAAGCATTAATACCTTTTTTAAATAATAATAACTATATCCACTATTTAACAAAGAATTCAATCTTATAATTAAACATCCTCCATTAGCCTTTAATAAACTTCCAGGATGTATTAACTCTATATCAGTAGTATAATTCCCATTGTTACTTTTGTACTCTATATTGCCTATTAAATTATTTATAGTTGGATCTTCTTCAAAAAAAACTCTAGGATGAGGAATATTCTTATTATCTACAAGAACATGAACTTGATATTTCATAAACAACTGATCAAGTTCCTGTTCATCATCTTCAAGGCTTATTGTGTAACATTTAACTACCTCTTCTTCAATCCAATCAAACATTTGTGAAAGATATAAACACACATTTTCATCAGTTACAAATTCAAATAATAAGTCATTCTTTTTTTCCATCATAGCATTCTTTAAATATTCCTTATAAATAGCTTTAAGTTCTTTAATAGAATCCTTTTCTAGTTTAGTTAATTTCTCTAATACCTCTTTTGCTTGTTTTTTTAATTCTCCCACTTGTTCTTTAATTATATCTTGAGCTTCGCTTTCTAAATCTTCATATTCATCTTCTGTCATTTCTTTTCCTTGCTCTTTTAATGGAATAAATACAAATCCTCCATTTGTAGCTTTAACATCAAAATTATATGATTTTGCTGCATTCATTATTTCAGATATATAATCATTTCTTTTCCTAGTTATATTTTGAAGTATAATCTCTTTTTCAACATCTGATGATCCATTATAAAATTCAAATATACAATCAAAATATTCATTTTTAATTTCTTCAACTTTATCTTTTAACAAAGTCCCTTTTCCACTAGGTAAGAATAACACTTTAGGATTCAGTGAATTATCAGTTGTTACATAACAGATATCCTTTGGTGATTCTTCTTCTTCATATATACTTGTAACAAAATCTATTAAATCCGTTAGTTTATCTTTTGAAAACGAATCAACATAATATAAATTGTATCCATCTTTTTTGATTTTTAAAGCTCGTTCTATTTCCTTTAACCTTGATTTTACCTCAGGCATTTCAAAAAACTCTTCATCGCCTGGTAAACCCTTAAAAGAACAATTAAAAATAACTTCGCTTGGAGTTAACTCTTTTTTCATAAATTATATCCACTTTGAAGTTTGTTTTAAGACTTAACTTTGATTAAAACCTTCAAAAGCAGTTTCCTCCTCAAATTAGTAGTATATATAATATTAATATTCTCTAACTTAGAAAATAGATATACTTTTTTATTTTTTCTATAAACTTAAGTTAAAAATATATTTTTAGAGTAGAAACTCTGTTTATACTACCAAATTTTAAAGTCAACTGCTTCTTATTATTTGAATATGTTTTAAGCTAATACTTCATTCAAAACACCTTGATTTTTGCTTACTAAAAATGTATAAGTACTAAATGCTAACAATTCATCTAAATATTTTACATTTCCGTTTATTTTACTTGTAAATACAATGATTAAGGCAATCATATCTCTGAATCCCTTATCTATATAAAATTCATATTCAATTTCTTCACTGCAAAGATAATCTATAACTTCTCTCATATTATTCATAATTTCTTCAGAATCTTGATTCTTTACTAAAGCACCAAGTAGACTTACAAATTGATGACTTATTTTAAATCCATTTTTTTGTAAAGAAATTAAAAGTTCTTCTGTTTTGTATGCTGCATCTTCATAACTGTTTAACAATATAGTATTAGTTAGTCCTTGTACACCGTTATTAGAAAATAGTTCTAAATTAGTCATATATTCAAAAACCAGTTCCATATATTCTGTCATTGAATTAAATTCCGAACAATTTATAGCTAGTAGAGTACAAAATAAATAATCATCTTCTTTTGTTACATTATTATATCTAGATTTTATAATATTAAATATATCTTTTGTTTTATATATAATGTTCTTTCTATTTTTCAAGTCTACATATTTTACTATTGCATAAGCTGATAAAATCAAATACTCCGAATCTTTAAAATTTTGTTCTATTAACAAATCAAACACTTCTATTATCTCAAGAATAATCATATTATTGTTTTTATAATCATTATTACATGATATTAAAAAAGATAATATGTATAACATGTCCCCTCTAAAAGGAGACATTCTAGACGTACTGTCCTTAATAAATTTACGTATATTTTTAACCTCTTCAAAAGGAATTTCTCTATTATAATATCCATTAAGTAAAGCTGAAAAATGATTAATATAATCTCCATCATATCTTAATCTCTCTTTAGCATTAACATAATTATCTATGGTCATATCACAAATTTGTTTTGTATTAATATCTATTATAATCTCCCCCTAAACACAAAAATAATAACCTTAAATATAAACTATATTTTTAAATATCATATCAAATTAAAACATAGTTTAACTACATTAATATTATACTATATATATATTACTTAATTTATATATTAATTGTATAAATTCTTTATGTCATCTCTGTGTCTATAAAATTAATTTTTTCTTAAATTTAACTATATAATTGTATCATACTTAAATATATGCATAACATACTATAGATTCTTGAAAAGCTTAATATATATGGTAGTTAACTAAGTATTATGCTATAATAAATTAGATATAATGGAATAATTGTTTTTTAAAGAAATTCATGCTAAAAAAGGAGAGTTCATATGGGTTTAAAAGAAAAATTCAGTGGTAAGTTTAATAAATATTTTCAAGACGCATATCTTGAAAAATATGGAGATAGAATTACAAGTACTTCAGGGACTGTTTTATCTGTAAAAGTTTTTGAAAAAAGTTACTTTATATTTCACAAATTATTAGTAGAAATGGTAGTTAAGCCTGAAGTAGGTAAAGCTGTAGTTAAATGTTTCTACAAACAAAATAAATGGTTTAAGAAACCTGAATTTATTACTGTTTCACAAGGTCACAAAGTTATAATTATGGGAATTAAAGGTGAAAAAATAAAGAAAAAAGATACTACAGAAGCTGTACAAATAATGAATGTATTAAATCTTACTACTAAGAAAGATTTAATACCTGTAGATCATAGTCAAATAAGAAAATCTCGTCAACAAGCTACTAAAATGATGAGAAGATAATAAAAAACTCCTAAAAGGAGTTTTTTTTATTAGGCTATATTTTAATTGAATGTTGATATTGTAGTATAAAGCTCTTGGACAGAGGAATCTACTTTAAGAACTCTAAAATAAATCTTAGTCCAATTAATCCATATTCCCAATCAAAGATTGCTGACAAGCAATTAATTGTAAGACTAAAAGGAAACTCGACTCATGTACATTCGCTGAGTAAGTTCAAGTAACAAAATATAAAATTGCACTCTGTGAAAGTTCGAAGAACCAAATATAAAATTTGGATTCTCACTTTTGACTCTCACTTAAGAGTTCTAAAAAGTAAATTCCAATGCCAGTTCGCTCTTATACTATAATATCAACACTGTTTTAAAATATAGCATTTTATTATTTTTAAGATTATGAACAAAGAAGTTTTGTTTTAAAATATTCACATAGCCTATTTAGCTTTAATCAATAAATATACACTATTTATTAATGCTATTATTCCTGAGAAGAACATTACTATTAACCATTGACTAAGTGATAATGCTACTGTATGGAATATTTCTCTTAAAAATGGAACATATAAAACTGAAGTAATCATAATTATTGATACTAAAACAGCACCTACTAAATAAGGATTAGTAAATAATTTTATTTCAAATATAGAATGTCTCTCTGACCTACATTCAAAAACATGTATTAACTGAGACATTACTAAAGTACATAATGCTAATGTTCTACAAGTTTCTAAATCCATTCCATAGTATCTACCTATCATAAATGAAAGTAAAGTGCATATTCCTATTAGTGCACCTCTAACTACTATTTTTTCTACTAATCCTCTAGCAAATATACTCTCATCTTTTTCCCTTGGAGTTTGCCTCATTATATCTTTATCTGGAGGATCTACACCAAGTGCAATTGCTGGTAAACCATCTGTTGCAAGATTTACTAATAAAATCTGTATAGGACTTAATGGATTTGGTAAATAAAACAATGTTGCTAAAAACATTGTTAAAACTTCACCAAGATTACAAGATAAAAGGTATCTAATAAATTTTCTTATATTGTCATAAATTATTCTTCCTTCTTCAACAGCAGCCACTATTGTAGAAAAATTATCATCCATAAGTATCATTGATGATGCTTCCTTTGTTACATCAGTTCCTGATATTCCCATTGCAATTCCTATATCTGATTCCTTTATAGCAGGTGCATCATTTACTCCATCACCTGTCATCGCAACTATATTTCCTTTTTTCTTAAAAGCTCTTACTATTCTTAATTTATGATTTGGTGAAACTCTTGCAAAAACTCTAACTTTATTTATTTTCTTAGCAAGCTCATCATCATTTATATTTTCAATTTCTTCCCCTGTTAATACTTGTTCTTCACTATTACATATATTTAGGTATTTTGCAATTGCAAGTGCAGTATTTTTATGATCACCTGTTATCATTACAGGTTTTATTCCTGCAAGCTTACATTTAATTACTGAATCTCTAGCTTCATCTCTTGGTGGATCAATACTTCCAGCTACTCCTAGAAATATAAGGTTTTCTTCCAGTTTGTCCCCTTTAACTAGTCCCTCTTCTTTATATGCACATGCTATACATCTTAAAGCTCTAGATGACATTGCTTCTATAAAAGTAGCAACTTGTTTTTTCTTTTGATATGTTAAAGGCTTTATTTTATTATCTTCTAATATAAATGAACATTTTTCTATTACTCTTTCAGGTGCTCCTTTAACATAGCAACATTCTTTTCCTCCATCATCAACTATTACTGACATCATCTTTCTTGTTGAATCAAAAGGAATATCATATATTCTTTCCACATTAGATACAAAATTTTTAAGTGGAGTTACTTCTTTAAAGAACATCTCAATTAATGCTGTTTCTGTTGGCTCTCCATGAAGTACATCCTTCATATCTTTTTTAGTAAAATCATAACTACAATCATTACAATAAATAAAAGCTTTCATCATTTTTGTATAATCATTTAACTTTTCTTTTTCTAATTCATATATCCTACCATTTAAATAAACTTCTTTAGCTGTCATCTTATTTTGGGTTAGTGTTCCAGTTTTATCAGAACATATTACAGATGTACAACCTAAAGTTTCAACTGCCGGCAGTTTCCTTATTAATGCATTTCTCTTAAGCATTCTTGATACACCTAACGCCAAGGCAACTGTTACTATTGCAGCAAGTCCTTCTGGAATTGCTGCTACAGCTAAGCTAACTCCAAGTAAAAACATTTCTGTTATATCATTTCCTCTAAGTATACCCATAACAGTTACAACAAAACATACTACTAAACAAATAACTACTAATACTTTACCAAGAGAATCTAATTTTTTATTTAAAGGTGATTTTTCTTCATCAATATTTTGAATCAAATCAGCTATTTTTCCCATTTCTGTTTTCATACCAATAGAATCAACTTTAAATAATCCCCTACCTTTGACAATTGTAGTCCCCATAAATCCCTTATTATTTTTTCCATTAGTATCTTTATCAACGCCTACTGATTCACCAGTTAATAATGATTCATCCACAACAATTCCTAAACCTTCAATAAACATTCCATCAGCTGGAATTCTATCTCCAGCCTCTAAAATAACAACATCACCAATTGTTAAGTATATAGAATTTATAATTTTTATACTTCCATCTCTTAAAACCTTACATGTTGGTGCTGCTAAATCTTTTAAGGCTTCCAATGATTTTTCTGTCTTGAACTCTTGCACGAAACCAAGTATTGCATTAACAAAAACTATAATTAGTATAGTAACTGCATCTGCCTTATCTCCTATAATGCCTGAAATTATTGTTGCCGCTATTAATACCCAGACAATAAAATCATTAAACTGTGAAAGAAATATTTTAAGGGCTGACGTCTTTTTCTTATGCTGAAGTTCATTAAGCCCAAAGTTTTTCATTCTTTTCTCTGCTTCATTTGTAGTAAGACCTTTTATGAGTTCTTTTTCTTGTATCACAATTTTTCCTCCCCTTCCTTTCTCCTCATATAACTATGTATATTTTCCTTTATAAAACTTATGATGATTTTTTATTACTTAAGTCACTTGAAATAAAATAATAAAGCATTGCTTTTATTATTTAGAGTATATTTTTAACTCTTATTTCAAATTATAATTTAAGTTATTCATATGTAATTTAATAATAAAGATTACTAAATTACATATAAGACTATTTAATAATAAATATAAATATTAATATCTCATAACATAGATAATTTAAAAACTAATAATAGCTTAACATAAGATATATCTTAACTTTACATTCTCGAATTTTACAAGTAAAATATATACTATGATTTTGTATAAATAAGGAGGAAATATTTTGAAAAATGTAATTTATGTAACTGGACATAAAAATCCTGATTCTGATTCAATATGTGCTGCATATGGCTATGCAGAATTAAAAAATAGAACTAGTGATATTCCAGCTGTACCTGTAAGATTAGGTAACGTAAATCAAGAAACAAAATTTATTCTAGATTACTTTGATGTTAAAGCACCAAAATATTTAGAAACTATAAAATTAAAGGTAGAAGACTTAAAAATAGATAATCTTAGTCCAATTGCTCCAGACCTTTCATTAAAAATGGCTTGGAACATAATGAGAGATAATCATCTTAAAGCTTTACCAGTTGCTGATAGCAATGATAGATTAGTTGGGATTATTTCTATCTCAAACTTAACATCATCTTATATGGATATATGGGATAACAATATATTAGCCAAGAGTAAAACTTCATTAAATAATATAATTGATACTCTTTGTGCTACTCCAATATACATAAATGAAAGTGTTAAAACTTTTCCTGGTAAAATTGCTGTTACAGCAATGCAGCCTAATAGTTTAAAAGAAATAGTTGATGAAGGAGATATTGCTATTGTAGGTGATAGACATGATGTTCAAGAAGAATTAATAAACATAAAAACTTCATTAATTATAGTTACTGGTTCTCATACTCTAGCTGAAGATTTAATTCCTAAGGCTAAAGAAAATGGAATTACTGTTATAAGTACACCTCATGATTCTTTTACAGCTGCAAGATTAATCATTCAAAGTATACCAGTTGATTATGTAATGGCAAAAGAAGATTTAATTTCTTTCTCAGTTGATGATTTAGTTGAAGATATTAAAGATGTTATGGCTAAAACAAGATATCATTGTTATCCTGTAACTAATATGGATGGAAAAGTTATTGGTACTATTTCAAGATATCATCTTATTTCAGAACATAAGAAAAAAGTAATTCAAGTAGATCATAATGAAAGAGGTCAATCTATAGATGGATTAAACGAAGCTGAAGTTTTAGAGATTATTGACCATCATAGAGTAGCTGATATTCAAACAAATAGTCCTATTTATTTTAGAAATGAACCTCTTGGAAGTACATCAACTATAGTTGCTAAATGTTATTTTGAACATGGTTTAAAACCATCTAAACAAGTTGCTGGACTTTTATGTGGAGCTATAATATCTGATACTTTATTATTTAGAAGTCCTACTTGCACAGAACAAGATAAAATGATGTGTAATAGATTAGCAGAAATAGCTGGAATACAAATTGAAGAATTTGCAAAAGAAATGTTTAAAGCTGGTACTTCATTAAAAGGAAAAACTGTTGCTGAAATATTTAATCAAGACTTTAAACCTTTTAGTATAGCAGATTCAAAAATAGGAGTAGCTCAAGTTAATACAATGGATATAGATGGATTCATGCCATTAAAAGATGAGATGTTAACTTATATGAATCAACAAGCTGAAAATAATAATTTCGATGTTGTAATGTTACTTTTAACTGATATATTAAATGAAGGTTCACAAATTTTAGTTGCTGGTAGAAAACCAGAATACATAGAAAAAACTTTCAATATTACTTTAGAAGATTCAATGGCATTCTTACCTGGAGTTTTATCAAGAAAGAAACAAGTAATTCCACCTTTAACATCAACAATCTTATCAAAAGATAATTAAAAAAATAATTAAAAAGGGTTATATCAATACAAACTGCTTTGATATAACCCTTTATTTTTGATTTAAACTTAATGTTGATATTTTAGTATAAGAACAAGCTATTATTGAAAATTGTTTTTTATACTATAATATTAACACTATTTTAAAACATAGTTTATTCCTTTTACAAAACTATTTTCTCATATTGTTTATCATACCCCAAACATCATCAGCTGCAGTTATTCCCTTCGAACTCATCTGAAATGCTCTTTGAGTACTTATTATGTCAGTAAATATTTCAGATGTATCAACATTTGATCCTTCCAAAAATCCTTGTTGTATAGAATAATTGTTACTTAACGTTACCTGTGCGTCATTTGCTGGTGTAAAATAATTGTTTCCAATTGCTACAAATGCCTTATCTCCAACTGCAGTAAATACTGGTATTTGTCCAACTTTTACATAATTTCCATCAACCTTAGTTGATATTCCACCTTGTTGATCAATAGAAATATCATTACTTGAAAGTTTTGGATTTCCTTCCGCCATACCTGGTTCATATTGTATGTAAATTCTGTTTCCTTTAGAATCTACTAACGTACCATTACTATCAACTTTTAAATTCCCATCTCTAGTATATGCAATAGATCCATCTTTTTGAGTTGAAGCAAAATAGCCTTCCCCATCTATAGCAATATCAGTTTTATTACCTGTAGTTAACAGATTTCCTTGAGTATCTTTTCTATAATCCATACCAACTTTAACGCCTGTACCATTAATGGCATTTTTATTTACGAGAGGAGTTCCTTTTCTATTTAATGATTCAGTTAATAGATCATTAAATTGAACATCTGTAGCTTTATATCCCGTAGTTGATACATTTACCAAATCATTTGAAAGATAATCTAATTTTTCTTGATACGCATTCATACCACTTTGGGCAGTTGCAAATATATTAAACATAACTTATCCTCCCCTATCTTACAGATCCAATATCATTTGCTGCTTTTTGAATACTTTCATCTTGCATAGTAACAAATTTTTGATTAGTTTCAAATTGTCTTTTTATTTCCATAAGTTTTACTAATTCTTCAGTTGGATTTACATTTGATGTCTCTAATACACCTTGTTGTACCTTAACCCTTGCATTATTAACAGGGTTGTTTGATTTATAATAATTATCCCCTACTTTTTCCAAAGAGGCGTAATCTTGAAAATCAGCAGTTAATAATGAATATGTTGCATTTCCATTAGAAGTTGTAATAGTATTTTCACCATCTAAAGAGAATTGTTCTTTGCCTACATATATTGGTTCTTCTGCTCCAGTTGTATTATTTCTACCTAGAACCTGATCACCATTAGTTGTTATTAAATAACCTTGTTGATTAACTTTAAAATTTCCATTCCTTGTATAAAGTCTTTCATTTCCTCTTTGTACTACAAAGAATCCTCTACCGTCAATTCCAAAATCAGTTAAACTATCCGTTGTTTTAAAACTTCCCTGAGTATAAATCGTACTTACATCATTAACTTTTACACCTAAATTTAAGTTTCCCAATTTATTAGGAATATGTCTATCCCCTGATTTACTTTGTCTATTGGTAATCATAACATCTTCAAAACTCTGTTTTGTTAAAACATTCTTTTTATATCCGTTATTATTAACATTTGTTATATTGTTAGTAACTGTTTGCTGATCATTTTCTAAGGTTACTAAACTTGATACAGCAGTATAGAATCCTCTTATCACTTGTTTTCATCTCCCTTTATCATAGCCTTACATTCATCACTATAATGCATTCCAAGACCTCTAGCTCTTTCTTCAATCTTACTATCAGAAAGGTTCAAGCTACTTTTATATCCAAACATAAGTGTTACACCCAAAATAAGTCCTATTCCAATACCAAATAGTATCTTTTTATCACTAATAAAAAACATTATACTTTTTAATTTTTGAATAAGTTTCGTACTAATAATACTTCCCCCTTACTAACAGATAATTTTTGTGATATTTCATCATCACTTAAACCCTGTTTAATTAATTCATTAATACTATCTGATTTATTTAAGTCAACATCTACTGTATGTTCAAAATTTATATCTGAAATCACATCATTTTCTTCTTCAATTAAAGCAACATCAGATGAATTCGACTCTATATCATATTTTGATATTTCATTCATATTATTTAATATGTCACTTTCATTTTCGTACATTTCTTCAATATCATTAGCCATATTTAAATTTATTTTTATATTTTTAATTTCTTCTTGTAGTTCTGTTAGGCTTTCACCTATATCTTTCCTTAAATGTCCTATTTCAAGCTTATAATCATTTAAATTTTCTTTTTCTTCTGCTAAAGTAAATTTAAATGAAGTATTATTATTTTTTTTAATATCACCATAACTATACACTATTAAAATAATTCCTATTATTATCAATAGTACTGGCATTTTCATCCCGCCTCTTTAATCTATATAATGTAATTTTTTCATATTTTCTCTTAAATTGTTAATAGCTCTAGCATGCAACTGACAAACTCTAGATTCTGATATTGATAATATTGATCCAATCTCTTTTAATGTTAATTTTTCGTAATAATATAAATTTAAAACCAATCTATCTTTTTCTTTTAATAATTCTATTGATTTTGATAGAAATTCTAGTTGTTCTTTTTCTTCTAAGCTACTATCTGGACTAGGACTATTCTTATCTTCTATAATTCCCATAAGGTTTATATCTTCATCATCAGAAAATATAACATTTTCAAGTGATACCATAGACATATAATTAATATAATTTTCTATCTGTCCTACTTCCTCAATAGATAATCCTAAATACTCTGATATATCTATGATTGTTGGTTCTTTATAAAGTTTCTTTTGTAGAAATTCTACAGCATTATTATATTTATTTAATTTATCCATTGCCCCTTTTGGAATAGGCCTACATTTACGGATTTCATCTATTATAGACCCTTTTATTCTAATAGAAGCATATGATGAAAATTTCATCCCTTTACTCGAATCATATTTGCTTATCGCATCCATGAGGCCAATTATTCCATAGCTAACTAAATCTTCATATTCCATATATTTGTTTTTTCCAACCATAATTCTAGAAGCAATATATTTTACTAAAGGAATATATTCTTTCACTATTTGTTCTTTTGCATCTAAACTGTTTAAGTCAGCCATTTTGCTTCATAACCTCCTACCATTAACTCTTGTATATTAATAATGCCTACTATATTATTTGCAGTAAAAATTAACCTTACTCATAAAATTCATATAAATTTTATCTTATAAAGTCTCTATTTGTTTTCTCATAACTTTAAAAATTTCTCTTATTATCTTATCTCTTTGCTTTTCAGTAATTTCTAAAAACTTAACCCCATAAATATATTCATTGTCAAATGTTCTTTCACATCTTACCACCTGTGCTTTTAAATGATTCGTTTGTCCATTCAACGTAAATTCAATTATTACTATATCCTCTATTTTAAGTTTCTCTTTTGTTTTAAATCTTATTCCTCCGCCACTTAAATCTACCATTAATGCATTATCATATTCTTTTTCTGCTATTTCTTCTTCAGACATTTCTGTGATTTTTTTATAATTAATAGAATTAAGTATATCAACTCTAGCAAAATCTCTTCTTTGTATTTCTTTAATATTATCTGGTTTAGATAACGTATAGTATATTATACTATCTTCTCTGCCTCGCCCTAAAACTTCACAATGAAAATTAAAACAGTTTCCACCTTTTACATAAGAATTAATTTCTATATTATCATTTACTTTTAGTGTTAAATACTCTCCATTATTAACTGGCAAATTTATATTTATAAAATCTTCTCCGATATCTTGAATCAAGCTTTTATACACTTTATCGTTTATTAAAACCTCTATTCTATCATTAATTTTCAAATCAAACCCTGCCATGTTAGTATCCCCCTACGAAAATATATTAAATAACTTTTTAAATAAGTCCTTAGCTCCTATTGAATCTTTTATATTTTGTCCTAAAATCTTCCTTGCAATATTTTCTACTGACTTAGATGCATCACAATTAGGATACTCTACAATAAAAGGTTTTTGTTGTCTAACACTTTGTAACACTTTTTTATCTTCTAATATACATCCCAAATATTCTAAATCAAGCTTTAAGAATTTATTTACAGCTCTTTCAAGCTTATTATAAACTTCAATACCTTCTTTTAACGTAAATGCCTTATTTACAACAACCATTGCATGATTCTTTATTTTAAAATGATCTGCTGCTTTTATCAAACTATATGCATCAGTTAAAGCAGTAGGTTCTGGAGTAGTTATAATAATTAGCTCTTCAGACGCTGCTATAAAAGATAGAATACTTCTATTAATACCTGCTCCAGTATCCATAAATATATAATCAAATCCATTCAAAGATTCCAATTTTTCTAAAAATAAATTTCTTTCAGCTTCTTGCAAGTCTTCAATTTTATTCAATCCAGATCCAGCTGGTAATAAACTTACCCCACTAGGGCCTATTATAATTATATCTTCTATTTTTTTCCCCGTAAATATAATATCAAATATATTATGCTTAGGGTATACTCCCATTAAAACATCATCATTACCCATTCCTAAATCAGCATCAAAAATCAATACCTTTTTTCCTTTATTTTGCAAGCTTATAGCTAAATTAACGACAAAATTACTTTTACCAACTCCACCTTTTCCTGAAGTTACTGTTATAACTTTTGTCTTACATTTACCCTCTTTATCATCACTTTTAAGCATTAACTTTCTTAAATTTTCAGCTTGATCTAACATAAAGTTTCCTCCCCTAATATAAATCTAGCTATTTCTTCTTTATTAGGGGGCTTTATATCATTTGGAACATTTTGACCAGTAGTAATGAATTTAATTGCTTTATTTGATTTTCTCATTATATTATACAATGAGCCATATGCTGTAGTTTCATCTAATTTTGTAATTATAATACTATCGTATTCTAAACTCTCATATCCTTTTAAAATACTTATAATATCTCTATTTTTTGTTGTTGCACTTATCACCATATTTACAGTATCTGGATTTGCCTTTTCTATGAATGCTCTTAATTCTGAAATTTGCATTGTATTTTTACTGCTTCTTCCTGTAGTATCAATAAGAACTACATCGCAATCCTTCATAGATTCTATCGCCGCCTCCATTTCCTTAATTGTAATAACTACTTTAAAGGGGATATTCATTATTTCAGCATATGTTTTAAGTTGTTCAATAGCACCTATTCTATATGTATCAACTGTTATTAATCCAACACTTTTTTTATCAACAAGTGCTAATTTTCCAGCTAATTTAGCTATAGTTGTAGTTTTTCCTACACCTGTTGGCCCTACTAATACAACTCTTCCTTTAATTTCTTCTTTAGACTCTAAGAATATACTTTCAAAAATTTTTCTTAAACTCTCTTCTTCGTCTATTCCTTCATATAAATCATGTTTTACTTTTTCCATTATTTCATCATGGAACTCTTCATCTATATCAATAGTATCTAATTTTTCTTTTAAAGTATTAACCTCTTCATCCTTAGAAGTATTTTCAATAACTTTATTAAGTAGTTCTTTCATCTCATTAACTTCTTTATATATATTATCTTGTTTTATATTTTTTAACGACTCTTTGGGTTCGTCTTTATTTAATGATGAATCAACTTTTTTATCTTGCTGTTTATTATTACTATCTTCTATATAGTATTCTTTTGTTGTATTTTCCATTAGCTTCTTTATACTTGCTAATGAATCTTCAAAGCTATCTTCTTGCTTTTTAATGTTAGCTTTTTTAGAATCTGATGAATTTTCAATAGCTGCTGTTACTTCTATTAATTTCCCAGAAAATAACCCTTTAAAGCCTGGCTTTCTTACTTTCCTTTGGCTTATTATAATAGCATCTTTTCCTAATTCATATCTAATTCTTGTTAAAGCTTCATTCATATTACTTACAAGATATCTTTTAATAATCATTAAATAGTTACAACTCCTCCACTGTTAATTTCAATATCATTTGGTACTTCATTTAATGAAATTACCATAATATGTGGAAATACCATTTCAATTAATTTTTTAAATACAGACCTTATATTCGGAGATACCAATACAACTGGTTGATTATTATTAAAATAAATTGTTTCAATAGTATTTTTTATACTTCCAAGTAATTTGGTTGTGGTTTCAGGATCAACTGTTGGAAAAGATCCTTGAACAGATTTTTGAATATTGCTACCAATAATTTCTTCAATTGCAGGATCTAAAGTTACTACAGTAATAACCTTATCATCATTTATTATTTGATTACAAATTGTTCTCGCTAAAGCAAATCTAACATATTCAGTTAAAAGTTCTAAATCTCTAGTATTTCTAGAATTGTCTGCTAATGATTCCATTATTGTAACCATATCTTTTATTGGAACTTTTTCTCTTAATAAATTCTGTAAAACTTTTTGAATTTCTCCTATTGTCATTAAATCTGGTATAAGTTCTTCTATAACAGCACTGTATTTTTCTCTTAAGTTATCAATAATAAGCTTAACTTCTTGTCTTCCAAGCAATTCATAAGAATGTGCTTTAATTGTTTCAGTTAAATGAGTTACCATAACTGTTGTTGGGTCAACTACTGTGAATCCCTTAATTTCTGCTTCTTCTCTTTGATCTTTATTTATCCATACCGCTGGTAACTTGAATGTTGGTTCAAGCGTCTTTATACCTGGTATTTCTGAAGCGTCTCCATTTGGATTCATACAAAGTAACATACTAGGCATTAGTTCAGCTGAAGCTATTGAAGTACCTCTTATTTTAACTACATATTCATTAGTCTTTAATTGAAGATTATCTCTGATTCTTATAGGCTGAACTACTATTCCCATTTCAATTGCACACTGCCTTCTAACAGAAGCAATTCTTTGAAGTAAATCACCGCCAGAACTTTCGTCTGCTAATGGAATAAGTCCATATCCAATTTCAACTTCCATAGGTTCTACAGAAATCAAGTTCATAACATTTTCTGGTTCCTTACGTTCTGCTTCAATAATTTCCTCTTCTTCTGAAATAAACTCTTGTTCTTGTTGTTTTGTTTCTTCTTTGTATAACATAAAAGACAATGTTCCCATTGATACTGATGCAATTAAAAATGGTACTTTAGGCATACCTGGAACTACTGCTAAAAATAACATTACAGCACTAGCTATTGATGTTGCAATTGGGAAACCTGTTAATTGTTTTGATAATGACTTACCAAAATTATTATCATCACCTGAACGAGTTACTAATATACCTGAAGCTGTTGATATTAATAAAGCTGGTACTTGGCTTACAAGTCCATCACCAACAGTTAACTGAACATATTTAAGTGCTGCATCTCCAATACTTAAATCTTTTTGCATTACACCAATTATAATTCCTGCTATGATATTTATTACTGTAATTATAATCCCTGCAATTGCATCTCCCTTAACAAACTTAGATGCACCATCCATAGATCCATAAAAATCTGCTTCTAATTGCAAGTCTTGTCTTCTTTTTTTAGCCATAACTTCATCTATTAATCCTGAATTTAAATCAGCATCAATACTCATTTGTTTACCTGGCATAGCATCTAATGTAAATCTGGCTGATACTTCTGAAACTCTTCCTGCTCCAGCTGTAATAACTATAAATTGAATAATAATTATAATTAAAAATATAATTATACCAACAACATAATTTCCACCTATAACAAAATCTCCAAAAGCTTGAATAATTTGTCCCGCATCACCTTCACTTAAGATAAGTCTTGTTGATGATATATTAAGACCTAATCTAAATAATGTTGTAACTAGCAATAAAGTTGGAAATATTGAAAGTTGTAATACATTAGTTGTAAACATAGTTATCATCATAATAACTACTGATAATGTTATGTTAAATGCTAAAAGTATATCTAATATTACCTTTGGCAATGGTATTATCATCATAAGTACTATACATATAACTGCCCCTGCTACCACTACATCTAGGTTGTTTTTTATATCGAGTCTTTTGCCTCCAACGCCCAATCTTATCCCATCCTTTATTAAAAAATAAAACTACTTATTATTTTTAAGCTTTAATACCACTGCTAAAACTTCTGCAACCCCTTGATATAGGTCTTGAGGTATATCTTGATCTATTTCTACTTTTTCATACATCAATCTAGCCAGTGGTTTATTTTCAATAATAGGAACATCATTATCTTGTGCTATTTTTTTTAATTTAAGTGCAACATAATCTGCTCCTTTTGCGACAACTTTAGGGGCATCCATATCCCCCCCCTCTTCATACTTTAAAGCAATAGCTAAATGTGTAGGGTTTGTAATTACAACTGTTGCATCTGCAACTGATTGCATCATTCTTCTCATACCCATTTCTTTTTGCTTTTGTTTTATCTTTCCTTTTACTTGAGGGTCTCCTTCAGCTTGTTTATATTCATCTTTAATTTCTTGTTTACTCATTCTTAATTCTTTGTTATGTAATCTAAATTGAATAAAATAATCTATAGCTGCAATAATGATTAATGCAATAGTTATTTTAACAAATATACCTATTACTACCACTTTAATTTCATCACCTAACGAAGGTAAATATAAATTTGATATATTCATTATTTTAAGATAATTTTCCTTCACATATTGATAAGCTAAAATAGATATTATAATTACTACTGCTATATTCTTTATTAAACCAGTAAAAGTCCTTTTTGAAAACATATTTTTAAATCCCTTTAATGGATTTAATTTCCCAAATGAAGGTTTTAATGGTTCTCTCGTAAACATAAATCCAGTCTGCATCAGGCTTGACGCAATTCCACCTATCATTATAGGTATTGCAAATGATAAAAATAAAATTGCAATTTTAATAATACTAAATATACTAAGATTTTCTAAAGATAACTGTCCCAAACTACTTAGTTTAGGAAAATCTAAAAAATAAATCATTGTACCTTTAAATGTTTCTATAATAGTGCCCCATAAAGCTGAAAGTGCTATTGTACATACGGCCATTGTAAGTGCAGTACCTACCTCTTTACTTCTTGCAACTTGACCTTTTTTTCTTGCATCTGATTTTTTCTTTGGAGTTGCTTCTTCTGTCTTGTCATCTGAAAATATCAAAACTAATGGTACTGCTGGAATTGCTTTAAATATATTTTCAAAAATACTAGGTAAATTATATATTGCACCACTAATTAGTTTGAATATTAAAGGTAATAATATTATATATGTAATAAATCCTAATATATTTTTAATTGGTAATCCAAATATCATTACAGGAATTGCTGGTACAACTTTAGCAATTAACCCTAAACATAAATCTGTTATAACAATTATTAATACAAGAGGTAATGCTATTTTCACTCCTAATATAAAATATTCACAAATAGTTTTAATAACTACTAACATAGTTTCTTGATAAACTAATGTTTGACCGATTGGAAGTATATTAAAACTTCTAGCTAATAATTTAATTATTATATGATGTCCATCTATTATAAAAAACAACACCATAGATATCATATACGAAAAATTTCCAAATAGTGTACTTTGTGTTTGAGATGTTGGATCTAAAATAGATACCATAGCAAACCCTACATGTATATCTATCCAGGCTCCTGCAAATTTTACCATTTCAAAAATTAAATTTGTAATAAATCCCAAAACTATTCCACTCATTATTTCACTTAATGCAAAAAAAACTAAAAAATATGTATTATTTATTTGATTTAAACTTGAATAATCTGTTAATCCTAATATTCCAAATGAAAAAATTAAACATAATACCCCTTTTAAAATGTAAGGTGTTCCTTTAGGAAAAAATACATTAACTACAAGAAAGTACGATGATAATCTTAAAAATATAAAAAATAAAGCAAGAAAGTAGAATGTATCAATCAACTTTTCTACCTCCTTTTAGGTTGTAATCTGTGTAATTAATTCAAATATTCTTGTTGTAAACGACATAAGCGTTTGAAGCATCCAACTTCCTAAAAATATACCAATAACAGCTGCTGCAATTAATTTAGGAACAAATGTTAATGTTTGTTCCTGTATTTGAGTAGTTGCTTGCAAAATACTTATTACTAATCCTACAACTAAAACAACAATTAGTATTGGTGCTGATAATTTAGCTGCTACTATTATTGTGTCTTTAATAACTCCATTTAGTAATGTCTGACTCATAATTTTTCACCTCACGAAAAACTCATAACTAATGATTTTACAAGTAAATACCAACCATCTACCATTACAAATAATAGTAATTTAAACGGTAATGATACCATAACCGGAGGTAACATCATCATTCCCATAGACATAAGAAGACTTGCTACAACCATATCTATTACTATAAATGGTAAATAAATTAAAAAGCCTATTTGAAATGCTGTTTTTAGTTCACTTATTGCAAATGCAGGAATTAAGCTTGTAAAAGGAATATTATCTCTTGTTAATTCCTCTTTGTTTGCTCCACTAAGTTCTACAAATAATTCTAAATCTTTTTCTCGTGTTTGTCTTAACATAAAATCTTTTATTGGTTTTGATCCTATTTTAATAGCTTCGTCTTGTGTTATAGTTTGCTCTAAATATGGTTTAACTGCATTTGTATTAACATCATTATAAACTGGTGTCATAATAAATACTGTTAAAAATAATGCTAACCCCACCAAAATTTGATTTGGGATTGCTTGTTGTACTCCCATTGCACTTTTTACAAAAGAAAACACAACCACTATTCTAGTAAAAGACGTTATCATTATTACTATTGATGGTAATACCGCCAAAATAGTAAAAAATATTAATATTTTAATATTATTCACATAATCATTTGGTGTAGTTTCTCCATTACCAATTGATAAGTTTACCTTTGGCAAATCTACACCAGTTGGTGCCGCATATGCTTTTATCCCTGAAAAGGCTATAATAACAAATGTTAATACCAGCATAAAAATTGCTCTTTTTTTATTATTTCCCATCCTTATCTTCCTTTGATTTAAAATTATTAAATATATTTAAAAATTTATTTTGATAGTCAGAATGATATAATTTTTTTATATCATATAGAGAGTTTTTCCTATCTTCTTCAATTTTATTTATCTCTTCTTCTGATAGTTCTTCTAATTTTTGTATATTTCCTGAAGAACTAGTCATTACATACCCTTTTTTACCTACTTTTATAATTACTAAACTATTTTCTTTTGTTATCTGTAACCTGTCTATAACTTTAATATATTTTTTGTTATTAATTTCATTTACTTTACTACCAAGAATTTTAGAAATAAGAATAATCAATCCTAAAACAACTGATAAAGATATAATTAAATTTATAAACATTTTAAAAGTTTCCATATAATTCTTCTTTCTTATTGGGTTATAATACTATCAAATCTTACATCAATAACTTTACTTTTTGTTAATTGTTTATTCATTCTATCCATAAGAGTATTTTTCATTTCTTGCTCATTCTTTGGATCATTTATAAAATCACTTTTTAAAGACTTCATATAAAATATCACTGCATCTCTAACTACTATTTTTTTATCTGTTAATTCTTTAGCAGCATCTTTAGATTCAGCATCATATCCTACTGCTAATTGACCTTTAAAATATCTCTTTCCACCTTCATCTGCTAAATTTACAGTAATTTCACCAAGATCTACATAAACAGTTTCTGTTATTTTTTCACGTACAACTGTCGGTTTGTTACTCTCACTATTACCATTATTATTATTTTTTTGCATAAACATATAAGTTCCCGCAAAAACTCCTCCACCTACAAGTACTAAAGCTAATATGAATATTATTATTCTTTTCATTCCGCCACCTTTTTCTTTTCCTTCTTTTGCTTCTTTCACTTCTTTTTCTTTATTAGCCATTATGATTCCTCTCCTTTACTATATTCAATCAAAATACTAACTCTTCTATTTTTTGCCATGTTTTCTTCTGCATTATTATCTGCTATTGGTCTGAATTCACCATATCCAGCGGCACTAAATTTTGTAGGATTTTGATGTTTTTCTTCTACAAAATATCTAACTACAGTTACTGCTCTAGCAGTTGATAATTCCCAGTTACTTGCATATTTAGAATTGCTAATCGGTACATTATCAGTATGTCCTTCTATCAAAATATCATTGGGTATTGATTCTATTAATGTATTAATTTTTTCTAAAACAACTTTACTTTCTGGAATCAAATCAGCTTTTGCTGTTTCAAATAAAATATTATCTTTAAGTTCTAATATTATACCTCTTTTATCAGATTTTATATCCATAGCTTGGTTTAAATCATTTTTTTCAACATAATCTTTTATATTTTTATACATATTTTCTTTTCCTAAAGATTCTGCATCAATTACTCCATCAGTATCTGATTCTCCACCAATTATAGGTACTGATCCATTATACTGATTATATTGTAAAAATGTATCTCCAGACTGTCCTGTCATAACTGAAACAAATGCTTGTGATAATGATTGAAGTTTTTGCTCATCAACACTTGACATAGAATAAAGTAAAATAAAAAAGGTTAAAAGTAGTGTAACACAATCTGAATAGGTTGCTAACCATTCATCTCCTCTTAATCCACCACTACCATCTGACTTTTTTTTCCTAGCCATTTCTATGCAACTCCTTCGTTATCTTCCAAATTATTTTGAGCGTAAATCTTTCTTTCTTGTGGTGATAAATAAGATATTAACTTATCTTCAACAATTCTAGGATTTACACCTGACTGAATTGAAAGTATACCCTCAAGCATCATTTCTTTCATAGCAACTTCTTTTTGACTTTTATTAAGTAAATTTTGTGCTATTGGTGACGCAAAAATATTAGCTATAAGTGAACCGTAAAATGTTGTTATAAGAGCTTTACCCATTCCTGCTGCTATTGTACTAGAATCAGTAAGATTTGCAAGCATTTGTATTAATCCTATAAGTGTACCCAACATACCAAATCCTGGTGCAAAAGCTCCCCATGCTGAAAATATTCCTGCACCACCTTTATGTCTTGATTCCATTTCACTTATATCAAGTTCTAATATTTCTTTAATAGATTCTGGTTCTATTCCATCTACAACCATTTGTAAGCCTTTTTTTAAAAATTCATCTTCTAATTGTGCTATTGTATCTTCTAAAGATAATAGTCCTTCTCTTCTTGCTTTTTTAGAAAGTTCTGCAAATTCACTAATTGTTTCCATTGGAGAAATATTTGGCTCTTTAAATGATTGAACAAATAATGCTCCTGCTTTCTTTATCTCATCTAGTGGATATACAATCAATACTGCCGCTATAGATCCCCCGAATGTTATAGCAACTGAAGATAAATCCCAAAATAGCTTTAGGTTACTTGCGCCAGTACCTCCACTTGCCATTCCATAAATCATTAATCCTAATCCTACTATTAACCCGACAGCAGTCATTATATCTGTTTTTTTCATTTTTTAGTGCCTCCCTATCCCCTAAACGTAAAAATTTCTCTCTTATACTTTACTATTTTAGATTTTACCTCTTCTATACTTTCAATAACTATGTACTTCTTTCCATTACTTAATGTAATTAATGTTTCTGGAACTGCTTCTATTTTTTCAATATGATCATCATTTAGCACAAAAGATTTATTATTCATACCTGTTAATTCAACCATAAAAATCCCCTCCCTAAAATTTTAATTTACCTATATATCAATATTTATAGTATTAAAATTTATATAAATGGGGAGAGTTTTAATCCCCCCTTTATAATTTATCTCATTAAATTAGTTATTGTTTGAAGTATTTCATCTCCTGTTGATATCATCTTAGAAGAAGCTTGGAAGGCTCTTGTTGCTGTTATCATGTCTGTAAATTGTTCTGTTAAGTCTACATTTGAAGCTTCTAAGGCACCTGCAATTAAAGATCCAAATCCCTTACTATTATCACTATATCCATCTTTTAATTTTCCTGTTGGTGTTTTAATCATTTCTGGGCCAGAGTTAGGTGAAGATTGTAGCAGGTTTCCTCCAACAGATTCTAATCCTTCTGGGTTTTTAAAACTAGCCATTGCTACTTGACCTAATGCTGTTCTACTTCCATCTCCAAGAACAGCTGTAATCACCCCATCTTTTCCTATTGAAAAACTTTTAACAGGAATATCTATTGGATCTTTACCTGTGTCAGGTTTTCCGTCAGCACCTAAAGGGTATCCCTTTACTGTATCTGGAATTTTCAATGTATATAATTGAGCACCGTCTCCAACTGCTTTTAAATTTTTTGAATCTGCATCAACATAATTAGCTATGCCTTCTTTTGTTGTTGTTGCTCCACTAGTCACGTCAGTCCATTTAATACTTGGATTTCCACTATCTCCATCTTGTAATAAATATCCCATTACTCTGTGTCCATCTGCCGTTAATAAATTTCCATCTTTATCTAGCGTAAGATTTCCGTCTCTAGTATATACTATTTCATTTTCTCCACCACCAGATAATTTTCCTGAAGCGTCTATACCTATTCCACTTGTAGCAGCATCATCACCAACATAAACTTCTGGACCTTTACTTACCATAATATATCCATCACCATCAACACATACATCCAGTGATCTTCCTGTTGATAATGCATTTCCTTGTCCCATAACTTTATTTATACTTGAAAGTTGTGCTCCAAGTCCTACTTGCTTTGCATTAGTACCACCTAGTACTGAAGTAGGAGCTGTTGCACTTGATGTATTTTGATAAAGCATATCAGAAAATCTAGCTGTTGATGCTTTAAATCCTGTAGTACTTACATTTGCAATATTATTACCTATAACATCTAGTTTAGTTTGATTGACCTTCATCCCACTTATTCCTGAGTACATCGATCTTAACATATTAACTTTTCCTCCGTTTATCTTTTAAATTTATCTTTAGTTATCAATATAAAATCAAGTTAAATTTTTATTCTTACAGTTAACATTAATTTTAATTGTTAATAATCAATCTTAGTTTATCTCATTAAATTAGTTATTGTTTGAAGTATTTCATCACCTGTTGTAATCATCTTAGAAGATGCTTGGAAGGCTCTTGTTGCTGTTATCATATCTGTAAATTGTTCTGTTAAATCTACATTTGAAGCTTCTAAAGCACCTTGAATTAAAGCACCAAACCCCTTACTATTATCGTTATATCCATCTGCTAATTTTCCCTTTGGAGTTTTAATAAACTCTGGTCCTGAGTTTGGTGATGTTTGTAGAAGATTTCCTCCAATTGATTCTAAACCTTCTGGATTTTTAAAACTAGCCATAGCTACTTGCCCTAATGCTGTTCTACTTCCATCTCCAAGAACAGCTGTAATCACACCATCTTTTCCTATTGAAAACTTTTTAACAGGAATATCTACTGTTTTATCAGTATCACGAGTTCCATCTTCCTTTAATGGATGTCCTTTTACTGTATCCGGAATTTTTAATGTATATAATTTGGCTCCTCCGTCAACAGCTTGTAATGTCTTTGAATCTGCATCTACAAAGTTTGCTACCCCTTCTTTTGAAGTTGTTTTATCTTTGTCTGTACCACTATCAACATCAGCCCACTCTATGCTTGATTTTCCATCATCTTTATCCTTTAGCAAATATCCCATAACTCTATGACCATCTGCAGTTAATAGATTTCCATCTTTATCTAAAGTTAAATTTCCATCTCTAGTATATAAGATTTCATTTTCTCCTCCTCCAGATAATTTACCAGAAGCCTCTATACCTATTCCGTCTTTATCAGCATCTTTTCCTACATAAACTTCTGGACCTTTACTTACCATAATATATCCTTCACCATCAACACATACATCAAGTGCTCTTCCTGTTGATAATGCATTTCCTTGTCCCATAACTTTATTTATGCTTGCAAGTTGTGCTCCAAGCCCTACTTGCTTTGCATTAGTACCACCTAACACTGAAGTAGGTGCTGTTGCACTTGATGCGTTTTGATAAAGCATATCGGAAAATCTAGCTGTTGATGCTTTAAACCCAGTTGTGCTTACATTGGTGATATTATTACCTATAACATCTAATTTAGTTTGATTAACTTTCATTCCACTTATTCCAGAATACATTGATCTTAACATATTTTTTTGTGCCTCCAAATCATAATTTGTAACTTGTCTCTATCGTTCAACAAGTTTTAGGCTTCCTAATTTAGGTCCAGCCTATAAAATTACCACACTATCTACATTCGTAAATATATTATCTTTTGCTCTTTCTTTCTCAACGGCTGTTATGAGTATATTATTTTCAACACTTGCAATTAATGCAACATCTTTATAAACCATAACAGTATTCTTTGAGTTTTTATCTTTTGCGATTTGGAATCCTTTTTCAATTTCTTTCATATCTTTATCTGTAAAGTTAATCTCATTTAGTCTTTCTGCTGCATGTTTTGATACAATAAAACCTTCATTTTTATTGATAACATCATTTAATACATTTTTAAAACTATCTTTTTCTTTAGTTTCTAATTGTGGTTTTGAATTTGATCCCGGAAAATTTCCAAGATTGCCTATAGGATACAATTGACCATTAATTATTCTATAGCTCAATTACTTACCCAATATTTCATATAATTTTTGTAATTGACTATCATAATCTGCTTTGTATCCATCTTTTGTGGTATTCTCAACCATACTTAAAACATTGCTCGTTTTATTCTCATTTGTTGAACTTGTAGTTTCTTGTGAAGTTCCTGACTTTTCTACTGTCCCAGTTTCTGCTGGTGGTTCTTCTGGTTTAACATCCATATCTTTTTCTGTTAAATCACCTGCTTTAATTATTGATGCATAAGGATATTCCTCTATGATAGGATTACCATCTTCATCCTTTTCGCCAGTTTCAACTCTCACTTTAACTACACCTTTATCTATAAATGCACTCTTTACAGTACCTTTTACTATTATATTTTTACCCTTTTCATCATAAGTTGAAATAACGGCCTTCTGATCTTTTAAAGATAGTGCTACTGAAAAATCAGAATTAGATAACATTTCACTCGAATAATTTGGAACTTCTAATATAGTATCTATATTTTTTACATCAAATACCTTGTAAATATTTTTTCCATTCTGATTAATTTCCACAGAAGCATAAGTTCCATATTGATCCTTAGATATACCTCTTATAATCCCTGTGTAATATTGTCCTTCATCATTTGTAAGATTCATAGTTACACCTTTTCCAACTAATTGTTGATATGAAGATGTACTCATTGTATCATTTAAATTATACATTTGTTCCATAGCTGCAAATTGAGCCATTTGCGTAACATATGCTGTTGAATCTTGATTAGCTGTTGGATCTAAGTTAGATAACTGAGCTGATAAAATTTTCAAAAATGAATTTTTATCAAATTCACCACCTGATTTTACAATCTTAGTTCCTTTATCTGTAGTTAATTTGCCTGTAGTACCTGATTTTTTATTAACAGCACTACTTGCATCTGTTTTTCCAAGAATATTATTTATATCTGTTGACGATATAGAAGCCATTTTTTCACCTCCTATGCAAGAAAATCTAAATTATTATTGCTAATCTCTTCTATCTCTTCATTTTCTACTTCATTTGAATCAGTATTAGAAGTCTTATTATTGTTTGAATTATTATTTTGTTGTTCCTCAGAAAGCTGTTTATTAAATCCCTTGTCCATAAAGAACGTAGTATCATCTTGATAAAGTTCTATATTTACATCAGCAATTTTGATATTTTGCTCTCCTAAAGATTTTTTTATGTCTAATAAGTGTTGAGAAATCAATTCATAAGTATCCTTAGAATTTGCTTTTATATTAGCTTTCATTATTCCATTTTCTTGAATTAAACTAATAGTAAGTTGTCCTAATTCTTTTGGATTAAGCTTTACTGTTAATTCTTTCATAGCATTTGTAGTCATAAATTTAATATTTTTAATTAAATCATCTCCCACTGTTACTTTGTTAACAGTTGTTCCTTCAGTATTACTTACAAATTCTGTTTTAAATTCTTGATTTCTTGGAGCCAATAAATTAATTTTGTTTAAAGGTCCATCTTCTTTCTTATTGTTAATAAGATTATTTAAGAAATTATCTTCATCTGATTTGTTAGCATTCTTATCAACTTTTTTATTTTCTTGTACATTACTTTGATTAGCTAAATTATCACCCTTTGATTGTGAAAAATCTTTAAATGCATTAGGAAAATTTGATACTTTTTCATCAGTCTTTTCCAACATATTAGATAGTTGTGATATTAAGTCTTTTACAGTATTATTTTTTGAATCTGATACTTCTGAATTACCTGAAGCATTCTCTCCTAATTGATTTAATAAAGCTTGTACTAAACTTTTTGTATCTTTTGTTAATACTTCGCCTACTGAATCCTTTTTAGAAACTTCAAGCATTTTAGTTATAATGTCTACCAAATCATTATTTGATGTAGTTTTTTTATTTAATCCCTCAATTACTGAATTTAAAATATCTGAATTTAATTGTTTATCATCAACTTTTACTTCATCATTTTTATTTAATAAATTTAATATATTATTTAATATGTTAACAACATCTTCATTTGGAAGTTTCTTTATTTCTTCTTTTAATTCTTCAACTTTATCTTCGATATTTGTATTGCTATCTTGAGTTTTATCCTGTACTAATCCCTTTTTATCTTGTGGAGCTTGTTCTGTTTTACTAGTAGTTTTTGAATTTAATACTTTTTTAAAACTTGAAATATCGTTATGTCTTCTTGAATAACTATATAAATTCTCATTATTTTGGTTTATATGATTTTTATTACTGTTTTTTATAGAATTATTTTCATTATTCAAAGATGAATTATTATTAACACAATTTGATTTTGAATCAGTATTTACAGAAGTATTATTAATATTCATGCTTATTGTCATCTGTTTCACCTCCCTTCGCTGATGTTTCTAATATATGAATAAAGGGCTATTTCATCAAGATTAACTTGTTCAACCCTTTCTTCTTCTTTTACATAAGCTAAGTATTGTTTTTCTTTTAAAATTTCGACAGTTTTTCTATCAACTTGTTTTAAAACTAACTCTTTTCTTGCTTCATCTACCTTCTGAGTTTTTACAATCAATTCTTTTTCAGTTTGCCTTATTCCATTTTGTACTCCCTGCAAATAATATCTTTTTAGTTTTTGGTATACAACATCTTCACCTGGAGTAATTCCTTTATATTTGTCGTAATTGTCTTTTAACTCATGTAATTTTTTTTCGGTATTCTGCTTTTCTCGCTGAGTCTTAGTAAATAGTCTTTTACTTTCTTCTTCCTTATCTTGTCTTATTTGAAGAAGTTTTTCTAACCCAAACTTAAACCTCTCAGCCAAAACTCATACCCCCTTATCTATCAAACATAGATATTAAATTATTTATACTTTCATCAAAATTTGCTTTTTCATGTACTGTTTGACGTAAAAAATCTTCTAGCACATCATGATAATTAATAGCTAAATCAATTTTTTTATTGCTGCCATTAACATATGCACCTATGTTTATTAAATCCTCTGAATCTTTATAAGTAGCCAAAAGATCTCTACCAATAGAAGCTGATTTTATATGTTCTGGTGTTGCTATTGAATTCATAAGTCTACTTACACTATTTAATATATCAATTGCTGGATAATGATTTTTATGAGCAAGTGATCTTGATAAAACAATATGTCCATCTAATATACCTCTAACAGCATCTGCTATTGGTTCATTAAAGTCATCCCCATCAACTAAAACTGTATAGAAAGCTGTAATTGACCCATTCTCGGATGTCCCAGATCTCTCCATAAGTTTAGGAAGTTTAGCAAATACTGATGGTGTATATCCTTTTGTTGCTGGAGGTTCTCCTATAGCAAGTCCAACTTCCCTTTGAGCCATTGCAAATCTAGTAACAGAATCCATCATCAATATCACTTTTTTTCCTTTATCTCTGAAATATTCTGCTATAGCAGTCGCTGTAAGAGCTCCCTTAAGCCTTATCAAGGCAGGTTTGTCAGAAGTAGCACATACTACAACTGACTTTTTCATTCCTTCCGGTCCTAAATCTTTTTCTATAAATTCTAAGACCTCCCTACCTCTTTCACCTATTAATGCAATAACATTAACATCAGCCTTCGCTTCTCTTGCTATCATTCCAAGTGTTGTACTTTTACCAACTCCACTACCTGCAAATATACCAATTCTTTGACCATCACCACAAGTTATAAAACCATCTATAGCTCTAACTCCTGTAGGCATAACTTCCTTTATTCTAAGCCTTCTTAAAGGATCTGGAGGATTATTCTCTAATGGATATTCCTCCCCATCAATAAATTCTTCTCCTCTTAAAGGCTTTCCAAGACCATCAATAATTTGTCCTAAAAGTTTATCAGAACATCTTACACTTAAAGGCTTACGCATTGGGATAACTCTACACCCTGGAGAAATACCTATTAGTTCATCAAGTGGCATTAACACAACAAAATCATCTTTAAATCCAACAACTTCACAATTTATACCTAGATTTTGTTCATTATATATAATGCAAAGTTCCCCAATAAAAGCTTTTATTCCTTGAACTTCTATTGTAAGCCCAATTACTTTTTTAACTATTCCCTCAGTATAGATTGTAGATGTATCATCTACCTTCTTAATTAAATTATTAAAATCAATATCTAACATATTAATGCTCCTAACATTATCCAAATATCTCTTTTCTTATACTCTCCATGCCTATATCAATTCCAACAATAACCTTACCACTTGGCTTTTCTAAAATAGCATTACCTGGTTCCATAAAATCGTCAGTTAGTATAAAAATTTCCTCTTTTATAGAATAAGATATCTTCCATTTTTCTATTTCAGCTTTAAGGTCATCAACATGAATAGAATTACATTTAATAATTATATTTTGTTCCCCTTTAGAAAGTTCAATAGCCTGTTCAACTAACAAATTCATTGAACCTTTATACTCTATTTCTTTTTTTAATATAGTTCTCGCTATTTCTAAAGATAAATTTATAACTTCTATTTTTTTCTTTTCTAAATATCTTACATAATTTTCATTTGCAGAATCAAGAATTTCTTCTGCTCTTTTTATAATTTCCTCTGCTTTTTCTTTGGCTAAATCAATATTTTCATCAAAAGCTTTTTTATATCCATCATCATAGCCGTTTTTTATACCTTCATCATAACCTTTTTCATATGCTTCCTTTTCCAAAGTTTGAGCTTGCATAGTTGCTCTTAAAAGAATTGCTTCCTTTTCATTATTAGCATCTTTAATTATTCTTTTACCTATTTCTTCATATTGTTTATATAGATTTTCAACCTCTTCTTTGGAATAGTATTGTTCTTCTTTCTTTTCTTCTTCTAATTCATCAATTTCCTGTTTTTTAGGTATAACATAATTTGTTGATATCTTTCTTTTATCCCCATCTAAAGCACAATCCTTTTTAATCACACTATACGATGATTGCATCTTCTCCACCTCTTGAAATTATAATTTCATTAGCTTCATCTAATCTTCTAATTATAGAGACAATCTTTTGTTGTGCTTTTTCAACATCCATAAGTCTTACTGGTCCTAAGAATTCCATATCCTCTTTTAATGAAGCTGCAGCTCTCTTAGATTGGTTTCTATAAATAGCATTTGCAACTTCTTCAGAACAGCCCTTAAGTGCAAGTGCAAGTTCACTAACTTCCACTTCTCTAAGAACTCTTTGAATAGATACATCATCAAGAGTAAGAATATCTTCAAATACAAACATAGAACTCTTAACTTTATCAGCAAGTTCTCCATCTTCTCTTTCTAGACTTTCAGTAATATTCTTTTCTGTAGTTCTATCAACTTGATTTAAAATGTCAACTAACGTTTCAATTCCACCTAAACTTGTCATTTCTGTTCTTACAACTGAAGATAACTTATTTTCAAGTACTGATTCAATCTCCTTTATAACCATAGGGGATGTAGTATTCATTGTTGCAATTCTATAAGCAACCTCTGCTTGAGTTTCCTCAGGTAATTCAGCTAAAACTTGTGCTGATTTATCAGCCTGTAAATAACATAAAATTAAAGCTATTGTTTGTGGATGTTCATAACTTATCGCATTTAAAAGCTGATGTGCATCAGCTTTTCTTGCGATAGCAAAAGGTCTATATTGTGAAGTAGCTTCTGAAACTTTTTCTAATATATCACTAGCTCTTTGTGAACCCAATGCCTTTGATAACAATGTTCTAGCATAGTCCATTCCACCCTCTAGAATATAGTCCCTTGCTTTATTAATTTCTAAAAATTCACTTAAAATTTCTTCTCTTTGTTCTGATGTAACTGCTGTAGTATTAGCAATTTCATAAGATATCTTTTGTATTTCCTGCTCTGGTAATTTTTTTAATATTCCAGATGATGCTTCTGGTCCAAGCGTTATAAAAAGTATCGCAGCTTTTTGCACTCCTGTTAATTTACTAGCTTCTTTTGCCATAGCTATCACCCCTCATTTTCAGAAAGCCATGATTTTATAATTTCTACAACCTGTTCCGGCTTATCTGTAGCATATTTCTTAATTTCATTTTCCATATGAGTCTTTTGATTTTCAGTTTCAAATTCTATTGGTTCAAATTTTTCTGGTTGTTTTGGTTCTATATCATCTCCAATTACAATGTCTAATAATTGGTCTTCATCATCTTGTTTCTTCTTTCTCTTCTTAATTAATATAACAACAAGTGTTAAAATAATTACTAATCCAATTATACCCATAATAATATACTTCTTCATTTCTGCATTTTTAATTTCTGCATTGAATGCATCAATTTGACTTTGATTTTGTTCTTTTAAACTTGGATCAAAATTCATACCTAATACAGAAATTTGGTCTCCTCTAACAGAATTAAATCCAATAGCATTTGATACAGCATCTTGAACTGCTTTTTGAGTTGCTGCATCTAAATTTCCATCAACAACCACTGAAGCTGTCATTCTCTTAACTTCACCTGGTGCACTTATAACCTTAGTTTCAGTTTTACCAATTTCATAATTGTTCTTTTGTTCTTCTCTAGTTGCATTAGACTTTGTACCATTAGTATTATCTGTAGTATTACTAATATTGTTATCAACTGGACTCTCACTTACTTGTCCAGAATCTCCAGTATTGTTTGCCTCTTTAATTGTTTGTTGACTTACAACAACTTTGTTAGGATCAAGTATAGTTTGAGTTTTTTGTTTAGAATCAAAATCTAAATCTACATTTACTGTAGCTCTTATTTTGTCTTTACCTATAACTGGTTCTAATAAACTAATTATTTCTTTTTGCAATTTGCTTTCATATGATTTTTCTAATGATTGTTGTTTATCTAATTCATCTGGGCTCACACCAGTTTTATCATCATTATTTATATTTTTGGTAAGTAAATTCATATCTTGGTCAATTACTTCTATGTTTTCCTTTGGAACATTTTCTGTGCTCCCTGCTACAAGAGCAACTATTGATTTTACTTGTTCTTCTGTTATTTCCTTACCAGATGATATCTTCAAATAAACTGCTGCTTTACCTGGTGTACTTTCCTTTACAAATACTGAATCTGTAGAAGGAGTAATATGTACTCTTGCACTTTCTACTTGCGAAAAACTTTTTATAGTTTTTTCGAGTTCTCCTTCCTGCATTCTTAATTTCTTAATTTTAAATTCTTCATCTGTCATACCAAAAGAGCTTCCAGCATCCATAAGTTCATAACCGCTGCTTCCAGTAGTTAATTCTGGTGCTAATTGTAATCTCAATTGATCAACTTGTTCTTTAGGTACTAAAATCGTATCTCCTTGAATCTTTGTTGTAACTTTACTTTCATTTAATTTAGCTAGTACAACCTGTGCATCTTTCGGATCAAGATTTGAAAATAAAACTTGGTACTTATTTGATGATGTGTAGATTATTGTACTTGCAACAGCAATCAACACAGCAACACAGGATATAAGAATCGCAATTTTAATTTTTTTGTTTTGCGACTTAAACTTTTCCCATAGCCCTCTAACTTTTTCTAAAAGTTTATTCATTTTTTCACAGCACTCCTCACTTTAGTTACAACTGCATTCTTGTTAGCTCTTTATATGCTTCTACTAGCTGGTCTCTAGTTTTAGCTAAAAATTGTAAGCTTAAACTAGCTTCTTCTCCTTTTATCATAACTTCATCAATCTTAACATCATCGCCTCTAACAAATGCGTTTGTATATTTGTCAGCCTCAACTTGTTTGTTATTAACATCATTAATGCAGTTTTTTAAAGTATCCTCAAAACTACTATTAGTAGCTTGTACGTTTTTTTTGTTTTCATTAAGGCTATTAAAATTTGTGTCAAACTTAATTTGACTTTTTTCAAAACTATTATTGATATTCATATTATTCTACTCCTTATTTACCAATTTCTAGAGCTTTTGAAAACATCCCCTTTAAAGCAGTGAACGTATCAACATTAGCCTCATATGCTCTTGTAGAAACCATCATATCGGCCATTTCATTTAATACATTCACATTTGGCATAGTAACATAACCATTTTCATCTGCATCTGGATGAGTTGGGTCATATTTTTTTCTAAGCGGAGATTTATCTTCTTCAATTTTTACTGGCTTAATTCCTGCCATTTTCTTATTTTCATCAAGCGCTTCCTGAAAAACAGCTATTTTTCTAACATATGGACCTTTTCCATCAGCGCTTCTTGTTGTACTTGCATTTGCCATATTTGATGTTATCGTGTCCATTCTCAGTCTTTCAGCCGAAATACCTGTTGCACTTATTTGCATAGAAGTAAATGCATTCATCGTAATATCCCTCCTTTTTTATCTTATTACTGTTTTAATGTTATTAAATTGGTTATTTATTCTGCTTATTAAAGCATTATATTTTAATGTGTTAGCTGCTTGATTAACTTTTTCAAGCTCTAAATCTACATTATTACCATCAGTTCTCATACTTGTCGTATTTACTCTATGAATACTTATATTTCCATCTGATTGCAAATCATCTTTTAAGTGTTTTTCATCTGTTGTCTTTAACGATAAAGATGTTCCTTCTTCTGATTGCTTTAAGTTTTCTTCAAAAACTACATCAAATTTTTTATATCCTTTAGTATTAATATTCGCCATATTATTTGCAATAGTTTGTGCTCTTAAATTTGACGCTTTAAGACCTTCTTTAATTAATTTATAACTATTATCTGAATTTATAACATTTATCGCCATACACATTTCCCCCGATATTTTTTGTAATTAAATGTATATTTTTCTTTTTTATGACTATTTATTTATATATATAATGTTTTTTATAATATGTGATTTAACATAATATAATTATAAAATAATTATCACTTTTTATCTATAATTATTTTATTATTTAAATAAATAATATTAAATTATAGATAAAATTTGTAATCAATTTTCCCTTTTTAAAGTAAAATTTTTTCTATTTTTATGTATATTAACCTATTTTTTTCTTCTGTTTATATATTATATTTAAATTAATTAAATTTTGTTAAGGAAATTTTACTTTTTATTTGGTTTTTCTACATTAGTAAAATTATTTCATATTAATAAATTAATGAAATTTATACATTTTTTTACTTTTTAATTTTACATTCATATTATTATCGAACAACTATTAATAAAGTTAAGTATTATATGAATTTATTTCTACAATATATTATAAAACTTTTACATTTTTCATACTATTAAAACAAAATTATTAATTATATTTAATCATAAAAACTGCTTCATTGTTTAAGAAAAACACTTTGTTTCTCTTAAGCAATGAAGCAATGTTTGTAAATATCTAATTATTTAATATTTTGTAAAACCCTCAATGCATCTTGTGGGAAATTATTACTTTGAGCCATTAACGCTATAGAAGATTGTATTAATATTTGACTTTGTGAAAATTTAAGCATTTCTTCTGCTAAATCTGCATCTGCAATATTACTTTGAGACTTTTCAAGCGACTGATTATTTTGAAGCATATTTTCCCCTGTACTTTCTAATCTAAGTTGTAATGCACCATACTTACTTCTTACATTTGAAACTTCAACAATAGCACTATCTACTGCTGAAATAGCATTTCCTATATTATCTGGATTAGTTACATCTAAATTTTTAATTCCTAACTTCGTAGCTGTAAGATCATATTTATTAATAGTAGTGTCTTCGCCTTTCATACTTCCTATTGTAGACTTTATCTCTGATGGTCCAACACCATCAAGTAATTTAATTCCATTAAATTCAGTATTCTTAGCCATATAATCAATATGTTCTGTTAATGATTTAACTTCCATTTGAATAGATTTTCTATCTTCTAATGTCTCTGTATCATTATTGGCTTGAACTGTTAATTCCTTTAACCTTAGTAAACTATCATTCATTTCACTCATTGTTCCATCAAATGTTTGTATCATAGAGTTTGTATCCTGAATGTTTTTTTGAGCTGCTGCATTACTAAGTATTTGTATTTTAAGCATTTCACTTTGGCCTATTTTATTAGGATTATCTTTAGACTTGTTAAGTTTTAAACCTGAACTTATATTATTTATGGCTTTAGAACTACTAGTTAGTTTATCTTTATAATTATTATATATGTTTAATGAAAATATATTTGGATTTAATCTCATTTAACCACCATCCTTTTTTTATTTAAACAATATAATTATCGAATTTATTTTTTTTAACTTTAATATTTAACTTTATTATAATTTTTAATTTTTTAATAATATAGTCATATACACCATATTATTAAAATTATTATCTTTAATTAATTGCTCTATATAATTTAGATATATTTTATTATGTTCAATAGTTTTTGCAAAAGATTGTATTAGTTCAATTACCAATTCAATTGTTAATCCTTTACGTTTTGCAGCTATACCTATTAAATGCATTTTTATTAAAGAATAATGTATTACTAACATCATATATCCATCAAAAATCTCTTTTCCTTCTGTAATCGGAAAAGTACTTTTAAACAAATAATTTACACAATAATTTTCCAAAATATACTCATGTTCTTTCATAAATAGTATATAATACTTATCATGTGCTTCTTTGTATTTTTTTGCTATTTCCTTTATATTTTTATCTCCATTATAATCTATACCTTTTAAAAATTCTAAAAATAAATCTATATATTTTTGATTTGTAATTTTAAATAAATGACGTTTATCTGCAATTTCTTTAAGTAATTTCATTTGAATGGTTTCTTCTTTTGATATCTTCTTTAACTGCTCTTTAAAAATATCTTCTTTTATATATTGAGAATACTTTAAAATAATATTTAAAATATTATTAAAATTATTATTCTTAATCTCTTCTTGTATTTCATTGGTAAACATACCTAATATAATTAATCTTTCCCATAATTCATATTTTCTATTCTGTAATAACGATATACTAAATACTCTTATATCCCAAAAATATTTTCCCCCTTTAGAAATTTCATTTATATCATCAATATTTAATTTCTTATATAAAACATAGGAATTATTTATATATTCATAATCTTTATCAAATTCCATAACATTCTCATTCAATAAAGCAATCCTTGCAGCTTCAGGACAAGACATAGTAAGTGTTTTTTCTAAGACACCATTCACATCATTTATCATTCTAGGATATGTATTACATGTATTAGACAAATATAAATGACCTTTTTCTAATTGAATACAACAAAGTTTTTTTTCATTTAAAAATGGACATGAAATGCCCTTTAATTTTATCTTTGCATAATTATGTTCACCTTGATAATTAGAGCGATTCCTTGTTATATATCTTTTTATCAAAGGAGTTAATATACTATGTTTTAATTCTTTATATTTCTTATAAGTTTTTTTATCTACTTCTATTGTCCAACCTATACAACAACTATCTTCACAAGCAGATCCTATACATTTAAAATTTTTAACATACTGAGGTTGTAAAATACTTTTTTTACTCATATCTTTTAATCTCCTATATTTGGAATTATAATTAAATTCTATTTATTGCATTCTTATTAATATTTCTTCATTTCCTTTAATTATCTAAATACATTATAATAATATTTAGTTCCATAATATTTAATAAGTATAACTAGTAATATTATTAAATTAAGTTAATAGTTATATTTTCCTTGTTTAAAAATATATAGCATATCTTTACATAGGTATCACATCTTCAACTACATTAATTGCTTATATAGATATCAACTCTAGTCATAATACATCTATTTAGAAGTCTATATAATATATTATTTCAAATCACCAACTGATTATATAAAAAAATAATATGTAATTTTATTTTTACACAAATATATCTACTGTACCAAAAATAATGTTTATTTAAAATATTTCAATAAACATTATTATCATTATTAAATAATAATATACTCTCTTATATGATTAAATACTTCATCAGTATATTTTAATACTTTATCAGCATTTTCTTTACTTTCTTCTTTTCCTGTAATTTTATTTATTAAAGAAATCTCATAACTATCTAATTGAATTCTTCCATCTATAGTGCACAAATCTTTGCTTTTAAAAAAGAATTTATGTATTTTATCATTTATTGTAGCTTGATATGGAGATCCTGGAAAAATGGTCTCACTATATACATGTTCTCTATTCTTATCCCCTCCAAAATACTTTGAAATATTTCCATCCTTTATATTAAAATCTTTTTTACAAAGTGAATTTAGAATTATAGGAAATAAATCTAGACCTGCTATAAATTCATTACATTGTCCTTTAGGTATATTCTTCCCTCTAAACATCATTGCAATTTTAGTTCTCTCTTCATCTAAGAATTCGTCGCTATTTATTAGGTATCCTTGTCCATGATCTGCTACTAAACTTACTATAAAATCATCTTCATTATAATTATCTTTTATATAATTAAATAGCAAGCCTAAATAAGTATCAATTCTTTTTAATTGAACTCCAAATCTTTCAATTTTTTTATCATCTTTTTTCTTTCTTACGCTAGTTTCTTCAGATTTATCAAAAGATCTACAACCTATACTACTTTTTACTTGTGTACTTATTCTAGTTTCAAATTCATCCGCAACATCATGTAAATCTGGTATACATATCCATAAAAAATTATTATTATCTTTAAACGTTTCTAAATGTTCTATAGTTTCATTTATCACATCATCACAATGCATATCTCTTATAGATGGTTGATATAGATATCTATTCATACCTTTTATATAACCCATACACGGATTGCTTCTCCAATCACCATCTATTTTTGCAGTTAAATATCCTGTTTTTTGGAAAATTTCACTATATAATTCATTCTTAGTTAAATTATTTGTATCAAACTTTGGATGAAAAACTCTATGATTAGTAGTTGTCTTACCTGTAAAAAAACTTGCTAAACTAACATATGTCCATTCACCTGTAGTATAAGTATTGTTACATATTGTACCTTCTTTAAAAAATTTATATATATTAGGAGCTATGTTTTCTAAATTATTTTCTTCAATAAATTTTTGAGATAGTCCATCAATAAATATGTTGAGTATAAGAGATGGTATTTTTTTATTTTTCTTAATTTCAATTTTATTTCCTAAAATAAATTCTTTATTTGATTTAATTTCTAATTCATCATCTTTATTAAATTTATAATAATAGAATCTATTCTTTAACAAGTTTTTAAAATTATTTACTTCACCATTAACATGAATTTCAACTTCTTGGTAATTCTCTTTAATCATTAAAGACAATATTATATCTTCATTTAATTTAACTTTTAAACTATTAAAAATCTTGGACGGAATAACTTCTGTTTTGGTGAAATATTTAAGTTCTTCTTGATCTTCTAAATATATTCCATCTCTTTCAGGATAATAGTAATCATATATTCCAGAATAATAATCATTATTTTGATCTTTAAATATAAGTTCTCCAAATTTGGGTTTAAATTCACCCTTATATGGAAATGTTCTTTGTGTATTAGAAAAATAAAAACTAATCTTATCCATCAATTTACTATTATCATTTACATTAATTTTTTTTAAAATATCTGTTATAATCTCGTTCAAATCAATACTTTTATCATCATCTAACATAACTATTTTATAAAAATACTCTAACGCTTTTAAATATTCCTTTTTATAGTAGTATATAATACCTAAATTATAATTAATTTCTAAATTGTATTCATATTTGTAATATATATTAATCAATAATTCTTCTGCCTCTTCATATTTTCCATTATAAAAAAATATAGTTGCCTTAATTGTATATAAATCTAAGTCATATGGGTATGTATTTTCATATTTATTTATCATTAAAATAGCTTCATCTAATTGTCTCTTTTCAATCAATTCTTGTATTTCATTCTTGAATATTCTTAAATTTTCAACATTAATCAATAAAATTAACCCTTTCTTTCTACAATTAAAATATCAATTGTGTAATCTATAGTTTAGAATTTTTAGTTAAAATAAATATTATTTTCCTAAATTTTCAATGCTTATTTCAAATAATAGTTATTATTTTCTTCAATTGAGAAGTAAATATAGTTAAACAACTTAAGACTTCTATTTTATTAATAAAATTAGTCAACCTTACTTAGTAAGTATTTAACTCAACATTTTCTTTGTTTGTCTAAAAAATTTTTCTATCACCAAAGTTTAATATAATATCTATGCGTTATTTTAGTTTTTTTTGTATATCATCTAATATAGTTATTAATTCATACTCAAACAAATCAGCTATTAACATAATATCTTCATTCTCTATAGCTTCAACTATTTCATTTAATTTCTCATTTATTGTTTCTATATAAGATTGACTTTTCTCAAATCCTTCAATATATTCTAATACCTCAAATAAACTGTATATTTCATTAGATAAATCTGCAATTAATGTAAATCCTTTTGCTTCTTCTTTATTATGTAAATATTCTATAATTTTAAAAATTATTTTTTTTAAATTTGATATATTTTCATTAACATTATTCAATATTTCAATTTTTTCCTTCATAAGCTCATCTCCTAATTCTTTATTTCGTTCTGTTAAGTTATATAAGCCGTATCCTTATTAATCTAATAAAATAATATAAACAGAATTTATTTTGATTTTATAATTTCACAAATAAATTTTATCTCTTCTTCGCTTAGACTTATAGAACTTGGTAAATTAATTCCCCTTAAAAAAAGTTCTTCTGTAATACTCATATCACCATATGCACTTTCAGTATATATAGGCATTTGGTGCACAGGCATAAAAAATGGTCTTGCTTCAATATTATTTTCTTTTAATTTATATATAAGCTCATCTCTTTTTAATGGATAGCTATTCTCAATTAAAATTGAATATAACCAATTAACATTTTTCACATTTTGTTTTTCTACTGGTAAACTTATTCCTTTTACACCTTTTAAAGATTCATTATATAATTTTGCATTTTTTCTTTTTATTTCTACATATTCATCTATATTTTCAAGTTGAGCACATCCCATAGCTGCTAATAAATTAGGCATTCTAAAATTATATCCTATTTCTTCATGATAAAAAGCACCGTTGTCTAAAACCGTTTTTGTTTGAGTCGACAAATATTTTGCCCGTTCTGCTAATTTTGTATTATTAGTTACTAACATACCTCCTGCACCTGTTGTTATAAGTTTATTACCATTAAATGAAAAACATCCAATATCACCCAGCACACCTGCTGATTTACCTTTATACAATGACCCTAAACTTTCAGTAGCATCTTCTATTACATAAAGATTATATTTCTTTGCTATTTCCATTATTTTATCCATATCTGCTAAATTTCCATAAATATGCACTGGTAAGATGGCCTTTGTTTTTGACGTTATCATTGCTTCTATTTTATCTGCATCCATGACCCAAGTATCTCTACAAACATCAACAAACACTGGCTTTGCACCAACATATCTAATAGTATTTACTGGAGATATAAACGTTAATGACGATACTATAACTTCATCTCCTTCACCAATATCTAAACTTCTAAGAGCAAGTTCTAGCGCAGCAGTACCATTCATTGTAACTATTGCCTTGTTTGCATGTACATATTTTGCAAAATCTTCTTCAAACTTATTTACATAGCTTCCTACTGAAGACACCCAATTTGTATCTAAACAATCTTTAATATATTTCCACTCATTCCCTTTAATTTCTGGTATACATAATGGTATCATTGTATTTCAACTCCTATAGTATTTGTATTTTGGGGATTATCTTTTTATAATTTATAATATATTTATGTTTAAATGTTTTAAAGCTAACTTTATTTGGCAAATCTAATTGAGTGTATTTTTAAAAATTTACATTTAATTTATTCATCGTATAATCAAACATCTCTATAAAATCAGAATTTAAGCCATGATTCGTCGATTTAAAAATAATATTATCTATTTTATTTTCATTATAAAAACTATTTTGTAATAAAACTTCTATTTTGTAATTAATCCCCCATTTTTAGCCCCATTAATTTACACGTTATAAATATCTGTTTTAAAATAATTCATATTGTTTTTTACCCATTCAATAGTTTCTAATAAACCTTCTTCAAGCGAATATTTAGATGTCCATTCTGTAAGTTCTTTAATTTTCGAATTATCTCCCAATAATCTATTCACTTCACTATTCTCTGGTCTTAATCTTTCCTCATCACAGATTATTTGCACATCTTTTCCTGATAAAGTTATTATTTTTTTAACTAAATCTCCTATGCTTATTTCATTATTTGAACTTGCATTTATTACTTCACCAATTGTTTTATCACTTTCTGCTATCTTAACAAACGCTTCTACTGTATCTTTAACATAATTAAAATCTCTTGTTGGCGTTAAACTTCCAAGCTTAATTTCAGTTTTTCCTGCTAAAATTTGTGATATTATTGTTGGTATAACAGCTCTTGCTGATTGTCTTGGACCATATGTATTAAAAGGTCTTATAGTGGCTATTGGCATATTAAAACTTTTGTAAAAACTTTCTGCAATTTTATCAGCTCCTATTTTTGATGCAGAATAAGGAGACTGCCCTTGCATAGGATGGTTTTCATCAATAGGTACATACAAAGCAGTTCCATATGTTTCACTTGTAGAAGTATGAACAATTTTCTCAATTTCATAATCTCTACAAGCTTCTAATACATTAGTAGTACCTTCCACATTTGTTCTTACATAAGCCATAGGTGATAAATATGAGTACGGTATTGCTATTAATGCGGCTAAATGGAAAACTACATCTTGGCCTTTTATTATTCGCTTCATTCCATCATATTCACGAACATCACCAGTAACAACTTTTATATTTTCTTTTATATTTTTATCAAAACTATCAATCCATCCCCAATTATTAAAAGAATTATATTGAACCAACGCTGTTACTTCTGCTTCAAGCCCCACAAGTTTTTCTATTAAATGACTTCCTATAAATCCTTCTGAGCCTGTTACTAATACTTTTTTCCCTTTTAAATTCATTATTATATACTCCTTTGGCAAAACTCTATTTCTTATTTTTTATTATTTTAGCTGGTATTCCTACTGCTAAAGAATCATCTTTTATATCATTAATAACTACCGCACCTGCACCAATAGTCACATTATTTCCAATCTTTATCCCTTCAATAACAGAACTCCCTATTCCTATATGTGTATTAAACCCAATATATACACCACCAGCAATCGACGTATTAGGAGATATATGACAATTACTTCCTATATTACAATCATGTTCTATTACAGCACCTGTATTTATAATACAATTTTCCTCAATACTAGAATCCGAATTTACTATAGCTCCTGCCATAACACATGTGCCTTCTTTAATGCTCGAAAATTGAGAAACCATTGCCTTCTTATGAATTAATACTGGTAATTTAAATCCTATCTCCTTTAACTTCATATATATATTATTTCTAATTTTTATATTTTTTAATGCTCCTATAGCTGTAAATGCATATTTAACATCTTTATTATATATATCTTGAAGTATACTATCATCACCTATTATAGGTATACCTAATATGCTACCTTTAGAATTATTATCTGTAATTCCTACAATTTCATACTGATTTGTACTTTTAATGATATCTATAATAACTTTACAATGTCCGCCAGCACCTACAAGAATTATTTTCTTCATAGTAATTACCTTCTTTAATATGTCAGTTTTTTTCTTAGTAAATTCCTATCTAAATTAATAGATTTTAATATGTGTAGAATTTGTTTACTAACATTTCCATCACCATATACACTGTTAATTTCAATTAAATTTCTTTTAAATTCTTTGTCATAAAAAGCTTTATCAATAGCTTTAATTATTTCTTCTTTATTATATCCTATATCAATTATATTCGCACTTTTAAGTCTTCCTCTTTGTCTATCTCCAATATTTATAACTGGTAATTTAAAACTAGGTGCTTCTATTATTCCACTAGATGAATTTCCTATCATAATATTTGCATATTTTAATAAACTCAAATATCTTTTTTGACCTAAAGAATAATATATATATGCATTTTCATTATCTCTTACGAATTTCTTAACTTTATCTATAATAATTTTGCTCCCAAAATCAGCATTAGGATATGTAAATATATATTTTGCATCAAATTCTTTTATAGCATCTAATAAATTGTCTATTTGTTTTTCTATATTATTTAAATCTAAAGTTACTGGATGATATGTTATTAAAAATATTGATTTATCAAAAGAAATGTTTAATTCTTTTTCTAATTCTTGTTTTCCTAAAAGATTTAACCTTTTTATATTTTCAATTCCTGCTTGCCCTAAATTATAAACTCTCCAAGGTTCTTCACCCATTTTTATTATTCTCTCTTTATAATATTCCGCACCAGCAAAATGTATATGTGACATTTTAGTAATTGCATGACGTATCTGTTCATCTACAGCACCTTCTGTTGATTCACCACCATTCATATGTGCTATAGGTATGTTCATAATCATAGCACAAGTTGCAGCAACAAAAGTTTCATATCTATCACCTAAAATAAGCAAAATATCTGGTTTTAATCTATCAAAACATTGAGACATTTGAATCATCTCAAGTCCCATAGATTTCACTATAGAACTTTGTTTTTCTGAATTTATAAGCATATCAATTTCTTCATCTATTTTAAAGCCATCTTTTTTTATTTGCTCTATTGTATATCCAAATTCTTTAACTAAATGATTTCCAGTAACTACAAGCTGAAGTTCTAAATCTTTATCATTTTGTATTTCTTTCATAGTCCAATATAACAATCCATATTCAGCTCTTGTTCCTGTAACAATCAAAATTTTTCTCATAACCCTTCACCTATTCAACTTTACTAAAAGTTATAAAATCATCAGCATTAATATCTGCTGTAGCTTTCTTTCCAATAATATTATTTATATATTTAGGGCTTATTCCATTACCTGGTCTTTTTACAGTTATATTATCCTGTGAAATAAGCTCTCCTTTTTTTATATTTACACTAGCGACTAAACTTTTTCTTGCAACATTTCTTGTATTTAATTCATTCTTATTACACTTTTTTATTCCGTTACCCAAAGCTTTTTCAATGTTCCTAATACTATCTACCATTTGTTTCAGTTCTTCTGAATTTAATGAAGCTTTATGATCAGGGCCTTCCATATTTTTATCAAGTGTAAAATGCTTTTCTATAATTTTAGCTCCCATTGCTACTGCTGCAATAGGAATTTCTATGCCAACAGTATGATCTGAATATCCTACTTGAAATTTAAAAGCATCTTTAAGTGTAATCATTGCATTTAAGTTAACATCTGCATAATCAGTTGGATAGTTTGAAGTACAATGTAATAAACTTATTTTATAATTTCCTGTTTCTTTTATTGTTTCTATCGCATCTTCTACTTCTCCTAAATTTGCCATTCCTGTAGATAAAATTATTAGTTTATTTAATTTTGCTATGTATTGTAATAATGGAATATTTGTCAAATCTCCTGAACTTATTTTATATAATGGAATATTTAATTTTTCTAGTAAATCTACACTTTCAAAGTCAAATGGTGTTGATATAAACATTATTCCTTTTTCATTACAATAATCTCTTAATATCACTAGTTCATCATAAGAAAGTTCCAATTGCTTCAACATTTCATATTGATTTCCAGTACCTGTTGTTTGCTTTTGATAATCTGCTTTAGGTGCATTATATGTAACTAAATTTTCTGTTTTAAATGTTTGAAATTTTATTGCATCTACCTTTGCGTCTACGGCAGCATCTATAAGCTTTTTAGCTATACTTATATCACCATTATGATTTACCCCAGCTTCTGCGATTATAAAACATGACTTTCTATCAAATTCTATGTTACTTTCTAGCATTCTTCATTCTCCTTTATAAGATATTCTGCAAATTTAAAATCTAATATATCATCTATATCAAGTGATGAATATTTATCCATTACATAACCTAATGTATTTTCTGTATACCAATTCTCATTTTTTAATAAAATATCTTTTTTAGCTATATATATAGCTCCGTTAAGACTATATATTTTAGGAACATCTTGCCTTCGTGAATAAAAAATGTTTCCTGTTAAAAAATCTTTTATTTTACCCTGATGTAATTCCTTCATCCAATAAGGACTTATTTCACTTTCACAGATACTTACTATAGAATCAGCATCTTCATTAATTAATCTTTCAATTGCTTCATCTATTTGCTCATATTTTCTAAATGGTGACGTACATTGAGCACATATTACATATTCAAATTCATCTCCATTATCTTTAAACCAATTTATTGCATGAATTATAGGTTTTATTCCTGGAGTTGTATCTTGAGCTAAATAACTTGGTCTTATAAAAGGAATATCTGCACCATATTTTTTACTTATCTCCGCAATTTTTTTTGAATCTGTAGACACAATTACCTTATCAATATATTTACTCTTTTTACATTGTTCAATACTATATGCTATAAGTGGTTTATCATTCAATAATTTAATGTTCTTTTCTGATATACCTTTAGAACCACCTCTGGCAGGTATTATTGCTAATATTTTTTTATTGTTTATCATCAGACTTTATATCGAAATAAATTTTAACGATATTCTCCTCCTTTTTTCTAATCTTTATAAATTTATCTTTTTAAAACTTAAATTACTTATAAATAACTTCAATTCAATCATAAAATCATATAAAGTCATATATATTTTCATTTATTTTATTATAATCTTCTACTCTTCCTATATCTAGCCAATAATCTTTTATCTCATAATGTCCAACTTTAAGGCCATTTTCTATACATTTATTAATCAAATCAGTTATTTCAAAATATTCATTGGAAGGAATCAAATCTATTACTTTAGGATTTAAACAATAAATCCCTGCATTAATCAAATAATTTATAATTGGTTTTTCTGTAAGACTAGTTATTAGATTCTTATTAGTATTAATAACTCCATACGGAAATTGTATTGAATGTGCCCTAGTTCCAACAGTTATATCAAAATTATTTTCCAAATGAAAATTCATCATATTTTCTACATTCAAATTAGTAAATATATCTCCATTTATAACAAAAAAAGAACTATCTATATATTCTTTTGCAAGTTTTATTCCACCTGCGGTTCCTAATCTTTTGTTTTCTTTTATATAATTTATTTTTACACCATATGCAAATCCATCTTGAAAGTAATTTTCTATTATTTCTGATTTATAATTAACAGAAAGCAACATCTTATTATACCCATACTGTTTAAAATTATTAATAATATGTTTTAACATAGGCTCATCACCTACTTTTAGCATGGGTTTAGGAATTTCCTTTGTTAAATTTTTAAGTCTTGTACCAAGTCCCCCAGCCATTATAATAACTTTATTTTCTTTACCACATGGTAGTAATATATCATTAATTGTAATCATATCTATAACTCTATCATTATCATCTACTATAGGAATAACTTGTATAGCTTTTTTTATAAAAATATCTTTAATTTCATCTCTAGACATTTCATTTTTTACTCTTATTGGATTTATGTGCATTATTTTTCCTATTTCTTCATTTAATTGTACATCATTTAATATAGCACGTCGTATATCCCCATCAGTCACGCTGCCAATTAATGACTTATTTGAATCTACAACAAATACTATTCCTTTTGCACCTTCATCTATCATTTTTAAAGCTGTTTTTATAGAATAATTTTCTGGAATAATTAAAGTTTCAATATTAAAGTTCATTTTTATCATCCTCTAACGTTTCTATACATAATTTTATTTTAGGAATTATGTCACCAATAGATTCTATAATATTTTTATATAAATTATTAAATCCATTTAGAATATTTGTTAAATTTTCTATTTCTGATTCAGATTCCTTATATCTAAAATAATATGAAGACTTGCTAATTATATTTACCATTAGAAAATCAATAAACTCCATGCATGTATGATTATCTATTTTATAATTTAATTTTCTGATTGATTTATATATTTTTTTCATTTTGTTTATATCATTTAATTTTAATATATCATTGATTGAATTATTAAGTTTTTTTATACTTGTATAAATTTCCTGTATGTCATTATAGTTTTTAGTAATATTTCTTTTTATTATATCTAAATCATTAATAATATTATTTTCAAATATATTATTAATAGTTTTACATACATCATTATTAACACAATATTGTTCTATTGAACTTCTTAAATCCATTACTTCAGTACCTTCTATTTTGGCACCACCTTCTGTTGAATTTATAAATTTTATATTATTATTACAACTTATATATTCTTCGAAAGTTTTTCTGAAATTTTCCAACGCCCTAGTAGTGAAAACCTTATCTCCATATATCCCTTCTACTTCTATCAAATCAAGATTATAATTAATACTATTATCAATTAAAGACTCTGTGATTTTTGCATGATGTTTATTATTAGTATATGCCAAATCTTGCCCTACAAATATGATTTTATTACATCCTAAATACCTAGCAAAATCTACACAAGAATGTGCTACTGATCCCCCAGAATATAGCATATCAATATTATTATTTAAAATTTTTTCTATATTAGTCTTTACTGCACCATACTTAAAAAATATTTTATTTCCCAACTGATTTTTTACCAACTTATGATTTGTTGTTTCTGTAAATACTAATGGTATATGTTTATCAAGGCACTCTCTAGACATTTCATATATTGCATCTGTACAATCTACTGCACACATAAAATGAGGAATTATATTATGTTGTATTAAAGGTTTTAATGTTCTATTTCCGCATATTATTATAGCATTGTCCTTAATTTTCTTTAATTCTTGAATATTTTTTTCTAAAGATGGACCTGCTGAAACAACTATTGCTGTAAATCCATTAAATTTATTTTTTAATTCATTTATAATATAACTTTCTCCAATGTATTTAATATTATCTAGATATGTTTCCATGAATTTATTACCAAATACTATTTCAGTGGCTACATTAGTTTCAAAAAATCTCAATGCATTCTTTAAACTTCTTAAAAAGATATTGAATTCTTCTAGATATATTTTATCGTAATTTGCATAAGTAGAATATCTAACATTATTATAATCACTTTCATGTTCTATAAATCCCTGTATGTATGTTTGTAAATTTTCTTCATCAAAACCTATTATACTTATTTTTTCATCTTTTAGAATATCTACTGATTCTTCTAAATTCAAAAACTTCTTTAGTATTCTTTTATCTGGTTCTATTATAAGAACCCTATTAAAATCACTTAAATTTTTTTGAAGATTTAATATATGTTCTCCTGTACATAATCCAAAAATTATTATAAGCGTATCTGAATTAATATCTTCAAATTTTTTAGAAAAATTTTTTATATCATTTTCACACATATATTTACTACCAATATACTTAAATTTTCCATCTAATTTTACTTTAAAAATTTTTTTAGAATCTTTAGTACTTTCTAAAACTACTTCCTCTGTTTTTATATTATTATCACATTGTATATCCATTAAATAATTAGTTAATAATTCCACCACAAAATCTCCTATATACTAATTCATAGTTTTCCTTATATTATTATCGATAAAAATTTATAAAGCTTTATATAAAATATTTTTGAGTTTATTGCAAACATTTTAATGTTTTATAATTTCTATTCTAATATTAAGTAAATTTATACATTTTTTATTTTTATAATATCTATGTAATTATTTTTAAATGTTTATTATATATTTTCATCTATTTTAACTTTAATTATTCACAGAATTTTTTAAAATCTAATACACACATTTTTAATAATTATTAGATTTTAAGAATAATATTAAGCAAATATTCATAATAAGATTGAAATTGCATAAGACCTTTTATATAACCAAAGCTTATCGAATAAACATTAGAATTAGTACTTTAAATAATATCTATGCTTATAATAAAGTTATATATAGAAATTTAAATAAAAAAATCTTACTAAACTTAGATAATAAATAAATCAATTATCTTAATAATTGAAGAACACCTTGTGGTTGTTGATTAGCTTGAGAAAGCATTGCTTGTGCAGCTTGATTAAGAATGTTATTCTTTGAGAAATTCATCATTTCTTTAGCCATATCAACGTCTCTAACTCTGCTTTCTGCTGCTTGTAAGTTTTCAGAAGCATTATYTAAGTTAGAAATTGTATGTTCTAATCTATTTTGGTATGCACCAAGTTTTGATCTTTGTGTTGAAACTTTCTTTATAGCTGAGTTAACAAGACTTATAGCACTAGTTGCTTTTGTATTAGTAGATACTGCTATCTTACTAACACCTAAAGCTGATGTTGCCATTGAATCAATTTTAACTTCTAAAGTTAAAGCTGTATTAGCATTAGCACCTATTTGAAGTTTTGCACCTGTAGTTTTTAAACTTCCATTTAATAAATTCTTTTCATTAAATTGTGTTGTTTTAGCTATTCTATCGATTTCAGAATTTAATGATTTAATTTCTTCACCTATAGCATCTCTATCAACTTTTACATTAGTGTCATTAGMTGCTTGTACTGATAGTTCTCTCATTCTTTGAAGTATGCTTTGAGTTTCATTTAAAGCACCTTCAGCTGTTTGTATTAAAGATATACCATCCGTCATCCCCAGCTCTGTTAATTCTTAATCCTGAAGATAATTTTTCCATTGACTTYCCAGCTTCAACTGTGTTAATTCCCATATTTCTGTGTGCGTTCATCGCGTTCATATTGTGATTGATAATCATAATAAATTCCTCCTTGATTTTACATGGACATCCTTGTCCTATTTTTTATTATTAAATTCTTATATTTATTTTTCGTATGATCTTTTGAATACTTTAGAGTTTTTATTATTTATTATTTTTATTTAATAATTAACTCTCATATCATGTATTTCGATTAATAATTATATAACTTTAGTATTTTTTAACAAATTTATCTAAATTAATTCCTTTGCCAGGTTCTACAGCCATATTACTCATCATTTCTGTTATTTGATTTGCTATTTCCTTTTCAGAATTCATTCCTAACTTCATTACAGATAATTGATAGAATTATTATCGAAATAAATTTCGTCAACAATTAAAAATTATTAAAGGGCCGAAAAATTTTTCGACCCCCAAAATTATTATTTTCTTATTGCATCAATTATCTTAATAATTGAAGAACACCTTGTGGTTGTTGATTAGCTTGAGAAAGCATTGCTTGTGCAGCTTGATTAAGAATGTTATTCTTTGAGAAATTCATCATTTCTTTAGCCATATCAACGTCTCTAACTCTGCTTTCTGCTGC
>NZ_BAAAAT010000009.1:0-144486 GCF_054768135.1 Clostridium sp. CTA-5 | reverse complement strand
CGACTGTGGAGCGTCGATTTTTTTTAGCCATGCACCCTTTCCAAACGTAGTGCAGGAATAATGGTGCGGCATATGATTATTTTTTATTCTTTAGGTTTTATTTCTTAATCTTTAAGCAATAATATAATCTAAGTTATCCACAGATTTTTAAAAATATAATTTCCTAAAGAATAAAAAAAAGTGAAAATCATAGTAGATTTTCACTTTACTTAAATATTATTAGTATTTTACTAATTAATCTAATTCTAGTATTGTACCTGTTCTATTAGTAAATGATTTATTACATTCCTTATTAAAAATATTAACTGCTTTATCTCCTGTACAATGAGATAATCCTAGTAATTCAACACCTGATTTTTTCAAATACTCGACTGATTTTTCTATCCTTTCATCATCAGCTTCTATAAGATGAGTTCCTCCAATTATCCCTATTATCTTTTCTTTAGTTCTTTCTTCTATAGTTTTTACCATATTTAAAAATCCTGGATGTGCACATCCTAGCAATACAACTAATCCCTTTGAAGTTTTAATTCCTAATGCTACTTCTTCATCAAATGTATCAACTATATATTCATCATTAACTTTACGTTGCATATTAGAATTTACTTTTTCAAAATCATAATATTTATTAAAATTAGAAAATACAAAAATATTATCACAAATTTCTAGAACATCTTTTTCCAAACTTTCTATTGGAATCCCTTTAGTTTCAATATATTTTTTATCAAAATCAATTCCTATATATGCATAACCAGATTCTTTTGAAAAATCTGATTTAAGACTTCCGTCTGAATAATGGTATTTATCTGTTCTATCAAAAAAATACTTACTTACTATAAGTTTAGGCTTTATGTTATAAGTTTCTAATAGTCTTTTCACTCCACCACAATGATCATAGTGTGCATGGCTTAAAACTAAAATATCAGTCTTATTAAGATCAACATTTAATTTTTCAGCATTTTCAATAAAATCTCCTGTTTTTCCTGTATCAAATAAAACATTACAACCATTATATTCAATAAACATAGAAAGGCCATGTTCATTTTTTAGCTTTTCTTCCTTATCTTGTGTGTTTTCTATTAATGTGGTTATTTTCATATTAACATCTCCCTTTTTAGGCACATGAAATGAAATAATAGATCAACGATGTAACATATATTTTGTTTCAGACAATTAGACAAACTAAGTTAATAGTGAGCTATTAGCTTAGTTTGCCGACGAAGTATGAGGTAAAATATACAAACATACTGATCTATTTTTTTGAATATGCCTTATATTGTACTAGCGAACTCCTTTAGAAGTGCTGCTGTAGAATTAAGTTCTTGAACTGTTGCAGTAATTTCTTCTAACCCTGATGCTTGTCTATCTAATAATGAATTTGAAGCATTAAATCTATTATATATCTTATTTATTGAATTTTGTATATCACTCAATATTTGATTAATTTCATTTATAGATTGACTACTTGATTGAGATAATTTTCTAATTTCATTAGATACTACACTAAATCCTTTTCCATATTCCCCTGCTCTTGCTGATTCTATAGCTGCATTTAATCCTAACAGATTAGTTTGTTTAGCTATACTTTCTATAAATTTTAATACATCATCTGTTTTCTTATAATTATCATTTGTAATCTCTATAAATTTTTCTATATCTGAATTAGTTTCAGATATTTTTTGAAGTCCAGATGCCATATCAAATAAATTACTACCTATCTGTCCTAATGACTCTGATAAAGTATTTGACATATCTGCAACCTTTTCTTTTCTTGCTACACTCATTCCAATTACTATTGTTCCTGCCATTTGATTATTTTCAAAAACTGGAATTGCTATAGTTTTTAATGGTACACCAAAAACATCTTCAGGAACTAGAACAGAAACTTGTTTTTTAGCTTTTAAGCATACATCAGCTGCACAGCCATTTGGTATTAAATCTCCTGTTTTAGATTTCATTTTTAAATTTTCACTATCTTTTACTAACAAAAACTTTTCAGTATTAGATATAGTAAAAATTAATTCATCATCAAAATAATATTTAAAATATGGCATTAAAGTATAAAATGCTTGCATTAATTCATTTTCTTCTATTTTATTTATCATAAAACTCACTCCCAATTTTTATCTAATTGCTAACATCACTAACATTTATATCTTCTATCAATTTAATAAACTACTACCCCTTTCAAATATAAGTTTTCTAAATGTCAGCTTTATCATATGATATTGTTTTCAATATTATATCACTTTTTCATTATTTTGGACAATTATTTTATTATTTCCATTTTTATTTTAATTATATTAAAAAAATATATATTTTAAATCCTATAACCTCTCCAAATATAGTTTAGAATAATAATATGATTATTTTTAGTGGTACTTATTTTATCTTTAAAACAAGATATTTTTAAACTTATCCTTAAAGTATTTAGTAATATAATTTTCTAAAAAATAAAAAGAGACCTAAACATTAAAATAAATTAATATTTAGGCCCTTAAGTTTTTATAGTTATATTTTTAATTTTTATTGACCTTATAAATTAGTAATTACAAATATTTTTTTATAATATTAATCTATAAATTTAATACTAAATTAATATATTTACATTGCCTTTGCATTTTCGAATTGTGAATTATAAAGGTTAGCATAGAATCCATTTTGAGATAATAACTCTTCATGATTTCCTTGTTCTATAATATCTCCATCATTCATTACAAGAATTAAATCAGCATCTTTTATAGTCGATAATCTATGTGCTATAACAAAACTAGTTCTTCCCTTCATTAGATTATCCATTGCTTTTTGAATAAGTACTTCTGTTCTTGTATCAACTGAACTTGTAGCTTCATCAAGAATAAGGATTTTTGGATCTGCTAATATAGCTCTTGCTATTGTCAATAATTGTTTTTGTCCCTGTGAAACGTTACTTGCTTCTTCATTTAATTCCATATTGTATCCATCAGGTAAAGTTTTTACAAAATTATGAACATGAGCTGCTTTAGTTGCTTTTATTACTTCTTCATCAGTCGCATTTAATTTACCATATCTGATATTCTCCATTATACTTCCATTATATAGCCATGTATCCTGTAATACCATACCAAAAGCTTCACGAAGTTCACTACGATTAAAGTTTCTTAAATCATTACCATCAATTAAAATCGCTCCATCATTTACATCATAGAAACGCATTAAAAGCTTAATCATAGTTGTTTTACCAGCTCCTGTTGGTCCTACAATTGCGACCTTTTGTCCTTGTTTAATTTTAGCATTGAAATCATTTATTATAATTTTTTCTGGGTTATATCCAAAGTGTACATTTTTAAATTCTACATTACCATGAACATCATCAATAGATGCAGGATTCTTAACAAATTGTTCTTCCTCTTCTTCCTCTAAAAATTCAAAAACTCTTTCAGCAGCAGCTGCTGTTGATTGTAGTAAGTTTGAAACTTGAGCAATTTGCCCCATTGGTTGAGTAAAGTTTCTACTATATTGAATAAATGATTGAATATTACCAACTGTAATTCTACCTTTAATAACAAAATATCCACCTAAAATTGAAACTGCTACATATCCAAGATTACCTACAAAAGTCATAATAGGCATCATAAGCCCTGATAAAAATTGTGATTTCCATGCTGACTTATATAGTACATCATTAGATTTTTCAAATTCATCAATTACTTTTTGTTCTTTATTAAACACCCTAACTATATTTTGCCCACTAAACACTTCCTCAACTTGCCCATTTACATGACCTAAATATTTTTGTTGCTCTTTAAAATACTTTTGAGAATTTTTAATTACAACGCCTATAATTACAACAGAAATTGGTATTATACATAAAACTACTAAAGTCATTATCCAATCAATGCTAAACATCATTATCATAATACCTATTACAGTTGTTATTGATGTTATAAGTTGAGTTGCACTTTGATTTAAACTTTGAGATAAAGTGTCTATATCATTTGTAAAAATTGATAAAACTTCACCATGAGTTTTCCCATCAAAAAATTTCATTGGCATACGATGAATTTTCTCTGATAATTCTTTTCTTAGTTTATATGTTAACTTTTGAGAAACATTTGTCATCAATATTCCTTGTATGAAAGAGAATACTGCACTAACAGCATATAAACAAATTAATATCCCAAGTATTTCACTAATTTTATTAAAATTAATTCCTGGTCCTCCAGATATTTTACTCATAAATCCTTCAAATAACTCAGTAGTTGCATTACCTAAAATTTTAGGTCCTACTATAGAAAATATTGTACTTCCAATAGCAAAAATAAATACAAGTATTATAGGAATTTTATATTCACTTAAGTACTTTACTAATTTATTCATAGTACTTTTAAAATTCTTAGCTTTTTCTCCTGTACCCATTTTTCCGCCGCCCATTGGAGCTTTTCTTTGCACATTATCCTTACTCATCCTCAAGTTCCTCCTTTGAAAGTTGTGATAAAGCAATTTGCTTATAAACCTCACAGGATTTTAATAATTCTTTATGTGTACCCTTTCCTACTATTTTTCCTTCATCTAAAACAATAATCTGATCAGCATTTAATACTGTACTAATTCTTTGAGCTACAATTAAAATAGTACCGTCTTTTATTTGTTCGTTTAATGCTTTTCTAAGAACAATATCTGTCTTATAATCAAGAGCAGAAAAGCTATCGTCAAAAATATATATTTCTGGTTGTTTTGCAATTGCTCTTGCTATTGATAATCTTTGTTTTTGACCACCTGATACATTATTTCCACCTTGAGAAATTGAGCTATTGTATGTATCTTGTTTTGCTTCTATAAATTCAGTAGCTTGTGCAACACTAGCAGCATTCACCATTACTTCATCTGAAGCATTTTCAACACCATATTTAATATTGGATTCTATTGTTCCTGAGAATAACATTGCTTTTTGAGGTACATAACCAATTTTATTTCTTAAATCATGTTGAGTAACATTTCTTACATCTACTCCATCAACTAATATCTCTCCTTCTGTTATATCAAAGAAACGAGGAATTAAGTTAATTAATGTAGTTTTACCACTACCCGTACTTCCTATAATTGCTGTAGTTTGTCCTGGTTTTGCAATAAAGTTAATATTACTTATAACATCTTCTTCTGCATTCGGATATCTAAAACTAACATTATTAAATTCCACATAACCTTTTTTAGTATCATCAAATACTTTGGCTGATACAGGATCTTCTACTGATACTTCTGTATCTAAAACTTCTGCAATACGCTTTGCTGATACTGCAGCACGTGGCATCATAACTGATATCATTGAAAGCATTAAGAATGCCATTATAATTTGCATTGTGTATTGAATAAATGCCATTAAATCTCCAACTTGCATTGTTGCATTCTCTATTTTACTAGCCCCAACCCATACTATTAATATTGTAATTGCATTCATTATAAATATCATTGCAGGCATCATGCATGTCATTATTTTATTAACAAATAAATTAACATCTGTTAAATCTTTATTTGCTTTATCAAAACGTTCTTCTTCATGTTTTTCAGTACTAAATGCACGTATTACTGGAAGGCCTGTCAATATTTCTCTAGCAAGTAAATTTATTCTATCAACTAACTTTTGTAATTTTTTAAATTTAGGCATAGCTGTTGCAAATAATATAATAACAAGACTTAATATAGAAAGTACTGCAACACCAATAACCCAAGACATTGAACTATTAGTATTTAAAACTTTTATATAAGCACCTATTCCAAGAATTGGAGCATATAATACAAATCTAAGTACCATTACTGTAAGTAATTGAACTTGTTGAATATCATTAGTACAACGTGTAATTAATGATGCTGTTGAAAAATCATCAAATTCTTTATTTGTAAATCCAACAACCTTTTTAAATACACTGCTTCTTAAGTCACGGCTAAATATAGCTGCTACTCTTGAAGCTATTAAAGCTACAAGCATTATTGATACCATACTCACTAATGAAAATCCAAGCATCTTTGCACCAGATACAAATATATAATGTGTTTGGTATTTATCCATATCTATACCAACTGTATTATATTCATTTCTTACAAATGAAACTGCCATTTGATTAATAGTATTATCATCTAACTTACTAAATGTTTCATTCATTTTTGATGTTATTTCTTTTAATTGTTCTTTTGGCATAACTTTAAATGCATCGAATATATCTGCACCTTGTGGTAATACCCCAGCTGGAAATGAGTTAAGTATCTTCTCTTCAACTGCCTTAACTTCATCTGATCCGCTTTCAAAATACTCAAGCAGTACCATTGGTTTTCCCAATATTAAATTTAATTCTTCAATTTTATCTTTATTAGTATCTTTTAATACATAAAGATTTTCTTCTTCTAACAAAGGATAATTATTATTTGAAGTAGATGCTTTAGAAAGTAAATCATAATTTTCTATTACTTTTTTATAATCTTCATTTTCCATAAATAAGGAAAGTTTTTTCATTTCACTCTCTCTAATTACATCTGGAGTTATTTTATCTACTCCCCCATGTTGAATACCTATATTAACAATATTTGAAGTATATTTTGGTAAAGTTAAATCACAAGCTGATTGTACAACTAATAAAACTAATATAGCTAGAATAGGCCAAACTGATTTTTTTAAATGTTTTAATAATTTAAGCATATACTTTTAATCCTTTCTTTTTTTGTTTATTATTGAATATTTTTATAATATTTGTACTGGTAGCTAAAACTCACCCCATAATTAACCAGCATTACTAATTGTTTTTTATTTTTAATTATCAACATTTGTTTACTATGAAACTTATCTTACAACGAAATTTTATCTATGTCAATAAATATTTACTGTTAATATTTGTTGACTTTTTTATGATTACTGTATAAACTTAATTATAGATACAATCTATAAAATCTAAATGAAATGTTAGGTGATTTTCTTGAAAAATAAAGATACTTTAGATATTTTAAATGAATTAATGGATCTCTCTATTTGTATGAAAAAATTGATAATTAGACCAACAGAAACAAATTCTGCAATTATTATTAGTAGATTACAAATGCAAACATTATGTATTCTAGATAAATTTAATTCTATTAATATGACTAATTTAGCTAAAGAACTTATGATTACTAAACAGCAAACCACAGGTATAGTAAATAACTTAGTTAATAAAGGATATATAAATAGAGAAGTTAATCCTGAAAATCGTAAGGAAATCTTACTTAATAATACAGAATCCGGTACAGAAATGATTAAAACTATTAAAGCTAATATGACTGATAAATTATATAAGTATTTTGATATACTATCATCTGAAGATAAAAAGAAAGTTATTGAATCTTCAAAAACAATAAAAGAAATTATAAAAAAAATAGAGCAACATAATTTTCAATAAGCAATTCATTGTATTTAGTAAAATTATAATAAAAACTTCAGCTTTTATTAAAAAGTTGGAGTTTTTTATATATGACATTAATATTATTCCATCAAAAGTATTAATTTTATTCAAACAAATAATTAATAAACTATTTAAATGGAAGACACCATATGAAAAATATATAATATATTTTTCTATTCTACTATATTAGCAATTAATTTTATATATTATTTTTATCCTAAAATTGGATTATTTAATAGCTTTCTATCAAAATATTGTAATAAAAAATAATTTAACAAATAATGTAATTTAACTATTTTTCCTCATTAATAACATGCTTTAAAATAATTACAAATGAAAATAAAACAAATATCCTTTGAAAAATATAAAATATACCACCTTCAACTTCATCTTTATCATCTAATAAATTTGAAGTTGGCCAAAATGACATAAAATTAAGAATCAAATACGTTCCTATAATTATTTTTAAAATTAAATTCATATTAGATAAATATACTAAAGAAAAAGCTCCAAAACTTAAAGTAAATGCCCATATATAGTTTAATATTCGTACAAAAAGATTTGATTTTTCTATATCTTGCCACCAAAGTATTAACAAGATTTTTTTTATTACTAAAAATACTTTTTTCATAATACCTCCATTTCTGTAATACTTTTATTTTTATCTAAAAATTATTTCTACTAACAATATATTAAGAGGTTTTAAATTAATATAATTGCACTATTCTTTATTATAAAAAAGTATGCTTTTATAAATATTGATAAATTAAATGATCTTGAAATAGGTTTAAAAATTTTAGATGATTTAAAAGCATGTACTACTTATGAAATTAAATTAGCAACAAGTAAATAAACTAAATCGTGTGACAATGCTTTAAATAATCTATAGTGTATTAATGTGCTTGTTAAAAAAAGTTGATGTTAAGTGTAAAGCAAATTTTAATATCAGTTCACCTTATACTTAATATCAACACTGTTTTAAAACGTAATTAATTTATTTAATATTATGTATAGCTGAAATATATGCTATACTTACTCCTATTACCATTACTATTAAAATAGTTATTAACATCCACATAGCATTTCACCTCCGAAATATTAATTTATAAAACTCAACATATTCTTGGCAATAATTCTCCTTGTGCCATTTTTAATATTTTTGTTGATCCCAAAGCATTTTCAATGTAAAGATATCTTTTATCATCTTCTATAACCTCACCAATTATAGCTGAATCCTTTCCTAGTATATTCGACTTCATCACTCTTAACACTTTTTCTGCTTCGCTTTTGCTCACTATGCAAATTAACTTTCCTTCATTAGCAACATATAATGGATCAAAACCTAGAAGACTACAAAAATTCCCAACTTCATCAGTTATAGGGATATCTTTTTCATAAATCCTCATGCTTTTCCCACTAATATTTACAAGTTCATTTAAAGTATTAGCTAATCCTCCCCTTGTTGGATCTCTCATAATTCTAATTTTTTTAGTACATTTAATAATCTCTTCAGTTAACGCATTCAAAGGAGCACAATCACTTACAATATCAGACTGTACACCTAATTTCTCTCTTTCGTTAATTATACACATACCATGTTCTCCTATGGTTCCACTTAGAATTATTTTATCACCTACTTTTATATTGCTACCTTTTAATATATATCCATACTCTTCTATTACTCCGATTCCAGTAGTGTTTATATATATTTTGTCTCCCCGTCCTTTTTCTACAACCTTTGTATCTCCTGCTACTATCTTTACGTTCGCTTCTTTTGCAGTATTAGCCATTGATTTTACTATCTTTTTAAGATCATCTATTTGAAAACCTTCTTCAATAATAAATCCCACTGTAATGTATAATGGAGTTGCTCCACTTACTGCTAAATCATTCACAGTTCCACAAATACTTAATTTCCCTATATCTCCCCCCTTAAAAAATATTGGATTTACTACAAAGCTATCTGTTGTTACTGCAATTTTTCCGTTAAGTTCATTTAATATAGCTGAATCATTTTGCTCTTTTAATTCTTTTGTATTAAAATATCTTATAAATATATCTTCTATTAGTTTATTAGTTTCTCCTCCTCCACTCCCATGTGCTAAAGTTATAATATCCATATTACCTCCTAAATATTCTCATATACTATTCCACAAGTTCCTTCACTCGATACCATACAAGGCCCTATTGGATTACTCGGAGTACACACTTTTCCAAACAATATACAATCTTTTGGCATTTTAATTCCTTTTAAAATTTCTCCACATATACAATTTTTATTTGATATAATATTCTTATCTTTTAATGCAAATCGTATATTTGCATCAAAATAACTATATTCTTCTTTTAACATATAACCTGTATTTTTAATATTTCCTAGCCCTCTCCAAATACTATCTCCATTTATAAAAACCTCTTCTAATATCTCTTTACTTTTTTTATTTCCAAGCCCTTTAACAAATGTTTTATAAAAATTAATACAATTATACTCATCTTTTTCCTTCATCGTTATTATATAAAGTATTCCACATAATATATCTATAGCTTTAAAACCACACACTGCCATTGGTAATTTATATTTTTTTGATAATTGTTCAAAAACTCTACTCCCTATTATTGTTGCTACATGACCTGGACATATAAAGCCATCAATCTTTATCTTTTCATCTAAAATTAATGCTTTCATTGCATTTGGCATAGTTTTTAATGAATGTAAAATAGAAAAATTATTAATGTTATTAATCTTTGCTTCTATTAAAGTCAATGCTATTAAAGGTGCTGTTGTTTCAAATCCTACTGCTAAAAATACTACTTCTTTAGTTTTATTTTCTTGTGCTATTTTTAATGCGTCTAATGGAGAATATATAATCCTTATATCTCTCCCTATCGCCTTTTCTTCTCTTAGAGAACTTTTAGTTCCTGGAATTTTAATCATATCTCCAAATGAAGTTATGATTATATTTTTCTTCTTACTTAACTCTATAGCACCGTCTATATAATTTTGTGGAGTTACACATACAGGACATCCAGGCCCTGATATCAATTTTATATTTTGGGGTAATAATTTATCTATTCCATTATTATAAATACTTTTCGTATGGGTACCACATACTTCCATTATTCTTATTTCTTCTATTTCCATTGCTTTTTCTTTTATTTTCTTTATCAACTTAAGCGCTATTTCTATTTCTTCTGATTTCTTTAAATTATTGATATACATATCATTTTTCCCTTTATTAAATTATATTAGCTTACTACAAAATCTTACCTAAGCAAAATATTACATTATTAATGTTTTAAATATTTCTAATGTCTCTAAAGCCTCTTCTTCATTCATTTTTTCTATCGCACATCCTGCATGCACTAATACATATTCTCCCTTTTTTAAATCCTCTATTAATGATATGTTTATCACTTTATTTATTTTTCCAAACTGAATTAGTGCATACTTGTTATATAATTCTAATACTCTACCTGGAATTGCTACACACATATTTTCTTTTTACTCCTTATATAAAGCACATTCAGAAAAAATAATAGGCCAGTATTCTCGTCTATTATTTCTATTACTTTATTTATGTGCCTAATTCACTTGCTATAATAATTTGTCCTATAGATAATCCACTATCATTACACGGTATAAATTTATGAGTTAAAACCTTAAAGTTATCATTTTTTAATTTAATATATAATCCTTCTAATAATATTTGATTTTGAAATACTCCTCCACTCAAAGCTACTGTATTTAACTTTTCCTCTTTTCTAATTTTAAGTAAAAGTTTATGTGAAAAATCTATTATAGTATTATGAAATTTTAATGCTATTTCACCTTCGCATAAGTTATTTCTTATATCCATTAAAATTTCTAATATAATTTTATTAGTATTTACTACATACATTAAATTTTTTTTAATTATTTCATATTTATATTTCTTTTCATATTCTGTCTTATTATTTAACGAACATTTAAAATCTTCTGCTAAATTTTGTAGATACAAAGCTGCCTCTCCTTCATAATCTACACACTCTATAAAACCTAAAATACTAGCAACTCCATCAAATAGTCTTCCAATGCTAGATGTTAAAGGAGAATTAATATTTTTTTCAATCATCTTAATAATAAAGTTAACAGATTTATTATTAAAAATTTTTTTAACTTTCTGTATTTTATTTATTGAATTATCATATATACTATCAAATATACTATTAAAAAAATTTTCTTTAAATTTATCATTATTTATATAAGTAAAACCATTTTCTTTACACCATAATTTTTCTTCTTTAAAAGCTTTATATATTAATGAAATACCAATTTTCCATGGTTCTTTTACTGCTCCATCACCACTAGGTAGAGCCATGTATTCAATATGACCAACTCTTCTAAATTTTTTATAATCACATATTAAAAATTCTCCTCCCCATAATTTCTTATCTTCTCCATATCCAACGCCATCAAAAGCAACACCAATAACTTTGTTTCTCTCATTATTTTCAAACATGCAACTAACTATATGAGCATGGTGATGATATACCCCTACCATATTGCAATTATTGTGTAATTTTATTGTTTTATATTGATTATTATTAATATAACTTTTAATAAAACCATTTGACCAATAATTAGGATGATTATCGTAAGCAATTATATTAGGTTTAATTTTATAAATTTTTTGCATAAAGTTTAAATGTTTTTCAAAATACTTGATAGATTCAATACTATCCATATCTCCAATATATGGACTAGTAAAAAAATAATCTCTACAACTTAAAGAAAATGTATTTTTGAATTCAGAACCTAAAGATAAAATATTATTTTCTAAATTATATTTATAAGATACTGGTGCATATCCTCTTCCTAACCTTATAAGCCTTTCCTCATTTAACGTTACAATTGCTACAGAATCATCTATTGGGTTATTAATATTCCTATCATGAATCAAAAAGTAATCACAGATATTTTTAAGCTTGTTTATTGCCTTGAAATTATCATATATAATAGGAGTTCCGCTTAAATTCCCACTGGTAAATATTAGAACATCTATCTCTTCATCAAATAACAAATAATGAATTGGACTATATGGCAATATTACTCCTAATCGTTTATTATCAAATGCAATATTATTCGGAAGTAAACTATTCTTTTTTTCTAAAAGTAATATTGGCTTTTTATTTCCAGTTAAAATCTTTTCTTCTACTGAATTTATATTGCAATATTTAGAAACAACATCCTTATCTCTCATCATTAATGCTAATGGTTTCCGTTTTCTATTCTTTCTAATTCTAAGCTGTTCTATTGAAGTTTCATCCTTACCATTACATATAAGATTAAATCCACCTATCCCCTTTACACATATAATTTTTCCTTCCTTTAAATACTTTTTAACCTCATATACTTCATTAATATTCTGAATTAATTCTCCTTTATTATTTAAAAGAGTTAATTGTGGACCACAACTTGTACAACATGTTGGTTCTGCATGAAATCTTCTATTTATAGGATTTCTATATTCTTTAGTACATTCAAAACACATTACAAACTTACTCATTGAAGTATTCTTTCTATCATAAGGAAGATTATCTATAATAGAAAATCTTGGCCCACAATTAGTACAATTTATAAAAGCATAATTATATCTTCTATAATTATTTATATTTAATAATTCTTTTTCACATTCTTTACATGTTGCTATATCTGGAGATATTAAAGTAATCTCTTTATTATCTTCACTACTTTCTATAATCTTAAATCCTTTAAAACTTGCTAATTTTTTATCTTCTATTTTTATTTCATCTATATAACTTAACTCTGGTGGTTTTTCCTTAATTTCTTCTAAAAAATTTTCTACATTTATAGAATTACCTTGAACTTCTATAACTACACCCTTATTAGAATTCTTAACATATCCTTTTAAATTATTATTTAATGCTATCCTATAAACGAATGGTCTAAAGCCAACACCTTGTACTATTCCTTTAATTACAATCTTTTTTCTTATCATATTCCCCACTTCTTTTTTATATGATTACTCCCCTTCGATTCTATAAAGTAACATCTCATAACCTGAAATTATTTCATTACTTAAGCAATTACACTTAGGACATTTTTTATTTGTAAAACTTATTGAAAATTCTTGTTGACACTTTTTACAATATGCTTTTGCCTTAACTTCATTTATTTCTAATTTTGCACCCTCACAAATTCCATTTTTACTTAATGCTTCAAATGCAAAAATAAGATACGATTTTTCAATATAATAAAATTCTCCTATTTTTAAAATAATTTTAGTCACCTTATTGATATTATTTTTTTTACAATTATCTTCAACCATATCTATTACCGAACTCATTAAAGATACTTCATGCATAATCCACACCATAAATCCTTTTAAGTATATTTTTTATTTCATTAAAGACTTTAATTGATATATTTAAGAATTCATTTTTTAAAGTTTTAGATAACTCTAAAGAAAAATCTATTTTTTCTATCTCTATACCTATTAAATAGCCATTTACTTCTCTATATTCTTTTCTTAAAATCTTTAATAAACTTTCATTATGCTCATCTCTACTATTTGTAATAAAACTATCACATTCTTTAAAATCAAAAATAGAAATAACTCCTGGCTTTAATCCTAAATACATGCTATCAACTATGATAACAATGTCTTCTTTGTCTATGCAGTCCAAACAATACATGTAATCAGTTTCTCCAATTATAACCTTTATGTCTTTATTGAGTTTTTCTATTTTATCTTTTATTTTTTCTACTACCCTTACTCCTATCCCATCATCACAAAGGAGTATATTTCCTACACCAAAAATTTTTATCATACTATATTTATATTAAAAGGTTTATATTTATCAGTAACAATATGAGCGGCACAATTTAAGCATGGATCAAAACTTCTAACTATTCTTCCTATTTCCACTGGATATTTAATATCATTTATTGCTGTTCCTATTAAAGCTTGCTCAACTGTACCTTTTACTCCTTTACCATCTTTAGGTGATAAATTCCAAGCTGATGGAGGTATCAATGTATAATTTGAAACAACCTTTTTATCTATTGATAACCAATGTCCCAAAGCACCTCTTTCTGCTTCTATTAAACCTATTCCTTTTGCTTTTTCAGGTATTTCCCACTCTTTTTGATATGCTTTTCCCATCTTAAGTAGTTCTATTAGACTTTTTATTGTTTCACAAATTCTCTTTGCTTCTAAAGACTTAGCTACAATTCTATCCATTGTAGATATTCCGCCACTATATCCCCCATTTAACGTCATTCTTGCTAATGAACCTACTTCCATAGAATATCCATTATATCTTGGAGCATTTATCCAACTATATGCATTCTCTTTATATGCATTAGGTTTTGCTGGTTTATCTAAGCCTGGAATAATTGTTTCTGAAATTCCATCTGCCCATGTTTTAGTAATATTCTCAGTAATATTATTAATATCAAATGTTTCTTTTACCCCATTTATAATGACTCCAGGAATACAATACTTTATTGGAGGTGAATAATCATTGTATAATTCATAACACATTAGATTTCCATGACCTTTACCAATTTTAAAATAATCATTATACACTTCTGATATTCTATAAACATCTGGTATTAGTTTTTCTTCAACAAAATTACCTATTACATTAATACTATATTTAATATTTTCTATCTGCTGTATATTAATGTTTGTAGTTGTTCCTCCTACAAATATCCCATGACAATGTGGTACTTTTCCTGTCAATTCAGCTACTCCTCTATGCGCTTCTCTGCTATATTTTACTGCTTCTAAATAATCAGCATTTATTCTGTCTGTATCTACTTTAGATAATCTATAATCAACCTGTTTTGCTGATTCAGTCTTATATAATGGATTCAAATGTAATATATCTACATAGTCAGGAAACACAAATAAATAAATATGTCTTAAATAATTTTGGAGTAATTCAAATCCATTAGCAATATCACGTACAATTTTTCCATTAAAATCTGGGGTAACTTTCATTGCATCTTCTAAAGCTAAAGTTGCTGCCATTGTATGATGAGTAGAGCAAATTCCACATATTCTTGGAGCTAAATATATAATATCTAAAGGTGATCTTCCTTGAAATATTTGCTCAAAACCTCTAAATTGACTACCAGTACTTTTAGCATCAACAATTTTATTATTTTCAATCTCTACCTCAATATTTAAAAGTCCACTTACTCTTGTTATAGGATCAATTGTTATTTTAGTCATATATCTAAACCCCTCCATATCTAACAAATGGCTCATTGCCATCTGGAAATTTAGGTCCAGCACATCCTATGCAGTTTGTATTATCTCTAATTGGCCAATTTTCAGTTCCATTCCACCTACTTATTGGACAATATGCATAAGTCATTGGTCCTTGACAGCCTAACTTAAACATACATTCTTCATCACCGAATTTCTTTGCAAATATTCCTGCATCAAAGAATCTTCTTCTTAAACAATTATCATGAATTGTTTGTCCATAATATGCTTTTGGTCTTCCATCACTATCTAATTCCGGTACTCCATAAGAAGTAAGATACCCTAAAATCCCCATAGTCCAAACTGGATTTGCTGGACATCCTGGTATTAAAATAACATCATCTCTTTTTAGAAATTCTTTAACACTAACAGCTTCAGATAAATTAGGTCTGGCAGCAGTAGGTCCACCATAAGCAGCACAAGTTCCTACTGTAATAATATATTTTGCATTTTGGGCTATAGTTTTAACCCCCTCCATAGCAGTTATTTTTCTACCTTTATAAGTTGCAATTGTTGTATACAATCCATTATCCTTTAAAGGCACTGCTCCACAAATAATAAATACATAATCGGTATTCAATGTTTGCAATATTCTTTCATAAGCTGTTTCACCTGAATCTCCACATATACTACCAAAATAATTTAAATTAACAAATTCTTTAAGTAAATATAAAACATCTGGATCCTTTGCATCAAGTAAAGAAATTATTTCTCCAAAACAACCCGAAATTTCAAGCCAGATAGCATTTATTTTTTCCTTCTTTCCTGATTTAACATCCTCAATTGCTCTTTTAGTAAATTTTATTGCTAATTCTTCTTTATTTTTTTGTAAACTACAATTTATTTTACAATTACTACAATTCTCATAATTTAAACCTTTATTTTTTTGTATATTTATTTTCTCACAAGAAGTATTAGTAGATTGTATATCTGTATATTTTTCTACATCATCATCTTTTACTTGATACATATAGGAATTTTTATTATATGAGTAATCTATATTTCCAATTCCATACAATTCTTCTGCTTTTACATATTTTACTGGTACTATAAACCCATTTTCCGTTTTTAAAATGCACATATATCCTTCTCCTAAAAATTATCATTATATATAATATTATTTTACTTTTAAAAAAATTCTTCTATGATAACTGTTCTAAAAGAAATAATTCATAATAAAAATATTGTAAAGAAAACTTTTAAAGTACTAATAAATATTTGATTATAAGGAGAAATTAAAAATGAATGAAAAGACAAAAAATCTAGTACGGGCTGGATTACTCCTAGCATTAGGAATAATAATTCCATATACCTTTCATATGACAGGATTACCAGGTAATATATTTTTACCTATGCACATACCTGTATTACTTTGTGGATTTATCCTTGGAGAAAAATATGGCTTACTTATAGGATTTATAACTCCATTAATTAATTCAATTATTTCAGGAATGCCTCCTATATATCCAATAGGAATATGTATGGCATTTGAACTTGCAAGCTATGGGCTAATAGCAGGATTAATGTACAAAAATAAAAAGTATAATATTTTTATCTCTTTAATAACTGCTATGATTATAGGTAGATTAATTTCAGGTATAACAAATTATATTTTGTTAACTGTTTCAGGAAATGGTTTTGTACTTGCTTCATTCTTAACAGGTAGTTTTATAAAGGGAATATGGGGAATAATTATTCAACTTATATTAATACCAATAATAATTAAAATTATTGAAAATAAAATAGATAAGGATGTAATTATAAATGGATGATTTAGAATTTTTTAATAGTGTTGCATTTAAGTGGGATGAAATGTGTAAACATGACGATAAAAAAATCAGAAGAATTATAGAATTATCAGATATAAAAAATGGTGCTAAAATACTTGATGTTGGAACAGGAACAGGTATATTAATTAGTTATTTATTAGAAAAATCTCCTGCTAAAATCGTTGCCGTTGATAATTCTGAGAATATGATTAAGGTATGTAAAAATAAGTATAATGATAAGCGAGTTGAATTTATTGTAAATGATATTATGAATCTTGAGAATTATACATTTGACTATATTTTTATTTACTCAGCTTATCCTCATTTTAAAGATAAGTATGCACTGTTTAACAAACTTTATAACCTTTTAAATAAAGATGGTAAAATAGTTATTGCTCATTCAGATAGTAAAGAAACAATAAATACTGTGCATTTAAAAAATCCTCAAATAAAATACAATGTACTTCCTCCAGTAGAAATCACCATAACTATAATGAATAATTATTTTTATATTGATAAAAGTATCGATAATGAAGAAATGTATTACGTGTCTGGAATAAAATAATAAAATAACACCAACGTCCTACATAAAAACGTTGGTGTTATTTTAAAACATAGCCTATTATTTATGCTTTGCTGTTGCTTTAATATTTTTCAATCTTTTCATGACATCGTTTGCACCTTTGCCAAAATAATCATTAAGCAATAAATACTCTTTGTATAAGCTATCATATGTAACTGCATTTTCATGAATAGGCTTAAATGTCTCTTCTTTTACTTTACCTAAATGTCTAGCTACATCATTAGCATTTTTATATCCTGTCAATTCCTCTTTTGCTGCTGCAATCCCTAAAATAGCACTACCTAAAGCTCCTGATTGCTTAGTATCTATAATTTTTATTTCTTTATTGCATACATCAGCATATATTTGAAGTAACATAGGATTCTTTAATGGTATTCCACCAGCTACACATATTTCATTAACTGGAACACCATGCTTTTCAAATTGTTCAATAATAACTCTTGTCCCATAAGCAGTTGCTTCTATTAATGCTCTATAAATTTCTTCTGGTTTAGTCTTTAATGTCATTCCTAATATCATACCTGTTAAATCAAAATCCATTAAAGTTGATCTTACTCCATTAAACCAATCTAATGCTATAAGTCCACTCTCTCCGACTTTATAGTTTTCTAATTTTTGATTTAATAGATCAAAATCACTAATACCTAATTTTTTTGCTTCTTCTTTATATTTAGCTGGTAAGGCATTTTCTTTAAACCAAGCAAAATGATTTCCCACACAACATTGTCCAGCCTCATATCCAAAATATCCTGGAAGAATACCATCCTTTACTATTCCACAAACTCCTGGAATTCCTTCTTCTGTTTCAGACAATAACATGTGACAAGAAGATGTCCCCATAATTATCAGCATTTTTCCTGGTCCATCAATCTTACTTGCAGCTACAGAAGCATGAGCATCTATAATACTAACCCCTACTGGAGTACCTTCTTTTAATCCTGTTTTTTCAGCCATATTTTTAGTTAGATATCCTAAACATTCACCTATGGATTTAATATTAGTAGATAACTTTTCCTCTACTATATTCTCCATTTTTTTATCTAGTGAATGGAAAAATTCTTTACTTGGATAACCCATTTTATGATGATAAAAAGCTTTATAGCCTGCTGCACAAGCACTCCTTACCTCTTCACCTGTTAATAACCATGTAATCCAGTCACACGCTTCTAAAATTCTACCACTTGCTTCATATACTTTAGGAGCCTCTTTTACAATTTGCATGATTTTAGGTATCATCCACTCACTTGAAATTTTCCCCCCATATAAAGACAACCATTTTTGATTTGTCTCACTTGCAATTTTATAAATTTCATCAGCACAATATTGTGCTGAATGATGATTCCATAACTTTGCATAAGCATGAGGATTATGTTCATATTCTGATAAATAACAAAGAGGAATACCCTCTTTTGTTGTTGGTAATATAGTGGAAGAGGTGAAATCCACACCTATTCCTACTATATCATCATTATTTACTAAATTTTCATCCATAATCCCTTTTAAGGTTTCAATTAACCCTATTTCATAATCTTTAGGATGTTGTAAAGCCCAGTCAATTCCTAGTTCTTCTCCTGTTGGAATATTATCAACCATTACTCCATGTGGATATTCATAAATTTTAGTTAATAACTCTTCTCCTGTTTTTATATCAATTAATAATGTACGAACTGATAAAGTCCCAAAATCAATACCAATAGCATACTTACCCATAACTTTTATACCTCACAAATTCTACTTTTATTTTTCTCTATACTTTAGAGATATGGCTGTGTCAAAAAACATATATATCTTTATTTACTATATTTAAGCGAATGTTAATATTGAATATAAGGAAAAACTAGCATTCGAATTTGATTATACTCAATATTAACTTCTTAGATATAGTAACATTTATCTTGAAACAGACCCTTCAATTAAGATACAGCTTTGTTTTTAATTAAGTTTGTAATGTCAGCTACCGAATCTACAATTATGTCTGGTTGAACACTACTCTTACCAATATCTTCTTTTGTGGTTTCTCCACTTAATACTAATATAGATAAAACATCACTATTTTTAGTTACTGCTATATCTGTATATAATCTATCTCCAACAACTGCAATTTCATCTTCTTTATATCCAGTTTCTTCAATTATATATTCCAGTGTATGATGAGAAGGTTTACCAAAGAACTCAGGAAATCTATTTGTAGAACTTTCAATTAACCTTGCCATTGATCCACAGTCAGGAATAAATGTATTTCCTTCCATTGGACAATTTAAATCTGGATTAATTCCAAAATAAGTTTTTCCTTCTCTTATAAAACTACATGCCTTTTCAAGCTTTTTATAAGTAAGGCTTGTATCAAACCCTATGATTACAATATCAGGATCACAATCGTTTAACTCTATATTAAACTTTCTAAATTCATCTAATAAAGATTCAGTTCCTACAACATAAACACTTTTTCCAGGGTAGTTTTTCTTTAAATATTTTATCATTACATGAGTTGAGATCATCATTTGTTTTGGTTCAATAAGTATATTCATATTCTTTAATTTTTCAATATAACTTTCTTGGCTTTTTGATGAATTATTTGTGAAGAAATAATATTCTCTATCTGTTTGTTTTACTGTATCTAAAAATTCATTAGTAAAATCAAACAAATCTTTACCTAAATAAATAGTTCCATCCATATCTAAAATAAAACATTTAATTTTTTCTATTTTATCTTCCATATACTTGTTATTTAACTCTATATATTGACTTTGTCCAACTTCAAAATAGTCAGCAATTTTTGTTGCCATTTTGTCAGCCATACCTAAATCCCATAATAGTTGTAACAATGTATAACGATCTCTAACTTCTTTTGCCACTAATATACTATCTTTAATCATCTCATAATCAACACCAACTTGTTTTGGATTAATTGGTGCATCTAAAGATAATAAAATATCTTCAATCACTTTAACATTTGGTAATGATTCTTTTACAACATTTATAATCTCATCCCAATGTTCTTCTATTTGTTTTATTCTCTTTGCATGAAGCTCTTTTGAGTTCTTCTTTGTTTTTCCTTCTAAAGCTATTACACCATTTGCAGCACATCCATAGCTTTTAATCATTTTTTCTTCCCATGCTTTTTGACTATAATTCTCTACAAATTCCTTAGCTTTATTAAAATCTATTTCTTCTTTTAATAACATTTCATATAACTTTATAATAGCTACTGTTCCAATTCCTACTTTTGTTCCATGTAATACGGCTTTTCTACCCTCAAACAAGAACTTCATTTCCCAATAGTGAGAAATATGATGTTCACTTCCAGATGCTGGCCTTGAATTTCCAACAAAGCTCATTGCAATTCCTGTTCCAATTAAAGCTTCTGTAATATTGCTTATAGCCTCTTTTGAACGTAGCATTACTTGATCTGCACTTTCTACTACTTTTTTTATAGATTTTTGAACCATTTTAACTATTGTCTCACAATAATACTCTCCATTTACAATATTAGCAATCTTCCAATCACATAAGCAAGTATATTTTCCTAATATATCTCCTAATCCTGCTGTTATCATATTCATTGGGGCTTCAGCTAAAACGTCTACATCTGCTATAATAGCTATTGGAACATGAGCATCATATGTTGTTTTTAAATTATTAGTTATAAGTGCTGCTCCTACTGAAGCAAATCCATCCATAGATGGTGCTGTAGCTATAATCATATAATCAATTCTAAGTTTATAGCTTATATATTTACACATATCGTTAATAGTTCCAGTACCTACTCCCAATATGACATCATAATTTTCTTCCATAGCAAGTTGTATTTTCATAATAGTTTCTTCATTTGGAACAACTTCTTCATCATCTAATACAATTTTGCTTATTTCAATATTTGCTATTTTAAGAATTTCTTCCACTTGTTTTCCTGCTGCTACGTATGTATTCTTATCTGCAACCATAAATATTTTTTTATAAGATTTATTCTTAATATACTCTGGTATTTTCTTTATTGCACCTTCTGATATTTCTACATAATCTAAATTAGTTTTGTGATTTTTTCCACAAGAACAAGTAAAATTTTGATGTAAGTAATCTGAAATAGAATTTTTTTCTATATTAATCATGCGTACCACCCTTTTAATATATTTATTTTTGCTAGCAAATATATTTTATACTGTCATTATAAATACTACTTACAATAGGTGTCAATCAAGGTAAATACTCACTTATTAATAACTTTACTGTTTTAAAATTAATATTTTTTATATTATTAATAAACATAATTTTTTCAATCAAAGATTCACTTCTCTTTTTATTAATATTTTAATTTTCAATTGTATTTTAAATTGAGAGAATATCATAATATAATCACAAATTAAAATTTTTGCTTTTCATCTTTATAATTTTTTATATTAATTTGACTAATATTAATTTTAAACTTCATAAAGTAAGTTCTTCTGCTAATAAGCTTTATTTAATAGTTAATACATGCTTATCATAGACACTAAACACTCCATTATCAACGTCAATAAGGTTTATTTAATAGCTAATACCTATATAATTTCGCAACAACTAACTACTCCTGAATAAAAAATTATTAGTCTCTAATTGCTATAATCTTCATTTGAAATTAAAAATTTTATTTATTCAACAATATCAACACTATAAAAAAATCGCTAAGCGACTGTGAAGCGTCGATTTTTTTTAGCCATGCACCCTTTCCAAACGTAGTGCAGGAATAATGGTGCGGCATATGATTATTTTTTATTCTTTAAGTTTTATTTCTTAATCTTTAAGCAATAATATAATCTAAGTTATCCACAGATTTTTAAAAATATAATTTCCTAAAGAATAAAAAAAATATCCTAAAATTAAATATATTTAATTCATATCACCCCATTATTAATAAAATTAATATTTTATTAATTAATATTAATAAAAATTATTAATAAATTTATCAAACTCTATTAATAAAAAAAATATTTATTAATTATCAATTTGTCTTTTTTCTTCCTTTTTTGTATACTAAAACTAAAAGAAAAGGAGTGGTTTACTTGACATCTTATCGTAAGATAACAACAAAAGATATTGCTGAATATGCTGGTGTTTCTCAATCAACTGTTTCTATGGTATTAAATAATAGACCAGATGTATCTTTTTCTTATGAGACAAAAGAAAAGGTACTTAACGCAGCAAAAATTCTAGGATATGAAAAAAATAAAAAAAGTGAGCTATGCAGTGAATTAGCTTTATCTAAGCTTATCATTATAATGTGCCCCTCTCTTTCTAATTTATATTATACTATGCTTATACATTCTATTACTCAACAAGCAAATAAGTATGGATATTCTATATTTGTAGCTCCTACAATGAGGGATTCAAAACTTGAAAAGCATTATCTAAATATGTATTCAAGTTTTAAAGTAGCAGGAATTATATACTTATATCAATCCACTTTAATTTCACAGATAAAAGCTTTATCTTCTTCTATTCCAATTATTTTAATTAGTGATAAAAATGAAGATTTAGACCTAGATTCTGTTGAATTAAATAGTCGTAAGACGGGCTATATTATAGGTGAACATATATTATCTCTTGGGCATAAAAAAGTAGCTTATATATCTACCCCTTTACTTACACATGAAATTCCTAGAATACAAAGACTTAATGGACTAAAAAAAAGCTTTCTTGATCACAATGTTGATATCGATAACATTGTAATAAAGGAGCAAAAACCTGAAAATATAACTCAATATTCATTGGATAAAACTGAATATCTGACGGGTTACAATTTAACAAAAGAATTATTAGAAGAAAAGACCGATGTAACAGCATTTATTGGTACCAATGATATGATTGCAATTGGAATTATAGATGCTTTAGCAGAAATGAAATATAAGATACCAAATGATTTTTCTGTTTGCGGTTTCGATAATACATTATTATCATCTCTTAATAAAATTTCTTTAACAACAGTTGATCACTCTATAGAATATAAGGGTGCTGAAGCCGTTAATATTATATTAAAAAAAATAAATAATAAATCTTCAGATTCGGATTCAAAGAATAGGTCTTGTATTATGAGATTAGAATACGAACCGTTTTTAGTTCCTAGATCTAGTACTGGAATTGCACGAACTAATTAAAAAATACAAAATGGGCTATTTCATAAAACATATTTATGTATTTGAGATAGTCCTATATTTATTTACTATAGTTTAAGTAAATGTTAGTATTTTAAAACATATTGCTTTTATTTATATAAACGTTTCAAGTTTTATAAATTTTCAAAATATTTTACGTATTTTGAAAATAACCTTGTTTTTTAACTTAAATTTGATACAATATAATTATAGTTAGTAATTACTCAAGATATCGTTATATATTCTTAACAGAATATATGTAAATCTTAATGGCTTTAAAAGCCATTTTAAATTACGACTCCTTTTTAATATTATTTAAAAGCAATGCTCATTATGTACTAAAAAATTGCCAGTTTTTTTTGTACATAGTGAGCATTGTTTTATTTAACTTAATATTTAAATTTTGTAATTTTACTCTCTTTTAAAGAATATATAAATAAAGAAGATAACTATAAAAGAGGTGTAAATTCTATGACTAATAATGCTTATATTGCATTACTACTATCTTTTCTTGCCGGAATATCAACAGTATTAGGTGCTATTGTAATATTCTTTTCTAAAAAGAAGAATGATAAAATAATTACTTTTGCTTTAGGTTTTTCTGGTGGAGTAATGATTTGTGTTTCATTTACTGATTTATTTCCACATGCTGAACAAGCCTTAGTAAAATATTATGGAAATGTATATGGTGTATTAATAACAATATTTTATATGTTAAGTGGAGTAATTTTTGCTATGTTAATTGATAAGTTTGTTCCTCATGAACCAAAAACAATTGACGAGCATGATAACAACAAGCATTTAAATCTTTTCAGAGTTGGATTTGTATCTATGATTGCAATTACACTACATAATTTTCCTGAAGGAATTGCAACCTTTATGTCCGGTTATCAGGACATTACACTTGGAATATCAATTGCACTTGCAATTGCTATGCATAATATTCCTGAAGGGATTGCCGTAGCTATGCCTATATATTATTCTACAGGTAGTAAGAAAAAAGCTTTTAAGTACACATTATACTCTGGTCTTTCAGAACCATTAGGCGCAATTATTTCATTTTTGATTTTAAAACCATTTATTAATGATTTTATTCTTGGTTTAATTTTTGCTTTTGTTATGGGAATAATGTTATATATATCTTTTGAAGAATTAATCCCATCTTCTCGTCAATATGGTTATAAGAATCTTTCATTATATTCAATATTTTTAGGTATCTGTATAATGCCATTAACTCATATATTTTTAAAATAGTGATTTTGCCAATCCATAGCATACCCTTTAACTATGTTTTAGACACATGAGATAAAATAATAAATCAAAAGAGACGTTCTATATTTTGTGTCAGACAATGAAGTAAATTTAGTTAATAGCGAGGTATTAGCTAAATTTGCTGATGTAGTATCACACAAAATAGATGAGCATATTGGTGTATTATTTTTTTGAATGTGTCTTAAATAAACATTCATATCTAAAACATAGCTTATGTTTTTAATCTATATTAAAATATAATTCTTTTAACTTTCCTGCTATTTTCTCTAAAGAATTTGATACTTGCTTTAAAGAATATCCAAGTAATAACGGAGATGTTACAAATCTTGGTGTGATTTTACAGATTATTTTTTTATTCCAATGATAGAAAAACAGGTTAAAACTATCACATTTAGCAAAGTAATTATTCAATATATAATCAACCACTTTTCTTATTGAACTAGAAAATTCATCTAATGAATTGAAGTTTTCATCTATAATAACATTAAACTCACTAAATCCATTTATTGGATTATTTGATAAATTTACAATGCAGTGTTTACTCTCATATACTCCTACACCTTGAAAATACTTTTCATTTAAATTTTCTTTATAATCTACATTATTTAAACCTACAATTTGCATATGAGCATGTTTTATACTACCACCCGAATGTGGTCCATGATTTTTATAAAATATTACTGATTTATATTCTTCGTATTTTTCTAAATTAAGCCAATGTTTTACTCCAAATTTAATAAGCTCTTCCATATATTCTTCATTATAATCATTCATCTGTAGATTACAGTCATACGTTTCTATAATAACTAGCTGTAATGTATCCTGTAATGTTGGATACTTGTTCTTTAATAATACAAATGGTCCTTTTTCTTCAATAATATCTAAAAGATTTTCTCTATTACAAAATGGACATTCAGTCTTTTCATTTTTAAAACTATTCGGCTTTTCCTTACCTATATCATTTAAAAATACTATATATTCCTCATTATTCCTATTCATATATTCACCTACACTCTTTAAAATTAGGGCTATCTAAAAAACGTTTATGTGTTTTTTAGATAGTCCTGTATTGATTTACTATATTTTAAGTAAATATTGATATTTTAAAATATAGCTGATTATCTTTGTTTTATTATAATTTTTGAAGAAAATGCTTCAACTTTTAAAGATATTTTTCCTCCATCTATTATTTTATTATTATTTAATAAATCTATTCCTTTCTCAAATTGTATTTCAAAATCTAACAAGCTATCTTTATCTGATAAGTTTAAAATTACAAATACCTTTTCTTCTTTATATTCTCTAACAAATATAAATTGTTCATTTTTCACTACTACTTGTTTATAATCTCCATATTTTAATGCATCTAACTTTATTCTTATGTTTGATAAATTTTTAATAAAATCTAACAATTTTAAATTAGGATTTTTAATATCATCTAAATCTAATTCAGGTCTTAAAGGTTCATCTGTATTTTTACCTTTAATGCCTTCTAACCCCCATTCACTTCCATAATAAATTGACGGTACTCCCGGCATAGTAAACAATAAAGTATATACATTATAAATATATTCAGATTCCTTTAAATTACTAACTATCCTATTCACATCATGATTATCTACAAAATTATATAAACATAAATCTTTATATATACCACCATTTCCGAATAGTCTATTAAGTGAATATGCTATTTCAAAATAATTTTTATCATTATGACTTGAAAAAATTCCTTTATAACATTCATAATTTGTTGTAGAATCTAAACTCTCTTTATTAGCCCATCTTGTATAGTCTCCATGTATTACTTCCCCCATAAGCCAAAAATCATCTTTTTTATTTTCTGTAAACTTCTTTAATATTTTAAAAAACTCAAAATCAATACTATCAGCTGCATCTAATCTTAATCCATCAATATCAAATTCATCTATCCACATTTCTATTGCATGTAATAAATGATCTAACACTTCTCTGTTTTTCAAATTCAGTTTAACAAGATCATAACATCCATTCCAACCTTCATAACTAAAATTATCTCCCATAGGACTATTATTATTAAAATTTATATTAACAAACCAATCGCAAAACTTTGAATTTTTTCCGTTATTTTGAACATCTTTAAATGCCCAAAATTCCCTTCCAACATGATTGAAAACCCCATCCAATATAATCTTTATGTTATTTTTGTGAAGTTCTTTACAAACTTCTTTAAATACTTCATTACTTCCTATTCTTTTATCAATATTATAATAATCTTTAGTGTCATATCCATGATTAGTTGATTCAAATATTGGTCCTAAGTATAGTGCATTTATTCCTATTGATTTTAAATGCGGTATCCATTCTTCTAATTTTTTTATACTATTTTTATCTTGATATATTTTATTATTAGATAATACCCCACAAAACCCCAATGGAAAAATCTCATAAAATATACTTTCTCTAATCCATTTATTCATAAACTCTCACCTCTCTAACCTATTATATTACATTTTTAGGTATATATCATATAGTACATATAATAAACTTATTTCTATCAATTTGTAATATATTCTAAAAGGTAAATATAGATTAACATACTAATCTATTATTTTTTGAATGTTCTTAGCTAACTTTGCTAATACCTTGTAATGATAAGAACTTATTAAGATAAATTTAATATAATTGAAAGTCTTATAATAGTTTTATGTGTTATAATGTACGGGAAATCACACTTTTGTTTATTAGTTTTATTTGATTTTAAGCATATTTAAGAAAATATTACTCTATTATTTTATTTCATATGCTTTATAAAATGTTAAGGAGATGTACAGTATGAAGATTAAAAATATTGCAAGCAAAGTATTAGTTGTTATGATGACACTTGTTCTAGTATTAAGTGCCTCACCAAATGTAACAGCTTTTGCTGATTCATTTAAAGTAGTTACTTTAGGTGGTGATTTAACAGAAACTCAAAAAAGTGATATGTTAAATTATTTTAAAGTTACTAAAAATGATGCTAATATAATAGAAATAACTACAGATGAAGAAAAAAAATATTTAGGAAATGTTGCTTCATCAGCTCAATTAGGTAATAAATCTATTTCATGTTCTTATGTTGAACCAACAAGTAAAGGTGGACTAGTAATATCTACTAATAACCTTACATGGGTAACTGATGGAATGATTAGAAATGCCTTAATTACAGCTGGAATTGAAAATGCTAATGTAGTTGCTGGTGCACCATTTAAAGTATCTGGAACTGCTGCTCTTACAGGAATTTTAAAAGGATTTGAGAATAGTTCAGCTGGACAAAAAATTGATGAAAATAAAAAAGAAGTTGCAAATCAAGAAATAGTAGTTACTGGTGACATAGCTGATAAAATCGGACAAGACCAAGCTGCTCAATTAATAAATGATGTAAAAAAAGATGTTGTTAAAAAGAAACCTAAAAATGAAGAAGAAATCGAAAAAATAGTTCAAAAAGCTATGAAAGAATATAAAGTTCAACTTAGTGATGAAGATAGAGAAAGTATTAATTCTTTAATGACAAAAATAAATAAATTAGATCTTAATTACAGTAAAATAAAAGATCAATTAAATGATGCTACTAATAAATTAAAAGAAAAATTAAATAGCGAAGAAGCTCAAGGTTTTTTTGCTAAAGTTAAAGAGTTTTTCTCTGACTTATTTACTTCAATAGGTGACTGGTTATCTGATGATTCTAGTTCAGCAGAATCTGAAAATAAAACAACTTCAGATAATACAAATAAAACAAGTGGAACTAATTCTACAGAAACCAAAACTAATTTAAGTAATAATACAAATACTAAATAAGGTAATTAAAAAATATAATAAATCTCATAATTATATCATATACTAATTGTGAAAATTAATTACTATATATGTTCTAATTAAATTAATACATTTATAAGTTTTTATCTAATTTTTATAAAAACTCATATCTGTATTAATATTAGGCACATTCAAAAAAATAATAAACCAGTATGCTCGTCTATTTGATCTATTATTTTATTTCATGTGCCTTATCTATTTAGAATAATGTATATAATAAATTTTCTATATAAGTTTCTTACTTTAATAATTACTTAATCAAAAAAATTTAAGGAACTTATTTGATATAAAATACATAAAAAGGAGATTTATTCATATGAAAAGTACCTTAATAAAAACTATTGCTTGTTCTCTGACTATAATGGGAACTTTGGCATTAGTACCACAAAAAACTATGGCTACAACTGACAAATCGCCACTAGATTATTTAACACGTGATAATTGTCATTCAAGTAGACATAATAAAGATAAATGGATATTTGATGCTGATAATCAAAAATATCTTTCTAAAGATCAAAAAAAGAAATTAGAAGAAATCAAAAAAACTAAAGAAAAATGTGGTACTCTCTCTGATGATCAAAAAAAAGATTTAAATGAAATTAGAGAAATTATTATTAAAAATAAATTAGGTGATGAGAAATATAAAGAATTTAAATGCCTAATTGAAAAGAAAAAATCTAATAATAAACTTACTAGTGAAGAAGAAAAGAAATTAAAAGAGTATAAAAAGATTTTAAAATCTGATGATGAGTATGATAATCATCCAACATTCAAAGAATTTTTAAGATAAATTTTATTAATTTTTCTTAATTTAAATATGAATTTATAAATAGAATAAAATCCAATGAATTTCATTCTATTTAAAATGTAGAGTATAAACTTATACTCTACATTTTTTCTTTGTATTGTAACTATTTCAATAAAACCTCTTTTTTTATCTTAATAACTTAATATATATATTGCAAACTTAAATGTACAACAAAAGACTATACAGTTCTTTAATTTATTAAATAATTATTATTGCAAGATATATATATTTAAAAATAGTTTATATTACAATCATAATTTTTCTTAAATATTTCTTGTTTTTTTATGTTTATATAATATAATTATCATATGTTAATATATAATTTTATAAAGTAATTTAACTATTTTAAGGGGGAATCACTGTGAATTCTTGGTCTGAAAAATATTCTACTAATGTAGAACTTATAGATACACAGCATAAAAAACTTTTTGAAATACTTGATCAATGCTATGAACTTTTATTAAATCCTATTTGTTTAGATAAGTATGATAAAATTCTTCAAATACTTGATGAACTTAAAGAATATACATCATATCACTTTAGATGTGAAGAGGAATATCAACTTTCAATAGGATATACAAAATTTCTTTCTCATAAGGTTATGCATGATGAATTTATAAAGCGATTAGCTGACGTAAATTTATCAGAAATAGATAATGATCAAGATAAATACTTAAACTCTTTACTAGATTTTATTCAAAAATGGATAGTTGAACATATTTTATATGTTGATAAAGAAATACCAAATAATATAAAACAATCTTAATTTAAAAATAATCTGTCTCAAAACAAGTACAATATGTTTTTAAGACAGATTATTTATTTATTATAAATAATTTTCTACATCTATTTGTCTTTTTACTTCTTCAAGACCTACTCTATCAATATAATCTCCTAATCTTTCTCTTGCTGTCGCATTATTAGCATAGACATCAATGATTTTTTCTACTAAATCAAAAAGCTTATCTTCTTGTACATTCATTGCTATTTTATCTGCAAGTCTTGGTTTAATTCCGCCTTTTCCTCCTATTTGAACTATCCAACCTTTACCTGAACCAAATATTCCTATATCTTTTATATGATTATCAGCACAGCTTTGTGGACATCCACTAACACCAATTTTTAATTTATTAGGAAGATCTTTTCCATGATATAAATTATCTAATTTACTTCCAACAGCTACAGAATCTTGTAAACCTTTTTTACAAAAAGTAGTCCCTGGACATATTTTAACACTTCTAACACATAAACCTACTGCTGCTCCTGCTTTCATTCCAAGATCTTTCCAAACAGCATCAATTTCATCTTCTTTTATTCCAACAAGTGCAATACGTTGAGCTCCTGTTACTTTTAAAGCTGCAACATTATATTTTTCTGCAACATCAGCAATTGTTCTTAACTGATCTGGAGTTATAAGTCCAGCTGTTAAGTGTGGTGCTATTGCATAAGTTTCTTTATCTCTTTGTAAAACTGCACCCTTTTCTAATAAATCTTTTTTCATTATAAATGTCCTCCCTAAATTTGATATCCTCTTTATTGAAATTTATTTTAGGTACATAAAACAAAATAATAAATCAAAAATGTGCTGTATATTTTATTTCAAACAATTAAACAAAACTAATTAATATTTAACTATTGTCTAACTTTTCCCAGTAAACTGTGATATAAAATATATAAACAGACTAATTAATCATTTTTTAATGTTACCTAATTAACTTTTTTCGTTAACGCATGTATAATTTTATCATATTTATTTTTGGAGGTAAATAATTGTTTTTTAATATTTTCTGTTATTCAATAATATTTATCTTTAAAGATAATATCTAGTTACTATATAATATATACCTATAATTAAGATTTATACTATTAAGCTTTTAATATATAATTCTTTATGTTTTCTTAAATCTATAAATTCATCTTGCTTTAATATTAATGGTCTTTCTAAATTATTTATATCCATTTGTACTATTTGACATACCTCATCTGTATTTAATAAAACATTTTCTCCTATGTAATAATTTAATAAATGTTTTATAAAGATATCACAATATCTATAGTCTAATTTTGAAAAACTTTCATTCTTAATTATTTTTATTGTTTCAAAAGGTCCGTTACTTGCTTTTAAATATCTGTTAGAATTTAATGAATCAAACACATCAGCTATAGCTATTATTTTAGAAAAATCAAATATCTTCTCTCCTGTTAATCCTAACGGATATCCACTACCATCTTCTCTTTCATGGTGCATTAATATTGCTTGACCAACAGATTTATCTAAAAAATTAATATCCTTTATAATGTTATATCCTAATAAACAATGTGTTTGCATAACTTCTTGTTCACTTACAGTTAAAGGTTTAGTTTTTTCTGTTATTTTAGTATCTATCTTTACTTTACCAATATCATGCATGATAGCAGCATAAGTTAATAAGTTCAATCTGTTCTCTTCCAGTCCTATCCATCTACCAATAAGATTACTTATAACAGCAACATTAATACCATGTCTATAGATAGAATCATTTTTACTCCCATAAAAAACCACATTTTTTATCATAACACTTGCTTCTTGTGCTTCATTTTGAATTTTTGTACATAATTCTCTAACTTCTCTTATATTATTTTTTTGTAAAGCATTAACATTCATATAAACTTGTTGTAAACTAAAAGAAATTTCATTAAATTTATGTTCAAGATTTTTTATAGCTTTAGATTCATTTGATTCATACTCTTCATAAATCTCTATTTTATCTAAAATATATAAGTTTTTTAATTGTTCTAATATAGGCTCTGTCAAAATTGTGTCCTTAGCCATTAGAACCTTTCTATTTTGCTGAACTTCATTAACAAGTACCATTCCTGGTTTTAATTCATCTATATTTAATTGTACTATCTTTCTTTTCATAAATAATCATCCTATCTTAAATATTTTCTTAGGTAAAGAATAGTATATATACTATATTTATCGATATATTATATTTTTTCTTTAATTTTACAATTATATAACTTTTTTTCTATAAACAAGAAAATCTACTTCGCTAACTGTGTATTTCTCCTATCTTCAACAGTTATCCAATATCTAACTGCATTATAATTTCCTCTAAAGAATAAAAAAAGTTAGAATAAACTTCAAATTCATTCTAACTTTTTAAGTATTTTAAAAATTTTCTTTTTTAATTTTATTTACTAAGTTTAAAATAAAATATATCATAGTAACATTAAATGGAATCATTATAAGATTTTTTACTACTCTTATAGGTAATAAAACATAATACCCTTTTCCAACCACCATTGTAAGCCAAAAAGTATTTAACAATATATCTACAAATACCACTGAAAGAATATTTGCAATAGCACATCTTGTTAAAGTTATTTTCTTTTTATATAGTATACTACCATATATAACTCCAGAAATCATTGCAGATAATGTAAACCCTATAAAAAATGCGCCTTTAGGATTAATAACATAATTTAAAATATCAGATAACCCTCCACATGTTGCTCCAACTACAGGACCAAATAACATACTAATAGTTACAGTTGCTAAAAATTCAAAACTAAGATGCAAAAAAGGAGTTATTTGTATTGTAAATAAATCCAAAATTAGTTTAATAGTTATTAACAATGCTGCTGTAACTAAATTCCTTACATTTTTTAATTCCTTAGATGAAGATAAAACTAAAGCATAAAAATTTCTCATGATAGATCCCCCCTTTTAATCTTATTTGCTGAATAAAAAAGAGAGATTCTCTTTTAAATAACAGCGGAATGCAATATCTGTACCGCAAACAAAAGTTTTTCGTTTAAAAGGCAACTTCCCGTCCTTCTAACACTTAACGCACAAATATCTACTCTGTCATAAAGAAATTATACAGTAATTCTATCAAAGCAAATTAATATTTGTCAATAATAATTATGTTTTATTAATCATTTATAAAATAAATCTTTCTATTTTTAACTCTTTCTTTTCTTTTAAGTCTACAAATTCGTTATTTAAAAATATTAATGGTTTGTCCAACTTATTAATATCCATTTGTACTATTTTACCTATCTCCTCATTATTCAGCATTACATCCCTTCCCATATAATAATTTATTATATGATTTAAAAATACGTTACAATAATTATAATCTAATTTTCCTAAACTTTCCTTTCTAATTATTTGTATTGCTTCAAATGGAGATTTCTTTTTTCTGTATGATCTATCTGAATTTATTGCATCAAATACATCAGCTATAGCAATTATTTTAGCAAACTTAGGAATCTTATCTCCTTTAATTCCTAATGGGTATCCGCTTCCATCTTCTCTTTCATGATGCATCAATATTCCTTGACATACAGCTTTATCTAAAAAATTCAATTTTTTAATAATATTATACCCAAGCAATGAATGCGTTTTAATCTCTTTATAATCTTTCATTGTAAGCGCAGATGGCTTATCAAAAATATTATTATCAATTTGAGTTTTACCTAAATCATGTAAAAGTGCTGAATATATGAGCAATTTAATCTTTCTATTATCAAAATTTAGCCATTCTCCTAGTAAACTACTTATAGCTGCAACATTTACACTATGTCTATATATTGTATCATTTCCACTTCCATAGAATACGATATCATTAATTACTGCATTAGGATCCTTTACTACATCTTGTAGCTCTTTTGTTAACTTTCTAATTTCCTCCATTATATCATTCTGTATATTATCTGACTTATTGATTGCTAGATATAAATTCTCACATATACCATTAAATTTCTGTTCAACTTTTTTTAATTCACTTTCTGCACTCTTTTTTTTAATGTTTGCTTTATATAATGTGTCATCTTTATAAATTGAAATTTTATCTACAAAATATGAATTTTTTAATTTTAATAATATTGCTTCTGTTATAATAACATCTTTTGCAAGTAATACTGTTCTGTCTTGTTCTATATCGTTTGCAATTATCATTCCAGGCTTTAAATCATTAATGGTTAAATTTATTATTTCTTTTTCCATTGTGTACATCCTACCCCTAAACGTATATATTCGAGTTCCTTATTATATATTATTCTATTTATTCAATATTTATCCTTTTTAACGACTAAAAAAATACTTACTTCATGCTTTAATTCAATATTCACAGCAAATTTTTTTACTTATTTAAGTTCACTATAATCTATTATTAATTTTTAATCTTAAAACAAATATTATTATGTCTTGGTACATATTTAGTACTTCTAAAACCTTATTTTTTATCTACTTTTATACACTACATATTAGGCATAATCAAAAAAATAATAAGTTCATCTCCCAAGCCTATTTTCTATTCTAATAGGTTCGCTATAAGACTAATCTACTTCCTTGCCTAATGAAAAATAATCAGAACATTTTTGACTTGTTATTTTCCTTGATATGTCTTAACTATAATTTATACACCTGATTTTACTTTATTATAATTTTAAAAAAATAAAAAATTCATCCTACAATAAACTTATAAGATGAATTTATATTTATATAATTTAATTTTTTTCAAGATATAACTTTAACTTTTGAAGAGCTATTATAATACCTCCACCTATAATAAAGAACACTAAATTAAATGTTTGAATATTCATTGGAGATTTAGGAATTTCTAATGATGTTGGTCCCATAAATACTGCATATATTGAACCTAACATAAGTCCTAAAATCATATATATTGTTTGTGATCTATAATTTGATAATACATATTTAACTGCTCTTATTGTTACACATATTCCAGCAATAATTCCTAATCCAAATACTATTAGTACTGATAAGTAATCGAAATTAAATGTTAAAACTTCTTTTATTGAATTTATTATAGGTCCATATAGTCCAAAGATTAACAATAATGTGGAACCTGATATTCCTGGAAGTACCATAGCGGAAATTGCAATCATTGCCACTATAAAAATATATATACCAAGTCCAAATGTTAATCTATCTAATGATATACTTCCAGCACCATTACCTGCTACTGGATTAAAATAGGTTATTAAAACTACTATTATTACTCCTATAATAGCAAAAAATATATTTTGATATTTATTTAATATACTATCTTTTTCTTCTATTAAAATTATTGGAATTGCAAAAATGATAAATCCTATAAATAATGAACTTATTTTATAGATTTCTTTATCAAATATAGATGATAAAAATAATACTGAAAGTATAAATCCAATAATCCATCCTAATCCTAACTTTAGCAAAAACTTTATTGAATCTATTCTCTCTTTTTTATTTCCAGAAACCAAATTATTTAAAGAATTAATAAACGTATCATAAAATCCTAAAATAAAAGCTACAGTGCCTCCGGAAACTCCAGGTACACTATCAGCAAGTGCCATACAAAATCCTCTTATAAAATTTATTATATACATATTATATATTTCTCCTTATTTGTTATTAAATTAGCTATATCTACTTCATATATCTAATTATTATAGTCAATTTTCATATATTTAACAAACGGAAACCCATATAATAACATATTTTTAACATACTTTTAATATTTAAAATAAAAATAATGTTATATAAAAATAAATAAATTTTCTAAACATAAATATACTATATTTTTAAATAATATTTATATTAACTTATAAATATAGAAATAAGAGATTATCTTAAATTTATACAGACTTTTAAGATAATCCCTTTAAATCAAGTTTTTAATTATTATACATTGGTTTTACTTTCTTATTTCCTGTTTTAGCTTTTCCTTGTATTTCTGGAACTGGTATTTCATCATTTTTTCTAAAATGTTGTTTTTTATTGCTTTCAGTTCCATGTGGTTCACTTGGATCTGGTCTTCTCATTCCTGCTTTTGCCATAAATTTACCTCCTATAATATATCATCATTCTTTTTTAGTATTGTTAAAAATGAATATCCTATACATCTTAATATTTAATAATTTAAACGATTTTTTAAGAAGAATAAATTTACAAAAAACTTATATATAAAAGTTATTGTAGTACAAACAAACCTATGATATAGTTTAATGGATATACAATGATAAGGTTTAAATATTTACTATACTGAGGAGGAAAAATATTTGCAAAAAATTGCTTTAATAACAGATAGTAGTTGTGATTTAAGTGAAAGCACTTTAGATAAATATAATATAAAATTGCTGCCATTTAGAGTCATTTTTAATAATAGAGAATACCTAGACAGAATTAATATTAGTTCAGATGAATTATTTAGTGCACTAGAAACTGAGCTTCCAACAACTTCATTACCTGATATAGAATACTCAAGTAAATTAATAGAAAATTTAATTAATGAAGGGTATACTCATGCAATTATTCTTACTGTTTCAAGTAACTCATCTGGATGTTTTAATAGTATGCGTTTATTATCTGAACATTATCCAGAATTACAGTATCATATTTTCGATACGAAAACTATTGGATATCCTGTTGGAGAAATTACTGCACAGGTTGGAAATTTAATTCGAAATAATAATAACTTTGAAGACATTGTTGACAAGCTTGAAGACATTAGATTAAGAACTCACGGTTTTGTTACTTTTCCTTCTTTAAAGTATTTAAGAGCTGGTGGAAGAATAGGACGAGTTGCAGGTGCTATAGCTGAAACTTTAAATTTAAAACCAATAATTTCTTCTGATGAAGATGGATTTTTATATTCATACGCAAAAGCTCGTGGAAGAAAGCAATCTATACTTAAACTTAAACAAATTTTATCCTCTTATCTTGATAAAGGTAAATGTAAAGTTGCAATACTAAATGGTGCTGCTAAACATGAGGCTGAAACTTTATTAAATGATGTAAAGGGGCATCCAAATATAACAGAAATATCTTTAGAAACTATAGGTGCATGTACAGCTGTACATACTGGTCCTGGCACAATAGGACTATGCATATTTGAAGAAATATAGTACATATAAAAAAATCGCTAAGCGACTGTGGAGCGTCGATTTTTTTAGCCATGCACTCTTTCCAAACGTAGTGCAGGAATAATGGTGCGGCATATGATTATTTTTTATTCTTTAGGTTTTATTTCTTAATCTTTAAGCAATAATATAATCTAAGTTATTCACAGATTTTTAAAAATATAATTTCCTAAAGAATAAAAAAGTATAAGATAAAGACATTTTTAGTCAATTATCTTATACTTTTATTTTTTCTTATAAATTGCTTACTGTTTCAAGTGCAACTTCTATCATATTAGTAAATGTAGTTTGTCTTTCTTCTGCAGTTGTTATTTCACCTGTAACAAAATGATCACTTACTGTAAGTAGTGCTAAGGCATTTACACCATGTTTAGCTGCAATTGTATATAATGCTGCTGCTTCCATTTCTACTCCTAAGCAACCAAAATTAGCCCATTTTTTCCAATCTTCATTGTCATCACCATAAAATATATCTGAACTATATATAGGTCCAACTTTTGGATCAAATCCTTTTTTAACTGCTATATCATAAGCTGGTTTTAATAAATCAAAACTTGCTGTTGGTGCAAATGTTCTTCCTTGAAATCTTACTAAATTAAGATTTGAATCTGTACAAGCTGACATTGCTATTACAAGATCTCTCACTTTAACTTTTTCGTGATATCCACCACAAGTTCCAACTCTTATAAGATTTTTAACACCATAACTTTCAATTAGTTCAGTAGCATATATTGAAATTGATGGTATACCCATTCCTGTTCCTTGAACTGAAATTCTTTTTCCTTTATATGTTCCTGTAAATCCATACATTCCTCTAACTTCATTATAACAAACCACATCTTCTAAAAAGTTTTCAGCTATAAATTTAGCTCTTAAAGGATCTCCTGGTAATAACACACATTCTGCAATAGCACCTTCTGGTGCATTAATATGAATACTCATTTTTCTCTCTCCTTTTAAATTCCTCTATTGTCTCTATTAATTATTTATTATTTCTTTCTAAATCACCTTTTGTGAATGCTCCTGGTAAAATTTCTGACATATCTTTTACAATATAATCTTCTTCATTTTTAGCAAGTATTACTTTTATATTTTCATCACCAAATTCACTTATAACTTGGCGACATATTCCACAAGGATAAGTATGTTCTTCTAAACTTCCAACTATTGCAATAGCAAGAATTTTGTTTTCCCCTTCAGATACGCCTTTGAAAATTGCACTTCTTTCTGCACAATTTGTTGCACCAAAAGACGCATTTTCTATATTACATCCTCCATAAACTTTACCACTTTCAAAAAGAACAGCAGCTCCTACCTTAAAATTTGAATAAGGAGAATATGCATTTTCTCTATATTTTAATGCTGTTTTTATAAGATCTTTATAATTCATTTTAAAATCCCCTTTTACCATTAAGATTTATTTCTATATTTCTATTTAGATAAGATAAACTAAAATATACAAGTATATTTTAGTTTATCTATTACTGATATTTTTATTATTTTATCTCTTTCCTGAATCAAATGGTTCACCAGATGCTCTAGGTGCTTGTGAAGATTTAGAAAATAATACTAAAGCAATTAATGTAACCACATAAGGGAATACTTTTAATATAACTGATGGTATAGAAGCTAATGCAGGTATTACTTGTGATACGTTTGCAACTGTAGTTGCAAATCCAAAGAATAGAGTAGCTCCAAGTATACCTAATGGTTTCCATTGACCAAATATTAAGGCTGCTAATGCTAAGAATCCAAGTCCTGCAACACTTCCATTAAATTCTCCTGAATATGTTACAAGTATTATTGCACCACCAAGAGATGAAAATGCCCCTGAAACTAAAACTCCTATATATCTCATACGATAAACATTTATTCCTGCCGCATCTGCTGCTTGTGGATGTTCACCACATGCTCTTAATCTTAGTCCAAAACTAGTTTTGTATATCAAAAATATAGTTATTATAAGTATTAGAAGTACTATCCATGTTGTAATATAGGTCTTTTTGAAAAATAAATCACCTATTACTGGTATTGATGAAAGACCTGGTATATCTATTGGATAGAATCCTGTTTGAATTCTTATACGTCCACTACCTGAAATAGTTCTAGATAAAAATACAGTTAAAGCTCCTGCTATCATATTAATTGCAGTACCACTGATTACTTGATCTGCATTTAAATTTATACTAGCAAATGCATGTAAAAGTGAAAATAATATTCCTACTATTACTGCTACAGCTAAACCTATCCAAAGAGGAAGAGTACTATTTGGCATTTTTTCTTGAAGTTTAAATATTGTTAATGCACCTGAAAACGATCCTATAATCATAAGACCTTCAAGTCCAATGTTTACTACTCCACTTCTTTCACAATATAATGCTCCAAGTGCAGTTATTAATAGAGGAATTGTGTATGCAATAGCATAAGGAAAAACCTGTTGTATTATTTGCCACATATTACTTATCCTCCTTCTCATTTATTTCATCATTCTCATTTAATGATGAATCTAACTTCTCATGTTTTTTATCATCTGGTAATATACCTGTTCCTGCCACAGCTACTTTTTGTGCATTTTTTAATTCTTTTTTATGTTTAAATTTATTAACTACCATAGGTACAACAGCACTTGTTGCTGCAAAGTATATAATAGTTGCTATTATTGTATCTGCAATTTCAGGAGGAATACTTGTATTAGCATTCATAAATCCTTTTCCTGAATATAACAATCCAAAGAATATAGCTGATATTAATACACCTAGAGGATTATTAGCACCTAGTAACGATACGGCTATACCATCAAAACCTTGAGTTGGCATTACTCCTATTTGAATATTCGCTGCATTACCTATATATTGAGTAACTCCTGCAAGACCTGCAAGTGCTCCTGCAATCATCATTGAAACAACTACATTTTTATTTACAGACATACCAGCATATTCTGCCGCATCTTTATTAAATCCTACAGCTTTTAATTCATAACCTAAAATAGTTTTGTTTAATATAAATCCAATAATTATAACAGATATAATTGCAACTAATATACCTAAATTAATATAAGAACCATCAAATAATTTAGTAAGTATTGGTGTTTTTAAAGATGCTACTTCTGGAAGTAATTTTGATTCAGTTTCTAAACTTTCACCTTTAAAATAAGCTGGAATTGTATAATATACTATCCAATAACAAGCCCAGTTCATCATAATAGTAGATACAACTTCATTTACATTAAATTTTGCTTTTAATAGTCCAGGTATAAAAGCCCACAAAGCTCCTGCAACCGCTCCCATAACTACCATAACTAATAGTAATATAGGTCTTGGCATACTTGTTGCATATGTTAATCCTACGGCTGTAGCACAAAATCCTCCAAAAAGCATTTGTCCAGCTGCTCCGATATTAAAAAGTCCTGTTTTAAACGCAAATGCAACTGAAAGTCCAGTAAGTACTAAAGGTGTTGCTGTCGCTAATGTATTTCCGATTCTCTCTATGTTCATTAGGCCGCCTCTAAATAAGAACGCATACCCATCAACTGGATTATCTCCTATAAGAGCCATTAAAATTGCTCCTGCTAATAATCCTAAAACAACTGCTAATATAGAATTTAAAGCTTCTTTTTTACTCACGCTTCTTTCCCCCTTTGAACACCAGCCATCATTAAGCCGACTTCATTTTCGTTTGTTTCTGAAGCATTTACTGTTCCAATTAATTCTCCGCTATTAATGATTGCGATTCTATCAGATAAATTTAAAACTTCACTAAGTTCTAATGAGATAAGTAATACAGCTTTCCCTTCATCCCTTTGTTCTACAAGTCTCTTGTGAATATACTCAATTGATCCAACATCAAGACCTCTGGTTGGTTGCACTGCAATTAATAAATCTGGGTCTAATTCAATTTCACGACCGATAATCGCTTTTTGTTGATTACCACCTGACATTGTTCTTGCTAAAGATGCTCCACCTTCACCTGATCTAACATCAAATTCTTCAATTATTTTTTCTGCATAATTGTGTATAGCATCTTTATTTAATAAACCATGTTTAGAAAATGGTTCTCTATTATATATTTCTAATACTATGTTATCTTCAATAGTGTAATCTAAAACTAAACCTCTTTTTTGTCTATCTTCTGGAATATGAGCTATACCAGCGTCTATACGTTTACGTATTGACATATTAGTAATATCATTACCTTTAAAATATATTTTTCCAGATTGTACATGTCTCATTCCTGTAATAGCTTCTACTAATTCTGATTGTCCGTTACCTTCTACACCAGCAATCCCCAAAATTTCTCCAGATTTAACTTCAATTGAAAAATTCTTAAGTCCAAGAACTTTTTTGTTATTCATTACAGAAAGATCTTCTACTTTTAAAATTACATCTCCAGCTTCTTTTTCTTTTTTGTCTACTTTAAAACTTACAGGTCTTCCAACCATCATTTCTGCCATTTCTGCTTGAGATGTGTCTTTTACATCTACTGTTCCTATATATTTTCCACGTCTTATAACTGTACAACGATCTGCTACTGCTTTAATTTCTTTAAGTTTATGAGTTATTAGTATTATTGACTTACCTTCTTTTATAAGATTTTGCATAATACTTATAAGCTCCTCAATTTCTTGTGGAGTAAGTACTGCTGTTGGTTCATCTAGTATTAAAACTTCAGCATCTCTATATAACATTTTTAAAATTTCAACCCTTTGTTGCATACCAACTGTTATATCTTCTATTTTTGCATATGGATCAACATTTAATGAATACTTTTTAGATAATTCGTCTATTCTTTTGGCAGCACTTTTAATATCAACTGCTAAACCTTTTTTAGGTTCACATCCTAAAATAATATTTTGGGTTACTGTAAAATTGTGTACTAATTTAAAATGTTGATGTACCATTCCTATTCCTAAATCATTTGCTACATTCGGATTAGAAATTTCAACTTCTTTACCTCTTACTTTTATACATCCTCTTTCTGGTTGATACATACCAAAAAGAACTGACATTAAAGTAGATTTACCCGCTCCATTTTCACCAAGTAATGCATGAATTTCACCCTTTTTTAATCTAAGAGTGATATTATCATTAGCTACTATACCTGGAAATTCTTTACGGATATTTAGCATCTCAACTACATATTCCATAACAGAGTCCTCCTTTTATAATTATCAATTGTCAATTGCCAATTGATAATACACAATAATTAATTTCAAAATATTGTACATTGTCAATTGTCAATTTTTTGAAATATGTTTGTTCAACAATTATTATATTTTCTTAAAGTAAACAAAAATTGTTATTAGAATATGTGAATATATAATCCACATATTCTAATATTAGTTTTTCTATTTTATTATTTATTATTAAATTTAATTCAAAATAATTATTTAAGTAAATTGCCTCTTTCAGCTGAAATTTTTACAGATCCATCTTTAATTTTTGCACTTATATCTGTAACAGTTTTAACTGTTTCTTCACTTAAATTAGGATTTTCTTTTGGAATACCAACTGCATCCTTTGTAACATCAAAAGTTAACTTTTGTCCACCTGGGAAATTGCCTTCTTTAAGAGCTTTAACCATATCAAAACTTGCTACATCTACTTTTTTAACAGCTGAAGTAAGAATTACTGATTTACCATCTGCATATTGACCATCTGTAAATTGATCTCTATCAACACCGATTACCCAAACATTTTGGCCTGTACTTACCCTAGTCTTAGCTTCAGTTATAGCTCCATTACCAACTCCACCAGCGGCACAGAATATAGCTTTAACACCTCTGTCATACATTTGAGCTGCTATTTGTTGTCCTGCTGCAGTATCATTAAATGTACCTTGATATAATACATTTTCAGGTTTTAATGTCATTTTAGTTCCTAAACTTTCGTTAGCATAAGCCACACCTTGTTGGAATCCCCAGTTGAATTTTTGTACTGCTGGTATTTCCATACCACCTATAAATCCTAAATCTCCTTCTTTAAGTTCTTTTGAGGCTGCAACTCCTGCTAAGAAACCTGCTTGTTCTTCTGCAAATAGAATAGAAACTGCATTATCTCCTACCTTATAGTTTGGAGGTTGTGCTCCATCATTTGGAGTACCATCAATTATAACAAATTTAGCATCTTTATATTTATCTTGTGCTTTATATATTGCTGTCTCAAATTTAAATCCAGGAGTAGCTATAAATCTGAATCCTGCATCATAAAGATTTCCAATTTCTTTTAAATAATCTGCTTCTGTTTCACCATTTGGTTTCAAGTATTTAGGTTCTTCAATTCCTAGTTCTTTTTGAGCTCTTTGTATTCCTTCCCAAGTACCTTGGTTAAATGATTTATCATCTATTGTTCCTGAATCTGTAACCATACCTGCTTTAATCTTTTGCGCTGCATTTCCATCTTCTTTTCCAGTGCTGCTTCCACCACAGCCAGCAAACATTGAAATTGTTAATGCTGAAATAGCTAATAATGATAATAACTTCTTTTTCATTCTTCTTCCTCCTACATCTATTTAATAAATAATATATTACAAGTCATAAATGACCTGAGCACAATTTAATTTTATAATTACTATAAGTTAAACTTTTTACTCTAAATAATTTTTACAATAAATATATATACTATACATTTTGTCTAATTTTTTTCTCTGATCCTTTACGTATTATCTTAGGTGCAATTGTTATTCTCCTTATAGAACGTTTACTTTTATCGTTTATTATATTACAAAGCATTTCCATCGAGGATTGTCCAAGTTTTATAGGAGAATCTTCAATATATGTTATATTTAGTCCTACCATATCTAAATATTGAAGTTTATCAAAACCTATTATAGCTAAGTCATCTGGAATTTTTTTATCAGACTCCGTTAGTGCTCTAACTACTCCCATTGTCATCATATTGCTGCAAACAACTAATGCTGTAGGAGAATCTTCCATTTTTAAAATTTCTTTAGTTATTTCAAATGATTTGCTAAATTTAAATTCTCCATTAAAAATGTATTTATCAAGTACTTCAATATTATTTTCTTGAAGTGCTTTTTTATATCCTGTTAATCTATCAATTACCGGATCTGAACTTAAAAGTCCTGTTAAAATTCCTATTTTAGTATGTCCCTCTTTTATCAATAAGCTTGTTGCATCAAATCCGCCTTTTATATTATCTACAAATACTCCATTTAAATTAATAAATTTTATATCTGCTGATACTAGAACAATAGGAATATTTAAATTATCTATTATTTTTATATAATCGGAATTAAATCTTCCTTCTCCAAAACCTGGTGTCATTATTATTCCTTCAATTCTTTGTTCTTTAGCTGATTTCATTGCTTTTAATTCTTTTTCTAAAGAGTTATCTGTATTAAATAATACTATATTTAAATTATTATGTTCTGCAATTTCACTTATGCCTTTTATTATTTCTCCAAAATAAGAATTTGTTATATCAGGAACAATAACTCCAATTGTATTAGTTTCACTTTTAGATAAACTTCTGGCAATTGCACTAGGAGTATAATTCATTTCCTTTATTGCTTTCATCACTTTTAAGCGTGTTTCTTCTTTTACATACCCAGAATCATTTAAAACTCTTGATACTGTAGTTGATGATACTTTAGCTCTTTTAGCAATATCACTTATCGTTACACCCATACAATTCCTCCTACAATTTTTCTATATAAAATATTTCAAACACCCAAAAGTATGTTACCGATTACATATATATCATAGTATATTATAATTGTCATGTCAATACTAGGATAAATTTTCCATAATTAAAGAGAATGCCTTAATATACATTATAATGAAATATTTTTAAATAAATATATTTTTTTATATTAATTACATAATTTTCCTAGATATTTTTTATTTATTTTTTAAATTTTAATTATTATTTTTATAATAGTTATTAATTAAATTTAATCATTTTAAATATGTAAAATATAAGACATTCTCTTTTTAAATTATTATTTTCTTATCTTATTAAGAAATTTCTCTATTCTTTTTAAAGCTTCTATTATGTTGTCCATAGATGATGCATAACATGCTCTTATAAAACCTTCTCCACAATCTCCAAATGCATTTCCTGGTACTGTCAATACTTTTTCATTTATAAGAAGTTGTTCACAAAATTCATCTGATGTCATTCCTGTTGATTTAATACACGGGAATACATAAAAAGCACCAAGTGGTTCAAAACATTCTAAACCCATTTTTCTAAAGCCATCAACTAATACTCTTCTTCTTCTGTTATATTCTTTAACCATTTCTTCTACACTTTTATCACCATTCTTCATAGCCTCTATTGCTGCATATTGAGCTGTTGTTGGAGAACACATTATTGCATATTGATGTATTTTTTTCATAGCTTCTATCAAAGTAGGATGTCCACATAAATATCCTAATCTCCAACCTGTCATAGCATATGCTTTTGAAAACCCATTTATAACCAAAGTTTTATCTCGCATTTCAGGAAATGATGCTATTGAAACATGTTCTTCACCATAACAAAGTTCTGCATATATTTCATCAGATATAACAATTATATCCTTATCTTTTAAAATATTTACTATTTTTTGTAATTCATCTCTATTCATAATTGCACCTGTTGGATTATTAGGGAATGGAACTATTACAACCTTTGTTCTTGGTGTTATTGCTTCTTCTAAAAGTTCTGGAGTCAACTTAAATTCATCCTCTGCCCTAAGATTTATAACTTTTGCAGTTGCCCCTGTGAAAGCTGTACAACCTTTATATGCAACAAAACTTGGTTCCGGTATTACAACTTCATCTCCTGGACCTACAAGTGCTCTAAGAGCTATATCAATACCTTCACTTCCACCAACAGTAACTATTATTTCGTCTATTGGATTATAGCTTAGATTAAATCTTCTATATAAATATTTTGAAATTTCATGACGCAGTTCTATAAATCCAGCATTAGATGAATAATGTGTATGCCCTTCTTCTAAAGAATAAATTCCTGCTTCTCTTACATTCCAAGGAGTTACAAAATCAGGTTCTCCTACTCCAAGGGATATAACACCATCCATTTCATTTATCATATCAAAATATTTTCTTATTCCTGATGGTGGCATTTCCCTTACATTCTTTTTAATCATATTTTCTAAAATCATATAAATATTGCCTCCCTATCATCCACTTTTTTTTCTTTAAATATTGTTCCATGGTCTTTATACTTTTTTAATACAAAATGTGTACTAGTACTTAAAACATATTGTTGTACTGCAAGCTTTTGTGATACAAAAAGTGCTACTTCTTTCATTGTTTTACCTTCAACTATAACAGTTAAATCGAATCCACCTGACATTAAATAACATGCTGTAACTTCTGGAAATTTGTAAATTCTTTCTGCTACTTTATCAAAACCTTCTCCTCTTTGTGGAGTTACATTAACTTCAATTAAAGCAGTTACTGTTTCTTTTCCTGTATTTTCCCAATTAACTAAGGTAGTGTATCCTGCTATTATGCTTTTTTCTTCATATTCCCTAATAGCATCTCTAACTTCTTCTACACTTTTTCCAACCATAACAGCTATTTGTTGATCTGTATATCTGCTGTTTTTTTCTAATATTTCTAATATTTCTTCCATTCAAAATACCTCCTTAATAATAAAATACTAAATTTTATAATCTTGTTAAAACTTAAATACAAATAAATATATTGTTTAATACTATCTAATTAAAATCATATATATAATAATTTTTTTATATAAATACCTCTTTATACTAGTTAACTGATAAATAAACTTTATTAGAACTTATACATTTTAATTATCACTATACTTTTTATAAACTGTATTATGATATACGTTATCCATAAATTTTAATTTTTATAATTTAACAAAACAAAAAAATCCTCCTCCCAACAAGGGACGAAGGATTTACTACGCGGTACCACCCTAATAAGCAATTTATTGCTCACTCAGCCGGAACATATAAATGTTCCATCCTCTATAACATGAGGAACACGTCAACATCTAATTAAGAATAAAAATTCTTATTTTTTAATGTGAAATTCAAAGGCTGCTTCTATAAAGTTTCCTTATCAGACTCCCACCATTAATCTGACTCTCTAAAAAGTTCCCTAAATATACTATTCCTTATCACTATCTTTAAAATATTATCTTTTATTATAACACAACTATGTTTTAATTCAATATAACTTTATAAATTAATTAAATTATATTTTAAAACAATATTTATATTTTGGTATAAACATTCACTTAAAATATAAGTATAATTATTTTTTATTATCATGAATTAATACATAACAACTTATTCCAGCTACACTAACTTTGTCACTATCTATATATTGTAATTCAGTATTTCCTGCTGAATTTTCATTTACAACCACTGACCATCCTTTTTTATCTAGCTTAACTTCTACTTGATTTCTATTTGCATTATATATAACAACTATATCATTATAATCTGAATTACTTAAACATTCTTTTATATTAAATGCTACTACCCTATCAGAATAAAAATTTACTCCTCTTTCTAAAAATCTTAAATTTTCTCTTATCTTTTCACTGGTATTCATTCTAAAACATTTATGTGATTTTCTTAACTCTATTAATCCCTTATAATAATCAACAACGTCTTCATATTGTAGGATTTTATTCCAATCTAAAGCATTAACACTATCCGGTGAATTATAACTATTATGATTTATAGTTCCATCTTCATTAACCTTACTTCTTAAAAACTCTTCTCCTTCTTGAAAAAATACTAACCCTTGAGAAGTAAATATAATTGATGCCGATAATTTATTTATACATTTTAGTTCTTTCCCAGAATAATTTTTACTACCAATACAAAGTTTATCCCATAATGTATAATTATCATGAGCGGATACGTAATTTACAGTTTGATAAGGTTCATTTGCCCAAGGAAATTTAGAATATATAACTCTATCATAATTAATTTGATCATGCTTTACTGATGCAACAACTCCAAATTTTATTGTTTCTTCTAATCCATTGGTACCATTAACAAATCCAACAGAATGAGCATCAAAAACATTTCCTTTTATTGAATCTCTAATGTCATCACTAAAAGCAGCCATTTGCATATCTCCATATTTACTTATATTATATTTAAGTGATCTATCCCATTCTGGCAATGGAGAACTACCACCTGCCCATCCTTCTCCATATAATATTATTGATTCATCTATTAAGTCTAATCTTCTTCTTATTTCTTTAATCATTTCTATATCATAAAGTCCCATTAAATCAAACCTAAAGCCATCTATATGATATTCATTTGCCCAGTATAGTATAGAATCAATTATAAATTTTCTTACCATCTTTCTTTCAGAAGCAAATTCATTCCCACAACCTGATCCATTTGAGAAAGTTCCATCTGAGTTTTTCCTATAATAATAATCTGGTACTATTAAGTTAAAATTGGAACTATGAGTCTGATATGTGTGATTATATACAACATCCATAACTACTCTTATTCCTGATTTGTGTAGTTCTTGAACCATTTTTTTAAATTCTTTTATTCTTTCTGCTCCTGAAAACGGATCAATCGCATATGAACCTTCAGGAACATTAAAATTTTGGGGATCATATCCCCAATTATAATCTTTAGTATCAAACTTTGATTCATCTACTGTAGCATAATCAAATACTGGCATTAAATGTATATGCGTTATTCCAAGACTCTCAAGATAATCTAACCCTGTTTTTTCTTTAGTTCCAGGTATAGTGGTTCCATGTTCACAAACTCCACTATATTTTCCTCTTAGCTTACTAGTAACACCTGAAATCTCACTGATTGAAAAATCTCTTACATGTATTTCATATATAATTGAATCTGTTGGATTTATAAGTTTAGGTTTTATGTCTTCATTCCATCCATCTGGATTAGTAGATTCTAAATCTACTACCATTCCCCTATTCCCATTTACTCCAACTGCTTTAGCATAAGGGTCAACTACTTCATTTTCTATTCCATTATTTGTTACTATATAATTATAGTAAACCCCATTTAAATCTCCTTTAACTTCTACACACCAAATTCCTGCTTCCTCTTTTTCCATATTAATTACTTCAGTTTTATTGTTATAATATAATATAACTTTTACCTGCGTTAAAGTTGGGGCCCATAAAATAAATTGAGTTTTATGTTTTAAATAAATTGCACCTAATTTGTCTTTATAACTTTCTTGACTATATAATATTTCTTGAACTGACATTACTACCACCATATAAACCCTTTCATAAATTCTCAACCACTAACTATTATACCAAATTTTACCTTATAATATCAAATTATAAATATTTTTATAATTCAACATATCTTTTTATACTACAACATTATCATCTTTAAACATTAAATAGATTATTCAACCTTAATTTTTACCTGTAGTTTTACATTTTTTATATATTATGGTTAAATTGATTATGAAAGGAGTTGTTATTTTATGAGAAAAATTCTAATAATTTTTGGGATGTCCTTTGCATTATTATCCTCAACTTCAGTTATGTCATTTGCAAATACAAATAAAGATATTCATTCTTGGAAAGTTTTAAATGCAAATATAGACAGTGGTAAAATTTCATCTCATAAAGTTAATAATACAAAAGATAATCTAACAGATGCCTCTGAAAATTGTGAAATAATAATTTATAACTCAACTTATAATAAAGAATGTACAATATGTGGAGCAAAAGATAATGGATCTGAGAAAACTATTATTCATTTAAATTCTAATTGTCATCAATATGATTAAATAAAAAGAATGAATCTCTGATAAATTATATATTTTCAGTGATTCATTCTTTTTATAAAACTTTATATTAATTATAAATCAACAACTTCTACTGTACTGTTTTCTACTCCTATAATGCTTTTTTTATTTAAAATGTAATCTTTTATTATGTTAATAGCATCCTTACTTATCACTTCTCCTGGACAAACTAACGGTATCCCTGGTGGATAAGGTATTATCATATTTTTAGATATTCTACCTTCACTTTCTTCAATCCTACAGTGTATTCCTTTTGCTTTAAAAACTTCATGTGGATCTAATTTTTTATCTGGAATAAGACTATAATATTTAGCATTAACTTCATTATCATTTTTTAATATCGCTAAATCTAATTTTTCTATAACATTATAAATATGTTCAAAATCATTTTCAGTATTAAATGGCGATAATATTAAAACTATCCCTCTTGAAAAACTCATTTCCGATTGTATTTTATTTTCTCTTAAATAATCTAATAACTTATGTCCACTATACCCCTCTGGTAATAAAATAACATATCTAGTTGTATCTATATCATACTTGTCTTGTAAATTTTTCTTAGATAGTATCATTACTTTATTTAAAGAACTAATCCTATCTTTCCACTTTTCACATCTATTTATTAAGTTTTCATAGTCTTCTCTTCCATACTTATCTAAATAATATCTTGCATAATCTAAAGATGCCATAATTAAATAAGAAGGCGATGTTGTCATAAATGCCTTTAAATAAAATTCTATATTACTCTCTTCCTTATTAACTAATAAATATGAACCTTGAGTTAATGCAGGTAATGTTTTATGAGCACTTAAAACAACATAATCTCCTAAAGAAAATATGTCTTTAGGCAATCTTTCACTTATACCATAGTGAGCACCATGTGCAGCATCAATAATAATACTTAATCCTCTTTGTTTTAAATCTTTAATTATGTCTTCAATATCATAACTTATCCCAAAATAATTTGGATAAGTTAGAATTATTCCTTTAGGATTATTACAACGTTCTAAAGCATTATATATATTTTCTCTATTAGGTGGAAAAAATATATCTTTTTCAAAATCTATAACTGGTTCAATATATGTAACCTTTAATTTTCTTAATATTAATCCATTATAAATAGACTTATGACAGTTTCTTTCCACTATCACTTCATCGCCTTCATCAAATGCATCAAATATAGAAGCTAAATTTCCACCTGAACTTCCATTAACCATAAAATAAGCTTTTTTTGAATTATAAGTTTTACTAAGGAGTTCCTGTGCTTCTTTAATCACCCCTTCTGGACAATGAAGATTATCTAAAGGGTCTACCTCTGTAATATCTATATAACCTAATCTATTTGCAAACTTTTTTCCAATATCATCTTTTAAAAAACCTAGTCCACATTTATTACCTGGCATTGAAAGTAATAAATTCTTTTCTTCATGATAGTTTAAAAGTTCATTTAATAATGGTAACTTTTCATTCATTTTTTTCCTCCACAAACGATAATTCTAGCTATGTTTTAAGATAGCGTTAATATCTTAGGCACATTCAAAAAAATAATAGACCCACATGTTCGTCTATTTTGCGTGATACTGCGTCAGCAAATTTAGCTAATAGCTCACTATTAACTAAATTTGCTTCCTTGTCTGACGCAAAATATACAATACCTCTTTGATCTATTATTTTATTTCATGTACCTTAGTATAAAACTCATGAACAGAGAATTTTACTTTAAAAATTGTAAAACAAATCTTTGTTCAATTAAAACATAGCCTACTTTAAAGATTATTAATTATTCGTAATTATTTGTATTGATGGATTTTTTAAAACCTTTATTCCTGTGTCAAATATAAAATCTTTTTTTAATTTATGTAAATCTTTTGTTTGATTTAAATAAATATTATAATCTCCAAACATAGTATCATACGTTGATAACTCTTTAGCTAGAATTATACTTTGTTCTTCTCTAAATAGTCTTTTTAATTTGTAACTCTTAATTAACATGTTAATTGTTTCTTGGTTAATAACTTTCTTCGCGTCCTCTAAAGTATCTATACATTTATTAATTAAAGCTAAGGCCTTTTCTAAATTGTCTTTTGAAGTACTAAATGTAATTTTATATAATTTTATATATTTTTCATGAGCAATTTTTGTAATAACATCATAAATGAGCCCATTTTTAGTTCTTAAAGTATCATATAATAATGAGTTTACTCCTTCGCCAAAATACTCATTGAATATTCTTAATGCTTTATTTTGATTGTCATTTAAAATATCAATTGGATATATCATTTCTACTTTACAAGTTTTTAAGCCTTCTCTTACATCTATAAATGTATTTTCAATATTATCTTCATATAAAGTACTTATATCTTTCTTTCCTTTACAATCCCATATTCCAAAATATTTTGATATAATTTTCTTAACTTCTTCAAATTCAAGTGAAGATATTACAGCAATAGATGTGTTTCCAGGGAAATAATTTTCTTTATAAAACTTTTTTATATCTTGTAAAGTTATGTTTTTAAGTTCCTCTTTTATCCCTATTATAGGATATTTAATTCTTCTTTTATTAAAACTATTTAAAAAAAGTTTATCTTCACAATATTGTTCAACTTCTTCATCCCATTCATTAAGTTCTTCAATAATTACATCCATTTCTTCTTTAAATCCAACCTCTATGAACTCAGGATTAATAATTATATCTGAAAATATTTCTACTCCTTTTTCTAGTTCCTCACTTAATAAAGTTCCATAATAAATAACATAAGGATAATTAGTCATTGCATTATGAAATCCAAATATATTACTTAATTCTTTATTTATTTCACTCTCATTTCTTTTTTTAGTATTTTTAAACACCATATGTTCTGTAGCATGAGCTATACCTAAAATATCTTGTTCTACTCCCGCCCCTGCTTCTAAAGATATACATATAGATGATAATTCTGACGTGCTTTTTTTATATATTAATTTTAAATTATTTTCAAAAATATATTCTTTCAAATTACATTCCTCCTTTAAATATAATCATACAAAATTTCAAAATATCTTTTTTAATAAACAACCTATATTTTAATAAATATATAAGTTCGAATAAAGTTTATTCATTAATTAACTAGTACAGCTAAGAGCTTATATCGCAAATTTATGATCTATATACTTCTAATTATAAATATATTAACTTAATTATTATATATATAATAATTAAGTTAATAAAAAAAAGACCTAAAATATATTATATATCTTAGGTCAAATATTTTTAAATAGTTAAGTCACTATTTTACTATATCTTCACATATTCCTACTGAAAATTCAACTATATTCTCTGGTAAATAAACTTTACTTTTTTCATCTTTTTTAAATTTAAATGTCTTCTCTTTAGTATCAGTTGATGGTTCTAATGAATTTAATTCATTTATTAAATTATTAATATACTCTGTTGTAACTTTATTAAGTAATTCTTGTTGATCCGTTATACCTGACTTTTCAACTACATTAGCAGCATCTTCTCCTGCTTTATTGTCTGCTCCTAAAATATCTACATATGTACTTTTAACTTTAACTTCTGATATTCCATCTTTTTCTGAAACTAATTCTATACTTGAAGTAACTTTAGCCATTGCTGCTAATTGAGCTTTACAAACCTTATCTAAATCTTCATCAGATATTTTTAAACCAGCTGTTGTAAAATTACTCTTGATTTTTGCTTTAAGTGCTTTATTTTCTTGTTCAAGAATGCTTTCTATTTCTTCTTTCTTTAGTGGAAGTTTTTCAGCTTTTGATTTATCTTGCTTAATATACATATCAAATAATATTCCTGCACTTTCAACGGCTGTTAATCCCTTACTTCCGCAACCTGTAAGCATAATCCCCCCTACAAGTAATATGCTTAGTAGCAAAGTTAGTATTTTTTTGTTCTTTTTCATGTACATTTACATTCCCCTTTTTTATTTATTTTTTTACTTTCTTTACTATAATACTATATTTTTCTACAAATATCAAATATTGTTTTAATTTATATATTTTTTATTATATTGAATTTTTATGTTTTATTGGGAAATTTTAAATGTAATTAAAATTATTGTTCAACTATAAGATTTTTTATTATTAAAGCCTAAATTTTTCTATTTCTTCTCTAAGAACATTAGAATATGATTGTAAATTTTCAACTTCATGATATAAGTTTTCCATAGCTAACAATTGTTCTTTTGATATACTACTTATTTCTTCTGTTGATGCTGTTGTTTCTTCTGATGCTGCTGATATAGTTTGAATAATATCTAAAATTTTGTCCTTATTTGATATCATAATCTTATTATGATTTACTATTTTGTTTATTATTTCAGTTAAATTTATAAGTTCTTCTGAAAGCTTATTAAAAATAACTTCTGTATCCATTACAGCTTTATTATTTTCTTCAACAATTGAAATATTTTCTTCCATTGAAACAACTGCACTATTAGATTTTTCTTGTATTGAATCAATCTTATTGCTTATTTCATTAGTAAATTGGCTTGTTTGTTCTGCTAATTTCTTAACTTCTTCAGCAACAACCGTAAAACCTCTGCCGCTTTCCCCTGCTCTTGCTGCTTCAATAGATGCATTCAAAGCTAATAAATTAGTTTGATTTGCAATTTCCTTAATTGTATCAACAATACTACTAATCTCATTAGAATTACCATCAACTTCAATAACTATTTCTTTAATAGTATCTGATATTTTTTTGTTTCTCTCAGCACAATTAGATAGATTATTTACAACATCAATTCCATTATCACTCAATTTTTTTGTGTAGTTAATTTTTTCAAACATACTAATTGTATCACTAGATATGTTATCTATTTGTTTACTTAAATCATTAGTTTGATTAACTTGATCTTGTATATCTTCTGATTGACTTTGCGAACTTGAAGCAATTTCAGATATTGCTTGAGATATTCCAACTAATGAATTCACACTTTCATCAGTCGTCTTAACTAAATTAGAAGAAAATTCATTAATTTCATTTGTACTACCTTTTATAGATGTAACCATCTCCCTTAATACTGTTCTCATATTAAGTAATGATTTTGAAATCGCACCTATCTCATCTTTTTTATTTGAAAATTCATTTAAAGTTTTATTTTCACTTAAATCAAGTTTACTTGTTTGATCTATAATCTCCATTAATAACTTTATAGGATTTAATTCTTTATTTAATACTAAAATTAAAACACTTCCTATTACTATTAACGTAATTACCATCAACATAACTTGGTACTTTAAAAAATTATTAATAACAATATCTATACCACTTATAGGTATCCCAATATCTAATGCTCCATATAAAACTCCATTATGGCTAATTGGAATCATAATATCGTAAGTCCATGTTTTTTGAACATCTGCATAAAACTTTGAAGTCATAGTTTTACCATTTTTAACCGCATCAATTGTATAACTATCATCGTATACTTTTCCTAATTTCTCCTTGTCACTATGCGCTATAGCCTTACAATTTTTATCTATAATTACTGCATAAGCAATATTTTCTTTTTCAGCTTGTTTATCAACTAAGTTTTGTAATTTTTCAACAGCATTATCATCTGAATTTATTATATATTCTACTAACTGTTTGGCTTGATTTGCTGTATCTATAGATTTATTCAAAATAAGGTCAGTCATATTCTTCTTTATATTAATACTAACTAATATAGTCGTTAATGAAAAAATAACTACTAGCGATAAAGTAATAATTGCAACAAGTCTATTTTTAATTGATGAATTAGTAACCCTTTTTGATTTCATATATGTTTCTCCTAACTAAAATAATACTATTATAATTATCGATTAAAATTTATATACTTTACATATATTTATCTATATTTTCATGTAAATTCTATTTAATTAATAAATAATTAATATAAATTTATAAAAAATTATAATTTTACCTTTTAATAATATTCTCACTTTTATAAATTAAATAAGAATTAGATACTCTGAAATAAATATTAATTAAAACTTTCTAAGTAATTATATAACTTTCATTAGTTATTATGTGCTCATACTCGGTATAGCAAAACAAAAAAACAGAGTCTAATGACTCTGTTTTTTATCTCTATTTGATATATGTTTTTTGTTTATTCTGCTTTAAGTGCAATTGCACATTCAATTCTCTTCTTTTGCATTTTACAACCTATTTCATAAGGTATTTTCATATCACCATTAAAGTTAAAGTTATTTGCTTGGCATCCACCACTACAATAGAACTTAGCCCAACAATCTTTACATTTTGGTTTATTATATATATGTGCTTTTTTAAATTCTTTTCCTAATTCAGCATTATAAGTATCATCATAAATAGTTCCTAATTTAAATTCTTCTCTTCCTACAAATTGGTGGCATGGATAAACCTCTCCTTGTGGAGTTATTGCTACATATTCAAATCCAGCACCACATCCTGATATTCTCTTGTAAACGCAAGGTCCACCTTGAAGATCTATATTAAAGTGATAGAAATTAAACTCATCTTTTCCTTCTCTTTTTCTCTTTGCCATATCTTCATATAGCTTGTCATAGTTTTCAAAAATAGTATCTAAATCTTCTTCTCTTAAAGAAAGTGAATGCTCATCTGGAAGTACAACAGGTTCTATTGAAATTTCGTCAAATCCTTCATTTACCATTGCCATAACATCTTGATAAAAATCTATGTTATCTCTAGTAAATGTTCCTCTAACGTAAAAAGTTTTCCCCTTAGTTCTTCTTTTGATCATTTCTTTTATGTTAGGAATAATATCATCATATGATCCACTTCCATCAGGTTTAATTCTAACATTATCATTAACAGATTTTCTTCCATCTAATGATAGAATTATATTACCCATCTCTTTATCCATAAAATCCATCATCTCTGGATTTAAAAGAGTAGCATTAGTTGTCATTGTAAATCTTATGTTCTTGTTCCACTTCTTTTCATTTTCTCTTGCATATTTAATTATTTCTTTTATCGTATCCATAATAAGAGTTGGTTCTCCACCAAATAAATCTATTTCTATATTTTTTCTTGGACCACTTCTTTTAACTACATAATCAATTGCTTTTTTAGCAACATCAATTGTCATTACACCCTTATGTCCATGATATTCACCTTCATCTGCAAAACAATACTTGCATCTTAAGTTACATCCATGAATTATATTTAAGCATACAGCTTTTATATAATCTCTATCATCCATAGAACTATGAGCTATTTCTTCATATTGATCCTTAGAATAAAGTATTCCATCATCTATAAGTTCAAGTATTTCATCGTATGCTTCTGAAATAACATTTTTTTCGTATTTATCACTTAAAGTTTTAATAAGTTCTTCTTTAGATTTTAATCTATCATCATCAACTAAGTCATATACCAATTCATCAACTACATGTACTGCACCTGTATTTACGTCTAAAACAAAAAAGTTCTCACCTTGTTTAAATTTGTGTATTAAAGACACTCTCTTTTCCTCCTAAAATACATAAGTTCCAATAAAATTTGTTCATTGTAATATATTTCAAATGAATGTTTATATTTTAGTATAAAGCTCATGGACAGAGGAATTTACTTTAAGAACTCTAAAATAAAGCTTAGTCCAATTAATGCATGTTCCCAATCACAGATTGCTGACAAGCAATTAATTATAAGACTAAAAGGAAACTCGACTCATATACATTCGCTGAGTAAGTTCGAGTAGCAAAATATAAAATTTTGACTCTTACTTAAGAGTTCTAAAAAGCAAATTCCAATGCCAGTTCGCCCTTATACTAGAATATCAACACGGTTTTAAAACATAGTAATTTATTAATATAATTTTTATATTATTTATAAATCTATAATTTAACTATTATAGTTAGGAACTTATATAGAATTTTTTTGATATATATTATTCTAAATAAATATTGTTAATTAAATATATAATTTTCTATATAAATTAGAAACATGAAATAAAAAATTATAACTATATTAACTTAATTAGAATATATACTATAGTAAAAAAGTTAGCAGCAACTATTTAGTTACTGCTATTAAGGTAAATTAGTTTTCGCACTCTAAGTTTGCAACTGTGCAAGATGTTTTACATGCTGATTGGCATGAGTTTGCACATTCTTTGCATCCTGGTTTACATAAACTATTTTTTATGTTTGTTTTGTTAATTGTTTTTATGTGTTTCATTATAAAAACTCCTCCATATTAAAAATATACGGTGTAATTATACCATAATACGCTCAGGTATTAAAGAACAAGCTTACCACCTTTTTAATTTATACTCAAATTATAGCAAGATTATTCTTTGTAAACAGTATCATGATGTTAATTAATGAAGTATTTTAACTAAAATTTGTAACTTTATCATAATACTATGTTTTAACTGAATATTGATCTTGTATTATAATTCTGTACATTAGTCCAGTAGATTCATGTTGCCAAATATAAAATTTTGACGTTCATCTTTGACTTTCACTTAACAATTATAAAAAGCAAATTCCAATGTTAGTTCAACCTTATACTACAATATCAATGCTATTTTAAAACATAGTAAATCAACAAGTGACTCTCTCAAATACTTAATATGTTTTTGAGAGAGCCACTTGATTATTAGATATCTCTATTATTCTACAATACTATTTTTCCTAAAAGAGAGTTATTCCTTTTTATAAAGTTATCCATATCTTCAGGAGTTAATTCATTACTTGCTATTTTAGCTAAATCTAATATATGTTCACAAATAAATTTAACTTCCTCTTTTTTAGATTCATCTTCATAAAGAGATATAAGCTTCTTCACAATAGCATTTTTATTATTAATTACTAAAGTTTTTTCTTCATTAAACATACCTGCTGGCATATTCATTGCTGCATACATTTTACTCATTTCAGCCATTCTTCTTGAATGTTCTGAGATTAAAATCATAGCAGGTGTTTCTTCATTTTTTAATCCTTCTATTGAAATCTTGCTTATCTTATCTCCAAGTGATGATTTAAATATTTCTTCTATTTTGCTATTTAATTCTTTTGAATCTTCATCATCAGATTTTAACACATCTGAAATGTCTGAATCTATTCTTGTAAATTGAACTCCTCTTTCTTGCATTTCTAAGAAAGATATAAAGTGATTATCTAAGCTAGCATCTAAAACTATAGCATCTAGATTATATTCTTTAAATAATTTTATATATTGTGATTGTTGTTGTTCATTGCTTACATAGAATACTTTATTTTCATGCTTTTCTTTTGATTTTTCAAGATAATCTTTTAATGTAATATATTCATCATTAATAGTCTTAAAGACTATTATATCCTTTATTTTTTCATAGAACTTCTCATCTCTTAAGCAACCATATTTAATAAATATTTGTATGTCATTCCAGAAGTTATTATATTCTTCTCTACTATTTTTAAATAATGATGTTAACTTATCTGCAACTTTTTTAACTATATGATTAGAGATTTTAGCTACATCTCTATCATTTTGTAAAAAGCTTCTTGATACGTTAAGTGGTAAATCTGGACAATCTATAGTTCCTTTTAAAAGTAATAAAAATTCTGGTATTACTTCTTTTATATTGTCAGCTACAAACACTTGATTATTATAAAGTTTAACCTGACCTTCTGTTGCTTCAAATTCATGTTTTAATCTAGGGAAATATAATATTCCTTTTAAATTAAATGGATAATCAACATTTAAATGAATCCAAAATAATGGTTCATTAAAATCAGTAAATACTTTTCTATAAAAATCCTTATATTCTTCATCAGTACATTCACTAGGTTTTTTCATCCATAAAGGCTTAGTATCATTTAAAGGCTTTGGTTCTTCTGGTTGTACTAACTCTTGATATTCAGTTCCATCCTCATTTTTCTTTGTTTCATATTTAGGCTCTTCTTTAGGTTTATTTTCATTCTCTAAATATATTTCCGTTGGTAAGAATGAACAATATTTAGTTATTATAGTTCTAAGTTTAAATTCATCTAAAAAGTCTGCACTATCTTCATTTATATATAATGTTATAGTTGTTCCTCTATCTTTTTTTTCTTCAGAAGAAGAAATTTCATATTCAGTTCCACCTTCACATATCCATTTAGCTGATTCTGCACCCTCTTTGAAAGACAATGTATCAATTTGAACCTTATCAGCAACCATAAATGCTGAATAAAATCCTAATCCAAAATGACCTATAATATCATTACCTTCATCCATTTTATCTTTATACTTTTCAACAAAATCTTCTGCACCAGAAAAAGCAACTTGATTTATATATTTTCTAATTTCTTCTTCTGTCATACCGATTCCATTATCAGTAAACTTAAGAGTTTTCTCTTCTTTATTTACTGAAACAGTTATTTTAAACTTTTCGTCATCACCTATATTAGCTTCTCCTAAAGAGCTTAATCTTTTTAATTTACTTATGGCATCACAACCATTACTTATAAGTTCTCTTATAAATATGTCTTTATCAGAATATAACCATTTCTTTATTATTGGAAAAATATTCTCTGTATGAATTGAAATATTCCCATTTTCCTTTACCATAATTTATCACTCCTCTTTTTTTCTAGTGCTATTTTAATAAAAGTCGAAAAAATTGTCAATGTTTAGAAAACGACAAGTTGTACCTATAAAATTCAGCCAATGTTAATTACATTAAACTAATCAGTATAAATCTAAGAATTTCTCTTTTTTAGACCTTCTTTGACCTTTATTTATTCTTAAACACTATAAATATAAATTTTACTTATTATTAATTTTCTTCATAACCCTACAAGGGTTTCCAACTGCTACAACATTTTCTGGTATGTCCTTAGTTACTACACTTCCGGCTCCAATAACAGAATTATTTCCAATTTTAACACCTGGAGTAATGGTTACTCCTCCACCAATCCATACATTATCTCCAATTTCAACTGGTGATGCATACTCTACCCCTTTAAGTCTTAAATTCACTTCTATAGGATGGCATGCTGTGAAAATATTTACTGAAGGTCCAATCATTACATTTTTACCTATTTTAACTTTTGCACAGTCTAATATTGTACAATTATAATTTATATAAACACTTTCATCTAAAAAGATATTATACCCATAAGCACATCTAAATGGAGATTCAATACAAAACTCAGCCCCTACTTTTCCTAATAAATCTTTTAACAAATTATTTTTTTCTTCAATTTGTGTTGGACTTAATGAGTTATATTTAAATATAACTCCCTTAGCATATTGTCTTTCACTTGCTAATTCCTCTGCATTTGTAAGGTAAAGCTCTCCATTTATCATCTTTTCTTTTTCTCTCATCTTATCCCCTCCAAATTTATGTTAATTATATTACATAAACATTTTTCCTTTTACCCATTAATGTTTTTAACTTCTATCAAGTTTTATCTTACTTCCACCATTACCCGCTTCTGCTGGTGTAAGTATTAATTTAACTGGAACTCTATTCTTTATTGATTCCACATGACTTATTATTCCAACCTTTAATTTATCATTATGCAATCTTTCTAATGAACTCATAACTACCTCTAACAAATTATCATCTAGTGTTCCAAATCCTTCATCTAAGAAAAATAATTCTAGCGGCGCTGTTCCTTTAAGCTGTATTTGAGATGACAGTGCTAGTGCTAATGCCAATGAAGTTAGGAAAGTTTCTCCCCCTGAAAGAGTAGAAGCATCCCTTTCAGCTCCTCCATTTTTATAATCTCTTATTATGAACTTACCATTTTCATCTACTTCTAAACCATAATTACCATTTGTTATTTCTTTTAACTTTTTAGATGCTTCAATTGAAATATATTTTAATTGCGTAAGTGCAACAAATTCAACAAACTTTTTACCCTTAAATAATTTATCTAAATCATCTAACAACGCTAATTTATGATCAATTTTCTCTTTTTTAATTAATAAATCTTTGAGTTCCTTTAATTTATTATCTATAAACTTGAATTCTTCTTCTAGCTTAATTTTGACTTCATTTAATAGTTCAACTTCATTTTTCTTTTCCCTTATATTATTTTGAATGTTAAACCACTCGTCTTCAGAGATTTCCCTATTATTTAATTTTTTTATTGAACTTTCTATAGCACCCTTAATTTTAGATAAATCTTCTTTATATTTTTCTATTTCTTGTTTTAATCTTTCAATCTCATTTTGAGTGATAATATTTTCTTTTACACTCTCTATAGATTCAAAATTTTCTTCTTTTAAACTTCTACTTACATTTTCTTTTTCTAATCCACATCTCTTTATAAGTTCATTTTCTTTAGCTACTATTGAAATAAATTCTTCATTACATTTTTCATATTTAATGCAAACTGTATCTTTTAATCTATGAATTAATTTAAATTCTTCTCCTATATATTCAATCTCTTTTTTTATTGAATCTAATAAAATAATAAGTTTATCTTTGCTAATATTATTTAAATCTTCAATTAAATCCAGTTCTTTTTCTAACTTAGATTTTATAAGTTTTATTTTCTCTTCCCTATTTTTATTTTTTTCATTTAATGATGTACGTGCATATGTTCCTTCTTCTGTGATTAAATTTACTTCATCTTGTATTTTATCTTTTTCTTTAATCAAAGTTTCAAAATCACTTCTAAATCTCTTTATTTGATTTGATATACTTTCTCTCTCTTTTTCTATATTTACTATCTCATCACTTTTCTCTTTAAAATCACTAACACCAATTTCTTCTTTAATAGAATTTAAATCCTTATTTATATTATTAAATTCATCTTGATCTCTACTTAATTCTTTATTTATTAAATTTGATTGAGTTTCTTTTTCTTTTATTATAGTTGATATTTTATTAATTTCATTTTCTAAAGAATGATTTTCATCCTTTAATTTATTAAGTATATTTTCTAGTGTTTCTTTTTTTAACTCATATTCTTCTAATTCTTTTTTAAAATTAATAAATTGTTCTTGAAGATTTTTAGGTGATACTTTTTTGAAATCTTCTCCTAAAGTTTCTATTTGACAAGTTTTTTCTTTAATTTTTTCTCTTTCAGAATTAATTTTTGTATTATATATTGTTATTTGTTGTTCTAATAATTTTAAATTAGTTTCATTAAAACTTATTTTATTGTTTAATTCAGCTAAATTTTTATCTTCTAAATCTTCTATTAATAAATTATTTACACTTTCTATATTATGTTCTAAAGATCCACAAACTGGACATGATTGACCATTTTCTAAATTCTTTCTTATTTCAAAAGATAAATTTTCTATTTCAAATTCTTTATATTTTTCTTTTAATACTGATAATTCATTTTCAATATTCATTTTATTATCATTATCTTTTAATAATAAACTCTCTAGTTCTTTAATTAAATTTTTAGACTTTTTTATTTCATTACTATGTTGATTAAACTTTTCCCATTTATCAGTACATTCTGTTAAGTTTTTTTGAAGAATTAATAAATCTTCTTGTTTACCTGGAGAATTTTTAATTAATCCTTCTAACTTTTCTTTATTTTCATTTAATAAATTAAATTTTTCTTTATATATTTTTTCTAATTCATTAAATTTTCCTTTTAAAGTCTCTATTTCCTTAGTTATATTAATGAATTTTTCTTCATTACTATTTATATTTTTTTTAAATGAGTTATATTTTTCACTAATTAAAAGACCTTCTTGAATTTTAGCTTTTAAATTATCATCCACTTTTAAGCTTTCAAATCTTTCTTCTAATTCTTTTATATTTATATCTATATTCTTAATACTATTTTCTATAGTTCCGAACTTATTTTTATCTTTCTTATATCTTTCTCTTAATACTTCAACCTTTAATGAAACTTCTTTTATTTCATTATCTAAAATATCTAATGCATCCTTTTCTTTTATTGCATCATTTATTCTCTGTTCTCTTAATTTTAATTCCGGTATTTCTTTGTCCTTTTTATCTCTAATTTCTAATAATTTTTTTTCTGATTCCTCTTTTTCAATCTTAAGATTTTTAAAAGCTTCTTCTAATCTTTGTTTTTCTTCTTGAGTTTTATTGCTTTCTTTTAAAGTATTTTCATATGCTAAAATATATGGGTTGACCCTTAATGCTGATTCTCCAAGCATAAGTTTAATTTTATTCTTTTGTATTTCAGCAGCTTTATTATTTAAAATTTGTTCTTGTTCTTTATATGAATTTAACTCAAGTTGTAAATTCCAAACTTCTTCACTATCTTTATAAATTTTCTCTATATTTTTTAACTCAGTATTTTCACTACTTAATCTCTTTCTAGCTTCTTTTAACTCTTCATTTTTTAATCTAAGCTTTTCTTCATTAATTTCTTCATAACCTTTTAATTCACCCATTAAAAAATTATTTTGTGTTTTCTCTTTGTTTATTTCTTTTGATAACTTAACTGAAAGAATATTCCCATACTTTTGAAGATTAAATAATCTTTCAAGCATCTCTCTTCTACTTTTTCCTTCAAGTTTCAAAAAATCACTAAATTTACCTTGAGGTAATACTACAGTTCTAGTAAAATCCTCTAATCCAAGTCCTATTATTTCCTCACATTTTTCAGTTACTGTTCTTACTTTATCTGCTAAAACTTCTTCCACTTCATCTGTTATATCAATAATTTTAGCTCTTGAAGACCTTGGATTTCCAGTTTTATTATCACGTTTAAATTCTCTGCTTACAATATACCTTTTTGCCTCTGAACCTGATATCTGAAATTCAAAACTTACATTTAGTGAATCACAATTAGTATTTATATAATTAGAACTTTTTCTAGAAACCTCTCCATATAAAGCTAAGGTTATTCCATCTAAAATAGTTGACTTTCCACTACCAGTAGGTCCAAAAATTCCAAATAAGCCTCTCTCTGTCAACTTATTAAAATCTACTTTCTGTTCCTCTATAAAGCTATTTAATCCCTTAAGTCTAAGCTCAATTGGTCTCATCTTCTTCACCTACTTCTGACATTATATTTAAAAACAAATCAACTAGTTCCTGCTCTGCATCTACTCCTCTTTCTTTTTTATAAAACTCCTTAAATATTTCATCAAAAGGCTTTTCTGATATATTCTTTACATCATCCTCTTCATCATTTACTTTAATCTTTGGAATTATCTCCAATATATCTTTTTTAAAGTCTTTCATCTGCTTTATTTCATCTTCTCTTATATATCTATCCGTCTCTATTTCAAGATAAACCCAGCATTCTCTTTCTGCATTTTCCTTACATTTTAATATTGCTTCATCAATATTGGTACATTTCCATACTTCAATAGGTTTATAAACATTTAACTTAACTTCTTCTATATTAGGAGTCTCACCAGATTTTATATCAGCAATAAAGCACTTTTTATCAAAATTTATTTCTTTTCTATTATAGTGAATAGGAGATCCACAGTATCTTGCCCTTTTATTAGTCCCTGGTACTATTTGTGGCTTATGCACATGACCTAAAGCTATATATTGAGCTTCCTCTGGAAAACATCCTCCATCTACTATATAACTTCCACCAAGTTGTATACTTCTTTCAGAACCACCTTCTTCACTTCCCATTGAAAATAAATGTGATGCTACTAAATTTATCGTATCTTCTTTATAGTGGACTTTTAAGGAGTCAAATAATGAATGTATTCTTTCACTATAAGATTTAACTCTCTCATCTTCATTGTCCATTTCACCATATAAAACTTCATTTAATCTCTTTTCACTTGGATATGGTACAGTCAATATAACAGCTTTTTCTCCATTAAGTTTCAATTCTATATATCCTTCACCTGATTCTATAACCTTATGTCTCCCATATTCCCCTGTTTGAACAATCGTTTTAGGTGTCCCCACCATTATAATTCCATGATCTCTAGCAAGTGGTCCAGCTGATATAAGTCTTTCTGGATTATCATGATTTCCTGATATAACTAGAGTAATTCTTTCTCCATTAGAAGAAATTCTTTTTAATGTGTCATAAAACATTTTTTCTGCTCTAGCTGGAGGATTGCTTGAATCATATACGTCTCCTGCAATAATTACTAAATCTATATTATTTTTTTTAACTATTTCTACAAAATCATTTAAAAATAATTCCTGTTCATCCATTCTACTTTTGCCTTCTAAATTCTTACCTAGATGCCAATCCCCTGTATGCAGTATCCTCAAATCATATTCCTCCTATTCTATAAAACCTCTAATATAAATCCTTTACTAAAACATATCTTCTTAATCCACCATATTTAACTTTATCCTTTTCAACCCTATAGCCTAAAGCTTTGAATGTATTCACACTATGTTTATTATATGGTGATGCCGTTGCACACATAATAGGTGTTTTATTTTCCTTTGCTATTTTCTCTAAATGCTCACAAAGAATCTTCTGAAGTCTATTCCCTCTAAACTCTTCTTTTACTATTGTTAATTCAACTTGTCCTACATTTAAAAGTTCCTCATCCTTAAACCCTAAATCATATCCATAATTGTCCTCTTTTAAGCCTACATTTCTATATACTCCAACAGCAACTAATTCCTTAGTATCTTTAGTAACATACCCAATTGCTTTTCCTGTGTTAAAATAATTAATAAATTCATCTTCATTTGAAGCTACATATAATTGTTTGTCTTCTATTCCCTTCATAATATCTTCTTGAAGTTCAAGTATTTTACCAATATAACTTTTATCCAAAAACTTAAGCTCCGCTGATACCTTTACTCCATCTTTTCTATTTAAATCTATTATTGAATTCATTAGTTTTCTCCTTACTTTAGGCATATTCAAAAAAATAATAAGTCAATCTTTTGGTTTATTTTGTGTCATACTTCGTCAGCGAAACCTTGCAATAGATGGGCTATTCCGAGGCTTCACTTCCTTGTCTGACGCAAAATATCCTCAAAATCTTTCACTTATTTATTTTCTTTCATATGCCTTATGTTGTCAAAATTAAAGCTATAAATATGTTTTTTAGTTATGCTTTAAGTAAATATTGATATTTTATTATTTAAATAACTCTTTTGCTTTTAGTGCTATTCTTTCTCCAAATATTCTTGCTATCTTATCTTCTTCTTCATTACCATTTCCTATAGATACATGTCCTAAATGAATGTATGGTTGTCCTAGTGCAGAACCTCCAGAATACATTAACATACCTTTAACCATAAAATGATCTATCATAGTTGTCATCGCCACATTAGCCCCTCCTCCAATATAGTGAGCAGTTGCAAATACAGCACCTAATTTACCTTCTAAATTACAATTTTTAGATTCATCTATCCATTTTTTCATTTGCCATGTCATATTTGCATGATATGTTGGTGTTCCAAATATAACAGCCTTAGACTCATCTAAAAATTTATAATCTATTTCATCTAAATTCATAGTTTTCACTTCAATATCATCAATAGTATTAATTCCTTCTTTAATGACCTCTGCTACCCTTTTAGTATTACCTGTCTTACTAAAATATAAAATTGATATTTTCATAAATTTATCCCCCTACCTCATATTATAATTACAATATTAAATTAATATATTTTAAGTTTACACTAAAATAATTTATTTTGGTTATTCTATATAAGTTTCTTATCATTATAGAAATTTATAAGTATTCTAATATTTATATTAATAAAAAACTTTATTGGAACTTATATATTATTAATTATAACTCATTAATTGGAAAATAAAAAAATAACCTTAAGTAGATTACTCTAACAAAGGTTATTTTCTTATTATTTATTATTCATGTAACTTTATAATATATTTTAATTATTAGCTCTGTTTTAAATGAATATTGATATTGTAGTATAAGAGCAAACTGGCATTGGAATTTGCTTTATACTAAAATCTCAACACTGTTTTAAAACATAGATTAATTATTTTATTCTTTTATATTTTCTGTATTTAATCCTTTAATATGATAAAAATTCAAAATAATATTTGCCATTTCTTTAGGAGTTTTTTCTGCACCATCCTCAATCCACCTTTTTAGTACAAACCATAATCCCCCTGCTGAAAAATGATTAAAATAACTATTTTCCGATACAAAAGTTAATTTTTTAAATTCTTTATTAGTAGCCATTGAATTTAAATATTTTAAATGTAAATCAAGCAATATTAAATATACATTATTATCTATAAGATTTTTTAAAAATTCTTTACTTTTATACCAGTATTCAAAATATGTAATAAGTAAATCATTTAGTGTTAATTCATTTTTAGCTGAAATTATTTTTATAAATTGATTGTATAATCCATCCACATAATATTCTAATATAGATTCCTTTGTTGCAAAATTTCTATAAATAGTTTGTCTCGCTAGTCCAACATTTTCTGCAATTTCTTTTAAAGTAATCTTATTATAAGGTTTTTTATCCATTAATTCTATTAATGAATTTACAATCCAGTTTTTTGATCTCAAAGTTATAGGATTAACTTTTTCTTTAAATTGATTCATTTGTAACCTTCCCTCTTATTTGTACCACTTATTTCATATTATTGACTTCATACTTTACAATATTATATGATAAACATACAAGTGTTACAAGTGTACCTTTTGTAACATAAATAACATTTTTCGGAGGTGAACTCTATGCATAAAATAGCCGTTGTTGTAGACAGCACTGCTGTAATTGATAAAAAATTATTTGAAAGTAACGACAATTTATATTCACTACCACTAGAACTAATAATTGATGATAACTCCTTTAAGGACGGAATAGATATAACTCCAAGCGAATTTTGTTCTAAAATGAATGAATGTATACATCTTCCAACCACTTCACAACCATCGATTGGAGATGTTTTAAAACTTTTTGAGGACATAGTAGATAAATATGATTATATTATATATATTACAATTAGCTCTAAATTGAGTGGTACATTTCAAACCGGAATAGTAGCTAAAAATCAAGTTTCCAACGATAAAATAATAGTTTTTGATTCTCTTTTTACATCAACTATTCAAAAACAGATGGCAATAACAACGTTAGAATTAATTAAAAATGGAAGTTCTATTGAAGATATTTTGAAAAACCTTGAATATATAAAATCAAATTCAAAAATATATTTAGTAGTAGATGATTTATCTCATTTACGCAGAACTGGAAGAATATCTTTATCGGCATCATCTTTTGGAAGATTACTAAATATAAAACCAATTTTATCTTTTGAAGAAGGTGAGATAGTATTAAAAAACAAAGTAAGAACCATGAACAAAGTATATAATAATTTAATCGAACTAATAGAAAGTGAAAACTTAACTTCAAATTCAAAAATTATTATTGCTCATGCAAATGGTTATGATTCTGCATTAAAATTAAAAGAAAAAGTATTAGAAGTATATCCTGAACATACAATCTTAATTGAAGAACTATCACCTGTAATAAGTGTACATACGGGAGCTAGAAGTTTTGGAATATCATGGATATATTAATATCATATTAAATTTGATATATGAAAAAGGTTGTCTTAAACTTTAATTTTGGACAACCTTTTATTTATTGTTTAGCCTATGTCTTAAAATACTATAATATCAACCTTTAAGCCATTTTTTTAAGTTATATTAAGATTTGAATTGTTGTTTATTATAAATTTAATTTCAATTTCATTTATTTCAGATTTGAAATCAAACTACTTTTCAATTATTTGAACAGAATCATTTAATTTTATATTTCCATCTTTAAGTACTTTGCTAAATACTCCATGTATTGGCATAATGCATTTACCTACTCTATGGAAAATTTCACATTCATTATGGCATTTCTTTCCTATTTGAGTTATTTCAACTTCTGCTTCATCACCTATTCTTAACTTTGTTCCTACAGGTAATTTATCAACTTCTATTCCTTCTATCACAAAATTTTCACCAAAGTCTCCGAATTTAACATTACCACCAGCATTATTAAAATCTTCGATTTTTTTATACTCTAAAATACTTACTTGACGGTGCCACTTTCCACCATGAGCATCACCTTTTAAGCCAAAATCCTCTATTAATTCAATCTCTGGTACTTCTATTTTTATTGTCCCTTTTCTTTCACTAGTGCATATCGCCTTTATCTTTCCCATAGATTAGCCTCCTATTTGATTCATAAATCTGATTTCTTTGTTTTCATCATCTTTTTTAAATAAATATTTTTCTGGTTTGTTATAAATGGAACTCTTAATTAACTCTTTTATTTCATCATCTGAAATGCCTTTTTGCATCTTATTTTTCAAATTAATACCAGCTTTCCAATTTAGACATCCCTTTAGCATTCCATCTGATGTTATCCTTATTCTATTGCACTTCTCGCAAAAACAATTACTTAAAGCACTAATAAATCCTATTTTGCCTTTTCCATCTTTTAATCTTATATAACTTGCTGGACCATCTTTTCTTTGATGTTCTAAAATATCATATTCTGAACCTTTTAGTAGCTTTATTACTTCTTCATTTGATATTCCATTAAAGTTATTTCCCTCACCTATCGGCATAAGTTCTATAAATCTAACATCAATATTTTTATCTCTAGTAATATTCATTAAATCTAAGATTTCATCATCATTTACTTCTCTTATAATAACTACGTTTATCTTCACTTTTATTCCAAGTTCTAAACATTTATCTATAGATTTTAATACCACATCTATATCCCCACCACGAGTTATATTCTTATATTTTTCTTTGTTTAATGTATCAAGACTTATATTAACTTTACTAAGTCCATTTTCTTTAAGGTCATGTACCTTATCTAAAAGTAACATTCCATTAGTTGTTATACAAATATCTTCAATCCCTTTAAGTCTATTAGTTTCTCTAACTATATCTATTAAATCTTTTCTTACTAATGGCTCTCCACCAGTAAACCTTACTTTTTTTATTCCAAGTTTCTCTGAGGCTTTAATTATTTTAATAACTTCTTCACTAGTCAGCTTTTCTTTTGTAAATTCTACATTTCCATCAGACATGCAATATATACATCTTAAATTACAGTTATCTGTTAAAGAAATTCTTAAGTAATCTACCTCTCTCAAAAATCTATCTTTAATTGTCCTCACCTCATTTTTGAACCTTTAGATTCTTTAGAAATTAAATTCCCCACTCTTTCCACCAGTCTTCTTAACTAGATGAATGTCATGAATTATCATTCTCTTATCAACAGCTTTGCACATATCATATATTGTAAGAGCAGCTATTGAAACTCCTGTTAAAGCTTCCATCTCTACTCCTGTTTTATTATCTAATTTAGCCATAGCTTTTATAATAATCTCATTATTTTCTCTATCTATTTCAAAATCTATACTAGAACCTGTTATCATAATTGGGTGACACATAGGAATTAAATTGCTCGTATTTTTCATTCCCATTATTCCAGCCACCCTTGCAACTCCAAACACATCACCTTTACCTATTTCATCTTTTAAAATAAGATCTATAGTTTCTTTACTTACTTTAACTTTTCCTGTAGCTATTGCCATTCTTTTAGTTACTTCCTTGTTACTAACATCAACCATTATTGCATTTCCATTACTATCAAAATGAGTTAATTTATCCATAATAATTATTCTCCTTTACCAAATGAGCAATATGGGAAAGTGCATACTTTACAGTCTAAACAAAATCCACCATGCCCTAGCTTTGCAAGTTCCCTCCTATCTAGTCTTTCATCACTTAATATTCTAGGTAAAACTAAATCAAATACAGTTCTCTTTGAATACATAACACATCCTGGCAATCCAACTATAGGTATATCATTACAATATCCTAATAGGAACATAGCTCCTGGAAGGACTGGTGAACCATAACTTATTATTGTAGCTCCGCACTCTTTGATCGCTGTAGGTGTCATATCATCTGGATCTACTGACATTCCTCCTGTGCAAACTATCATTTCTGCTCCATTATCTAAAGCTTTTTTAATTTCACTAACTATCATATCTTTATCATCTGGAAGAATTACTTGATTTTCAAGATCACATCCATAGTATTCTATTTTCTTTTTTACTGCTGGTCCAAATTTATCTTCTATTCTTCTATGATAAACTTCGCTTCCAGTGGTAATCATATGAACTTTTTTACCTTTTATTTCTTTAACAATTATAAAAGGTTCCTTAGTTAATTTTTCTGCTTCTATAATCTTATCTTCTTCTATTACTAATGGGATTACTCTAGTTCCTCCTATTACTTGACCTTTTTTTACTGGTGTATTGTTATGAATAGTTGAAACTATTATTTCTCCTAACATATTTATCTCTAAAAGCTTTTCTTTATCAATCTTAACTATTCCATCTCTATCTGCTATAAAATTTATTTTCCCTTCCTTTATCTCAGAAAAAGCTAATCCTTTACCGCATACTAAATTTTTCAATCTAATTGCAGCATCATTTTCATGAAGCATTCCCTCTTTATTCTCCCAAACATAAATATGTTCTTTACCAATCTTAAGTAATTCTTCTATATCTTCTTTTTTTATAATATGCCCCTTTTTAAAAGCACATCCTTTAAACTCATCTGGTACAATCTTTGTTATATCATGACAAAGAACCATACCAACAGCATCTCTTACATCAACACTCTTCATATATTTCCCCCTTAATTAATGCGTTTAATTATTCTGTTATAAAAGAAAATAAATAATACTTAATCCTTTGTTTTTAGTATAATATCTGCAATTTCACTATAGTGATCCTTATTGATTTGAAGATATTTTCCATCTTCATTTATAAAATCTGTAGCAATACATATCAAATTCTCAGATTCTGTAATTACGTTTGTGCTATATCCATATCTATATACTTCAATTTTCTTTAAATTAGAGTTTTTATAGCCTTCAACTAAAATTACATCCTTATCCTTCATCATTTCTATTATGTCTTCAAGATTAATCTCTTCTTTTAATTCTTTTATAATTGCTAATCTATTTTTAGAAGATATAATTACTTCATCCGCTCCAGCCTTTCTGTGTCTATAAGTATCCTTACCTTTTTTATCTATATCAAAGCCATGAATATCATGCTTGATTGTCCCAACTGAATATTTCCTTTTTTTTAATTCTTTTATTAACCCTTCTATTAAAGTAGTCTTTCCAACATTGCTACACTGCCCTACTATATTAACTACTATTGGCATCTATCTTCACCATTACTTTCTAATTAAACTTTCATATTCTTTAACAGTATTAATATTTCTAATTTTATTTTCATCATCTAAATCTAAATACTCTATATTCAAATTATTAATTAAATTTTTAATTTTATAATCTTTCTTATCTATCATTTTCAAAATTTTATCTATACACTTTTTTTTGTAGATTGAACAAAGTGGCTCAATCTTACTGTTTATTCTTAAAATTAAAGCATCTTTTGATACTTCATATTTATAAAGTTTTTCTATAAAATTTCTATCTATAAATGGCATATCTGAAGCTATAACTAATGCCTCATCATATTTACATTCTTTAAGAGATGAATATATTCCACCTAAAGGACCAATATCTCTTATCTCATCTTTAACTAATTTATATCCTAAATCTTTATATGATTTTTCATCATTACATGAAATTATTATTTCATCAAACATCTCAATAGCTTTAAGTTCCAAATCAATAAATCTTTCTTTTGAAAATTTTAAAAATGCTTTCGTATTATAATTCATTCTTGAATTTTTGCCACCTGATAATATTACTGCACTTTTTTTCATAATTTCTCCTAAACTAAATCATTAGTATATTAACTTTTTGCCCTTTGTTAAAAGCAGTATTTGGAGGAATCTCAAGTATTCCATTACTGTTTATCATGGTATGAACTTGACCTGGTGTCTGATAGACATTATTTATAAAAACATTATTAAACTCATCCACAAAAACTCTTAAAAATCTTCTCTTTAAAGTTACTTTATTAAAATCATCTTTTAGAACACAACCATATTTTTTATTTGATTTAATATTAAACATCTTTTCTATTACTTTTCTTGCTGTTAATTCAAAACTTGTACCTGCCGCAACAGGAGTACCTGATAATCCAATATATAATTTATTATTCTTATAAGCTGCAAACATAGGAGAGCCTGGCTTCATGTCAATTTTCCAAAATAAAATATCATATCCCGCCTTAACCGTACTTTCCTTTACTATATCCTTTTCTCCAACTGAAACTCCTCCAGTAGAAATAATAATATCGCACTCATCTTCTAAACTTTCTATAGCTTTAACTATCTCTTCATCAGAATCACATATAATATCATAAATTTTCCCTATACATCCAAGCTCCTCAAGTCTACTCTTTAGAAAATAGCCATTACTATTATAGATTTTTCCTATTTCTAATTTTGTTCCAATTTCTTGTATTTCATCACCTGTATTAATTATTCCAACAATAGGCTTCTTATAGACATGTACTTCTTTAATGCCGAGACTTGATAGTGCCATAATTTCAGATGAAGTTATTTTTATATCTTTAGAAATTAGTTTTTGTCCTTCTTTATAGTCTTCTCCTTTAAAACAATAATTTTGATAAGGCTTAAGACTTACGAATACTTTAACATATTCATCAAGAAATTCAGTATCTTCTTTTCTAACTATGCAGTTTGCTCCCTCTGGAATTTTTGCGCCAGTAGTAATTTTAATTGCAGTCTTACTTTTAACAACTTCTTTTGAAATATAACCTGCATATTCAGTATCTATAACTTTTAATTCTACAAAATCTGTTAGATCAAAGGTATCTTCAGCTATTATTGCATATCCATCTAGAGGAGATCTATCAAATGGAGGATTATCTATAGTTGCAAAAATATCTTCACTAAGTATTCTACCTCTAGCCTCATTTAACGAAATCTTTTCAGTTTTTAGCTTTGGTATTTTATTAAGGAGCAAAATTTCAGCTTGTTCTAAACTTACCATATTTATCCCTCTTTCTTTTTATAAGAAAGTATGCCTACCATCTTAAGTAGACATACTAATTAACTAGTTTACTTTTTTTATATTAACAGTTGCAAACTTGTATGAAGGTTCTTTTGAGTATGCATCATATGAACCACGAGTTAAAATATTTGTTTCGTTATAGTGCATTGGTCCATATAATTCATCCTTTTGTAAGCCTTCATTTATTTTAGCCTTTACTAATACACTCTTACCATTAACAGAAGCCACTTCTATTTTATCTCCGTCTTTTATATTTAATTTATCTGAAATCTCTTTACTTATTTCTATATAAGCTTCTTTTGAAATCATCTTTTCTATAACTGGAACTTCTCTAGTTCTAGTTTGAGTATGCCATTGACCTACTGTTCCTCTTCCTGTATTCAGAATATAAGGATATTTTTCACTTTGTTTATCTTCATTAATCTTTACATCTTCATACATAAATTTCATTTTTCCATTTGGTCTATAAAATTTACCATTCTCAAATAACCTTCTTTGATCATTTTTCAAAGATTCACCCTTTTTAAGTGGCCATTGAACTCCGTTATAATCTTTAACCATTTCATCATAATCTACTCCTGTTATATCACATGGAGTATTCTCTGATGATTTTTGAAGTAACTCAAATACTTTTCTTGTTGTTTCCCAACCTTTTAATTCTTCCTCCATTCCTATAGCTTTACCTATTCCTTGTAAAACTTCAAAATCAGTTAATTCATTTTCTTCCTTTTCAACTATAGGAATTAATGCTGATAATCTTCTTTCAGTATTTATATATGTTCCTGATTTCTTTATTCCTGGTGCAACAGGTAAGAATAAATCAGCCATTTTAGCAGTATCAGTATCTGAGTATAAATCTTGAACTACTAAGAAATCTAAGTTTTTTCGAGCTTCTATAAATGTGCTATTATCAATCCATGAATCTGCGGGGTTTGTTGAAACAATCCACATTCCTTTAATTTCACCATTTATAGCTCCACTTATTATTTCTGGATATGCTTTAGTTGGTCTAGTTGGAATATACTCATCTTTTATATTCATAACTTCTGTTATAAACCTTCTGTCTTCTGGATTAGCATAATCTCTGCTAGCATAAAGACAAGCAGTATTACTATAAAGTCTTGAACCCATAGCATCACTTTGACCTGTTATTGAATTAGGACCTGTTCCTTCTCTTCCAATATTTCCAGTCATTACTGCGATGTTTATTATAGCTTGAGCAGTTCTAACAGCCTCATAACCCTGGTTAACCCCCATTGTCCACCAAAACGACACCTTATGGCCATTATTAATAATTTCTGCTAATTCCATTATTTTTTCTTTAGAAATACCTGTTATTTCTTCTGCTTTTTCTAAAGTATATTTTGAAACGTGTTCTTTAAATCCTTCGAAATCTTCAGTATGTTTGTTTATGTAATCACTATCTATATAATCTTTTTCTATTAAAACATTAGCTAATGTATATAAGAAGTAAAGATCTGATTTAGGTTTAATCCCATACCATTCGTCACAAGCTTTTGCTGTCTCTGAAAATCTTGGATCTATAGCTATCTTTTTAGCTTTTGTATTTTTTCTAGCTCTTCCCCAAATAATAGGGTGTGCTACTGCTGGGTTAGCTCCTATTAATATCATCGTATCAGTAAGTTCTATATCTTCTAAAGTATAAGGTGGAGCGTCAAATCCAAAACTTTGCTTATAAGCTACAACTGATGTTGCCATACAAAGTCTTGTATTACCGTCCCCCTCCATATTCATCATTCCTCTTCCTATATATCCTAAAAGAGCCATCTCTTCCATTGGTAATTGTCCTGTACTTATAAAAGCTGATCTCCCTTTTCCATGTTTATCTTCAATTTCTTTCATTCTTTGAGAAAATACTTTAAATGCTTCATCCCAAGAAATTTCATGCATTTTTCCATCTACACCTCTTAATAGAGGTAATTTATTTTTCCCATAAACCGAACATTGCTTATCTAAATTTAAACCTTTTATGCAAGCCATATTATTGTTAACAGGATAACCTTTTTTTCCTGTAATCTTTTGAATTTTGCCATCTTCTAAGTTAAATTCTAAGTTACATCCTGTAGAACAATAATTACAAACTGATTGTTTTATCATTAACATCACTCCTTATTACTCACGTAATTGTTTAAATTTTATCATTTAAAATATATAATAAATATGATTTTTATCACGTTTTTAGATATTTTTAATACTTTTTAGACAAATTTCATATATTTTTATTTAAATTTTGTGATATTTATCACATATATTTTTATTAAATTTCTGTATATTTAAGAAGCAATTAAATTTTTAGAATTTTTTGAGGTGATTATTTTGAACAAAATTAAATTAAAAGATTATCCAATAGGATTTATTGGAACATGTCTAGGTGCAGTTACTCTTACAAGTCTTTATCCCAATTTTGAATTTAATGCTGTAAGAAGTATCTTTATTTACATAGGATTAATAGCTTTAATATTTTGGTTTTTAAGGTTCTTAAAACATCCTGACGTAATGTGGAAAGAAATGAATAATCCAATATTAATGGCACTATATCCAACAGCTACAATGTTATTAATGAATATTGCAGTTTATTTTTTAAAGTTTAATCATACTTTTGCTTTAACTTTATGGTATATCGGATTCATAATTAATATTTTCTTTGTAATTTTCTTTTTAATTACACATGTTGTTAAAAAATTTGATATAAAGTCAGTTTTACCTTGCTGGTATGTGCTTTTAGTTGGTATTTCAGTTTCATGTACTACAAGTCCAGCAATGCATACACAAAATATAGTTAAGCCTGTATTTTACTTTGTTGTAATCTCATTCTTAACTTACTTACCAGTAGTTATATATAGACTTTGCACTGTTGAAGTTCCAGATGCTCAATATCCATTAATCTGCATTTTTGCTGCACCTGCTTCACTTTGTGTTATAAGTTATATAACTTTATTTAATAATCCAAGCATTTATATAGTTTCTTTATTCTTTATACTTTGCTTAATCACAACTATATATGTTTATATAAACTTCCCAAGAATATTTAAATTAAACTTTAACCCAACTTTTGCAGCGATTACCTTCCCATTAGCTGTATCAACAGTTGCTTCAGTTAAAGTTAGCGGATATTTAATAAAAACTGATTTTAAAAATTTAGGTGCAATAGTTAATGAAATAGCAGGTATTGAGTTATTTATTGCAACTGGTGTAATCTGCTTTGTATTCTATAAATTTGTGTTCCATTTCTTAATGGACATCCCTGCTAAAAAATTTACAAAATAAAAAAATCGCCAAGACAACTGTGGAGCCATCGATTTTTTTACGCATGTGCCTTTTTGAACCTATGTGAGAAAAATCTGGCAGGCAAATATATTTTCTTTTTTATTCTTTAGATTTTATTTCTAAAACTTTAATTAAAAATACAATCTGATTTATACATAGATTTAAAAAAATATAATTTCTTAAAGAATAAAAATAGGTTGCGAAAAATCGCAACCTATTTTCTTAGGCACATGAAATAAAATAATAGATCAAATAGACGAACATACTGGTCTATTATTTTTTAATGTGCCTTATTTAAAAACTTTTCTTCATTATTATCTATAACTATTTTGTTTATCTATTGCCTCGTCTTTAATTTCTGCTCTCATACCATTAAGAGCTTGTTCTCTTCTATCATTTTTATCACTCAATGTTTTTTTCATCTTTTCATCATCTGTTTTTTCAATCATTTCATCTGCACGATGAATATTTTGAATAGTATTACTAATATTATGTTGAATTCTATCTACATTATTTCTTCTATCATCTGGTTTGTTATACATAATTTTATCTCTCCTTTATTCTTTTAATTTATTTTTAATAAAGTATTATGTATTTAAATACTTTTCTTGTTTATTATCTGTTTAAATATATTTATTATGTCTTAAAAAATTTTGTTCAATTTCTTATTATTTCAAATAATAGTAGTAGTTTTTATATTTATAAAATAAATAAATCTAAATTTATTATATTTTTAGGAAATTTACTTTTACTTATTTTGGATAAATCCCCAAATTTAAAACCTTATATATTTATAAAGCTAAAAAAACTAAATTCGAATATATAAATGATATTTAAATTTATTAATGAGGTGCAGAATTAATGGAATACTTATATGATAATACACTTGCTTTCAAAACTCCGATTGACAATTATGATAATACTTACTTAGAATATTTAATTAAAATGTATGGAAATGATTCATTAAATTATTTATCCTTTGAAAAAGATAGAAGTATATTTTTATCTGAAAATGTAGATGGCTTTATTGCATATGTCATAGTAAATAAGGTAGCTCTTTGTATTGGAGATCCAATATGTGATAGTAATGATAAAAAAGAATTTATTCTTGAATTTATAAATTATTGTAAAAGAATGAAAGTTAAGGTTTGTTTTTCTTCAATAACTAAAGAAACAAGTACTATTTTGAAAAATTTAAAATTTGTTGTTTCTAAATATGGAGAAGAAGCTGTATTAAAATTAGATAGTTATGAAATAATAGGTAAAAAAACTTTAAAATTACGTCAAAAAATTAAAAGAGCAAATAATTTAGGTTTAAAAGTCATAGAGTATAATCCTAAAAGCTCTAGAGATCTAACTTTAGAAAATAAAATTGACCAAGTATCAAATCAGTGGTTTAAAGCTAAAAATGGGCAATTGACTTTTTCAATGGGGGAAATGCATCTTGACAATCCACTAGACAGGAGATACTTTATTTCTCTAGATAAATCAGATGAAATTCAAGCAATCCTTATGTTTTCACCATACAACCAAGGGAAGTCTTACTTTTTAGATGTAATGAGAAGAAGATTGGATTCTGCTCCTGGTGCCATGGAACATGCTATTATTACATCTGCTATGAAAATGAAAGATGAAGGTATAGAAAATGTAAGTCTTGGAATTGCCCCCCTTGTAGGAATAGATACAAAAAATTATAAATCTACATCACTTGAAAAATGCATGAATTATATATATAACAATGTAAAATGTGATTATGAATTTAAGAAATTATTTAATTATAAAAAAAAGTTTTCTCCTACACATTGGGTAGAACGGTATATAGCATATGATAAAAGTATATCCTTGTTAAAAATAGGCTATGTAATAATCAAAGCAAAAAATGGAAATAGAGTCTTTAAAAGCATGATTGAAAGTATATTGAAAAATAGATAACCTTATCTAATATAATTATAATTAATAAAATTTAATATGAATTTTTATTTGAATTTAGTAATAGGGACAGTAGCTATTTAGAGCTAATAAAAATATATCTACTGTCCCAATGTATTTTATTAAATAGTATTAATTTAAATTCTTATTATTTAGCCTATGTTTTAAAACAGTGTCGATATTGTAGTATAAATCTCATGGACAGAGAAATTTAATTTAAGAACTCTAAAACTTAAAACATAGCGATTATTTAAAATAATATAAAAACAGCAGATAATTCTATATTAAAACAAAATTATCCACTGTTTCTTGATATAACTAGTTGCCTTTATAATATGTTCAAATAATTTTAAAAATATTCTTTTTATTTTTAATTACCTTGAATTCAATAATATAAAAAACTAATATTACACTTATTAACTACTATATCGCTTTATATAATTACAAAAACCTTTATAACTTCTTATATACTTATTTATATTTAATAGTAAATGATAGCACTTTATAATAATTTATAATCAAGATTTTTACTTTCACCTAAATCCATATTTTTTATTTTTACATTTCTCTTTTCTACCTCTTCTTCACCAATTAATATTACATCACTAACAGCTATTTTATTAGCATAATTCATTTTCTTCTTTAATGAATCTTCTTCAAAATAAACTGTAACTCTTTTTCCGTTTTGTTGTAGGTATTTCATTACTTCAACACAATATTCAATTGTATCACCTATAGGTATTATTAAATAATCTAACTTATTTTTCATTTTATATTTATCTATAAATCCTATCTCCTTTAAAACAAAAAATAATCTAGTTATCCCTATTGATATGCCTACTCCTGGTAATATATTATTAGTATAATTTTCAGCTAAATTATCATATCTTCCTCCTGAACAAATAGAACCATAACCTTCATTTCCTATTAATATAGTTTCAAAAACTGTTCCCGTATAATAATCTAAACCTCTTATAATCTTTAAATTTATTTCAAATTCTTCATCACTTACACCTAATATTGATAATATATAACAGACCTTATTTAACTCTTCTATTCCTTCAATAAAATCTTTATTTTTAATATTAAGTTTTAAAAGTTCCTCTATTATTTCTTTATTATTACCCTTTATATCTAATACTCTATTAATATATTGACTTTTCTCAGCACCTATAAGACTCTCTAAATCCTTTTGAAAAACATCCTTACCTATCTTGTCATACTTATCTATTAATATCATAACTTCATTAGTCTTATCTATTTCTAATTCATTCAATATACCTTTTAATATCTTTCTATTACTTATTTTAAATCTATAATTATTTAAACCTATCGATTTAAAAGCTTTAGAAGCTAGACTTATAACCCATGCATCATTATCTATACTTAATTTTTCTTTACCAATAACATCAATGTCACATTGATAAAATTCTCTATATCTACCTTTTTGGTTTCTTTCACCTCTATATACTTTTCCTATTTGATATCTTTTAAATGGGAAAACTAAGTAATTATAATATTGGGATACATATCTAGCAAATGGTACTGTTAAATCAAATCTTAAAGCTAAATTGTTTTTTCCTTTTTGAAAACTATATACTTGCTTTTCTGTTTCTCCTCCTGTCTTTGCAAGTAATACTTCTGCTTTTTCTATTATTGGCGTATCTATTGCTAAACATCCATTATCTTCATATACCTTTGTTATTCTAGATACTATATCATTAAATATTTGTTGCTCATTTGGTAATAACTCCATAAATCCTGGTAATATACTTGGTTTTATAATATTTCTTTTCATTTTAATCACTCCTATGTATTTTTATATAACAAAAGCCATGTAGGCATATATCCCACATGGCTCTAAATAAATTATGATTTCACTTAATTTATCATTACCTAGAGATACAAGCCTAATGTTGATAGACTTGTATCTGCTTTTTACAGACCAAGTCTCTAGTAATGATGATGTATTCTATTTTGTTTACTAGTATTAAGTGTTATCATAACTTTCCTCCTAAAATAATATTACTAATATTATACATTTTAATTATTTAATATTCAATTCTTATTGTAAAATTTATTACATGAAAAAATCCTAATTAAATTCTATATATATACCTAAATAATACTTATTTGTGATACAGTTCCCCATATTATATTCTAATATAATTTTAAGACATATTTATATAATTCCTATTATTGCTCTTATTTATAAATTAATTTAGAAATAGAAAAACAGTAGTTAATTCTGTATTAAAACAAAACTTCCCTACTGTTTCTTTAATATAATTAGTTACGTTTATAATATATTTAAAAAATATTCTTAGCATCTAACTTAACTTTTTGTTCTGTTATTTTAAGAAAAATTTCTAATAACTCCATCTTAGAAATTGCGTACTCTAATATATCCTTCTCTACACGCTCTCTTTTATAGTAATCATGTGTATATCTATTTCTAAGTTTTATTGCAGAAATTAAAAACTTACTTAAATCATCATCGATAAATCCATATAAATTAGATTTTTTTATTAGTTCAATACCTGAATATCCATCCACATAATTTTCATTCATTACAAGATATGTTTCTGACATATCAATAATATACTCTGAAAAATCCTGAAAGTAGCCTATTATCGCTCTTTTTATATAAACTGACTCTGTTAATTTATATTCCTTTATAGCTCCCTGCATAAGCTTTAATGTATCTTTAGCACTATTAAATTTTAAATTCAAACTTTCCTTCTTATATTTATAATATGCTGCTACCATGAGCCTCCTCCATTACTTTGTTATCTTTTTTTATTTTTTTTATTAGCCAATCATTTTCTCTTAAATATTTATTTATATATAATCTAAAATCAATTTCTTTAAAATCATTTACAATTAATTTATCATCACTATCTATATATTGTCTTGCAAAAATACTATCATAATCTCTCATATTAATAAATGTTAAATGTATTTTATCATACTTAAAATAAGATTCTAAAATAGGTTCTAGTATTTCTTCTAAATCAAACTCATCCATTATATCTTGTCTTTTTTCCATTAAAACTAAAATATCTATGTCGCTTTTACCATTTATCCAATATTTAGTCCCATAACTACCAAATACAGCTAATGAAATTAAATTATCTATATTATTTATTTTTAAATCACTTAATAATTTCACCTTTATCCCTGCTTTCATAATATTTTAAGTTTTATATATTATTACTTTCATTATAACATAAATTTAAATTATTTTTAAAAATCTATCTTTTAAAATAATCTTGATATTATAATATAAATGGACGCTTTCACTAAATTTTACTTTATTAATATTTCCTTAAAACATAGGTAAAAAAATATACCAGAATGTCTATATATTTTATTTATTATCAAAAATAAAAAAATTCCTTACTAATGAATTTTAATAAGGAATTTTTATAAGTGTGTATGTATATATATTTTATTTTAAATTATTTTGTAGTAAGATATTCATCTATAGCTTGAGCAGCTTTCTTTCCAGCTCCCATAGCAAGTATTACTGTTGCAGCACCTGTAACTGCATCTCCACCAGCATAAACRCCTTCTTTAGTAGTTAATCCATTTTCATCTGCWAYTATACATYTYCWCTTATTWATWTCTAAWCCYTTAGTTGTTGAAGATATTAATGGRTTTGGTGATGTTCCAAGTGACATTATTACTGTATCWACATCCATAACRAATTCTGAWCCTTYAAYTTCWACWGGTCTTCTTCTACCTGAAGCGTCAGCTTCTCCAAGTTCCATTTTAACACATTTCATTCCTTTAACCCATCCATTTTCATCTACTAAGATTTCTGTTGGATTTGTTAAAACATCAAAGATTACTCCTTCTTCTTTAGCATGATGTACTTCTTCTGCTCTTGCTGGAAGTTCTGCATCACTTCTTCTATAAACTATATGTGATTCAGCTCCTAATCTTAATGCAGTTCTTGCTGCATCCATAGCAACATTTCCTCCACCTACTATAGCAACTTTTTTACCAGCTCTAACAGGTGTATCATATCCTTCTTTAAATGCTTTCATTAAGTTTACTCTTGTTAAGAATTCATTTGCTGAAAATACTCCATTTGCATTTTCTCCATCTATTCCCATGAATTTTGGAAGTCCGGCTCCTGAGCCAATAAATACTGCATCAAACTTTTCTTCTTCCATTAATTCATCTATAGTTATTGTTCTTCCTATAATAACGTTAGTTTCAATTTTTACTCCTAACTTCTTTATGTTTTCAATTTCAGCTTTAACAACATCTTCTTTAGGTAATCTAAATTCAGGTATTCCATAAACTAAAACTCCACCTGCTTCATGTAAAGCTTCAAATATAGTAACATCATATCCTTTTTTAGCTAAATCTCCTGCACAAGTTAATCCTGCTGGACCACTACCTATAACAGCCACTTTTTTACCATTTGATGGTTCAGTTGATGCTAAGTCTATATTGTTTTTTCTTGACCAGTCAGCTGTAAATTTTTCTAATTTACCTATAGCTACTGCTTCTCCTTTTATTCCAAGTACACAGTTACCTTCACATTGGCTTTCTTGTGGACATACTCTACCACAAATTGCTGGTAAAGCACTATATTTAGCTATTTCTTTTGCTGCACTTTCAAAATCTCCAGTTTTAGCTTTTTCTATAAATCCTGGAATATTAATAGATACTGGACATCCTTCTACACATTTAGGATTCTTACATCCTAAACATCTATTTGCTTCCTTTACAGCTTCTTCTTCTTTATATCCTAAACATACTTCACCAAAGTTTTTAGCTCTCTTTTCAGGAGCTTGTTCTGTAACAGGTGTTCTTTTCATTCTATCTTGCATATTCATTATTTATCCTCCTTACATCCACAACCACCGTGGTTATGAGTGTTTCCTTCTTCTAATTTTAATTGTGCTCTTCCTTCTTCACTCTTGTACATTGCTTGTCTTCTCATTGATTCATCATAATTTACTAGATGTCCATCAAATTCCGGTCCATCAACACAAGCAAATTTAACTTCTCCTCCAACAGTAACTCTACAAGCTCCACACATTCCTGTACCATCTACCATTATTGGATTTAAGCTTACTGTAGTTGGGATTTCTAATTCTTTTGTTAAAGCTGCCATGAATTTCATCATTATCATTGGCCCTATAACTACAGCGTGATCATATTTTTTACCTTTATTTGTAACTAAATCTATTAAACAATCAGTAACTCTACCATTAAATCCATATGATCCATCATCAGTTGCAACATAAAGATTTCCTGCCACTTTTTTCATTTCTTCTTCTAATATTAATAAATCTTTTGTTCTAGATCCAATTATAACATCTACATCTATTCCATTTTCATGCATCCATTTAACTTGAGGATAAACCGGTGCTGCTCCTACTCCTCCAGCAATGAATATTAATTTTTTCTTCTTTAATTCTTCTAAATCTTCATGAATAAATTCACTTGGTTGACCTAATGGTCCAACAAAATCTGCTACACATTCTCCAACTTCATATTTTGCTAACTCTTGTGTACTCTTTCCTACTGTTTGGAAAACAATAGTAACTGTTCCTTTTTCTCTATTATAATCTGCAATAGTTAGTGGAACTCTTTCCCCTTTTTCATCATTCTTTATAATTATGAATTGGCCTGGCTGAGCTGATTTTGCAACTCTTGGAGCTTCTATATCCATTAAATATATATTATTTGTAAGTTCTCTTTTACTTGTTATCTTGTACATTTCAGTACCTCCTGTGTTTTTTGATATTAAGTCATATTCAAAAAATAATAAGCCAATAATTTATGTATTTTCTTTTATGTGCCTAGTCTAGCGCTTACTTTTATTTGTTATTTTTCTATGATATTCCTGTTTATTTTAATAACAACAAAAGCTCTCTTATACGAGAGCAATTGTTTTACTGAGAGTTTAAGTATGTGTATTTTAAAACTTTAACTTAATTATAAAACTAAGTAAGTTAAGTTTACCTCATTATTAATTAATTTATTATCTAAATAATCTTATAAATTAACTTTAGTTCCATAGTATGTGCATTCAAATAATTTTTCCATTGTTGCATCATCTATTTCTCTAGGATTTGATCCTGTACATGCATCTAATACTGCATTGTGTGCAATAAATTTAAGGTTAGCTTTAAATTCTGCTTCTTCAATTCCATATTCTTTCATTGAATGTGGAATACTTAATTGATCATTTAACTCATTAATTACTTTTATTAATGCATCTGTTAATTCTGCATCTGTATTTCCTTCTAATTTTAATGCTCTAGCAATATCAGCATATCTATCTTCACATTTTGTTCTATTATATTCAATTACGTATGGTAAGAATATTGCATTAGCACATCCATGAGGTATGTGGAATACAGCCCCTACTTTATGAGCCATTGAGTGAACTATTCCAAGTAATGCATTTGAGAATGACATTCCAGCTAAACATTGAGCTTCATGCATTAAGTTTCTAGCTTCTTTATCTCCTTCATATGATTTAATTAAATTTTCTTTAACCATTTCAATTGCTTTAATAGCTAATGGATCTGAAAAATTTGATCTTAATGATGCTGTATATGCTTCTATAGCATGAGTTAATGCATCCATTCCAGTATGAGCCACTAATTTAGCTGGCATAGTTTGAGCTAATGCTGGATCAACTATAGCTACATCTGGAGTTAAGTTAAAGTCAGCTAAAGGATACTTTATTTTTTCTGTATAATTTGTTATTACTGAGAAAGCTGTAACTTCTGTAGCAGTACCACTTGTTGATGGAATAGCTACAAATTTAGCCTTTTGTCTAAGATCTGGTAATCCAAATGGAACAACTGCTTGTTCAAAAGTAAAATCTGGGTATTCGTAGAATATCCACATAGCTTTTGCTGCATCTATTGGTGAACCTCCACCCATTGCAACTATCCAATCAGGCTTGAAGTTTCTCATTGCTTCTGCACCCTTCATTACTGTTTCTACAGATGGATCTGGTTCTACACCTTCGAATAACTCAACTTCCATTCCTGCTTCTTTTAAATAATCTTCAACTTGCTTAAGAAAACCAAATCTTTTCATTGATCCTCCACCAACTACTACAAAAGCTCTCTTACCCTTTAAAGTTTTAAGTGCTTCTAAGGATCCTTCTCCATGATATAAATCTCTTGGTAATGTAAAACGTGCCATAATTAATTCCTCCTAAAGTTTTATCCTTTATTTATATACCTTATGTATATATGTTTGTTATTAAATTCACAAACATGTACAATCAATACTATATATAAGCAAAAGCTGTGCCAACTTTTTATAATATTAAAATTTTTTATTTTTTCTATATGAAAAAAGACAATATCTAAAACATTTAACCATATATTTTATTTCATAGAATGAAAGAAACTCATTTAATAATGAGCTATAAACTAATTTTCATTAAATAAATGTTTTATAAAATATTAAAACATGCTTTTTTATTATTTTTTTAACATACTCTGGTTATTTGCGATATATACATTCTACAAAAATAAAAATGTCCTAAAATAGTACAATTCGTTTATTATTTATTGTACTATTTTAGGACACTGTTCAATTTTATTACACTTCTATGTTATACTTTTTAATTTTTAAATATAATGTATTTCTACTTATCCCTAAAACTTTTGCCACCTTAGTTATATTATTATTATATGATTTTATAGCTTCTATAATAGTTTTTCTTTCTAATTCTTCTAAATTAAAATCTTCTTCTTTAACTTGTAAATTTTTGGAATTACCCTTATCTTCCTTAAAAATCACCTGATTTATCCTCTCATCATTATCTTCCCATAAATCGAATGATAGAATTCCATCTAAATTAACTATATTTTCTATATAATTTTCTAACTGTCTAATGTTACCTGGCCAATTATATGATAATAACTTATTATATAATTCTCCTTTAATCTCAGGAATATGCTTATTTAGCTTAAAAGATTTTATTCTTAAAAAATATTCTATAAGCTTTTCTATATCACCTTTTCTCTCTCTTAAAGGTGGTAAAGTTATTGGAATAATGCATAATCTATAATATAGGTCTTCTCTGAAAGTCCCTTTCTTAACTTCTTTTTTTAGGTTTTTATTTGTAGCTGCAATTACTCTAACATCTATCTGAATTTCTTTACTTCCTCCTAGTCTTGTAACCCTACCTTCCTGAAGTACTCTTAGCAATTTAACTTGCATATCTAATGGCATTTCACCAACCTCATCTAAAAATAAAGTACCTCCATTTGCAGTTTCAAATTTACCTGCTTTTCCACCTTTTTTCCCTCCAGTAAATGTACCATCCTCATATCCAAATAATTCACTTTCTATTATATTAATAGGTATAGCTCCACAATTTATTGCAACAAACTTATTGTTTCTTCTCAAACTATAATTATGCATAGCTTGTGCTAAAATTTCTTTTCCTGTTCCACTCTCCCCTTGAATTAAAACCGTCGAGGGACTGTTAGATATAATCTTACAATTTGTTATTACATTATTAATAGCTGCGCTTTCTCCTATAATATCATTAAAGCTAAAAAATGCTCCAGTTGAATCTTTTACCCCTTTTTCTTCCTTTTCATTACTCATAGTTACAACCATTCCAACTATTTTTTTATTATGCCTAATTCCTTTAAAAACTAACTTTGTCTTATATCTACTTGTATGACTAAACTTTAATTCTTTAATAATAGTTTTTTCATCTGTATCTAATTTTTCTAATATATTTTCTAAATTAGGCAAAATATATTGTATTTTTTCTTTTAACAATAATTCTTTATCTTTATTAAAAATTTCTGCTGCAAATTTATTAATATTAGTTATTTTCCCTTCTTTATCTACAATCATAATACCTTTATCTAAATTTTCTATAACACTTTCCATATAGTTATACATTTGAGTCAAGATATTACTTATTTTTTTCTTATCTAATTCGTTTTCAATTGCCTTTACACCAAAAACTACTAATCCTAATGTATGTGGATGTTTCATATTACTTCTTCCAGTTAAATTTAAAGTTCCAATAATATCTCCTTTAGAATTATGAATAGGTGCAGCTGAACAAGTTAATCCTTGAAGACCATGTATATAATGTTCATTAGCAGTTATTTGAACACATTTATCTTCTTTAATCGCAGTTCCCATCGCATTAGTACCTATATTTTGTTCATCCATATAAGCTCCAATACTAATATTAATACAATCTAACTTACTAATGTTCTCTTCTATTCCTTTTATATATAAGATACATCCATTATTATCTGTAAGTACTATAATAAATTCATTATCCATTACAGCAGAAAAAACCATATCAATATATACTTTAGATACTTCTATTAATTCTTTATTTTTAATCAATATCTTTTCTAGTCTTTCTCCTGAAAGAATTTTTTTTGAATAATTTGATTTCTTTTTAACACCATAGCTTTCACTTCTTTTATGAGAATTCTCAATTAATATTTTTTTATTTTCCATAGTGCAACCCATCTTTCTTTATAACTAGTCTCATTGCTTCAACTTTCTTCAAATATCACTCATTCTATCATATTTCATTTTTTTGTACAAATTATAACTATAATGATTCTTTTATTAATAACCTAGTAGATTTCATGCTTCTAATTCCCCATATATATGTAAAAAAACTTTAGTAAACTAGTATATTTTCTTTTTATTCTTTAGGTGGTACTTATAATACCTCTAAAACAAGATATTCTAAAAGTTATCCACAAATTTTAAAATATATAATTTCCTAAAGAATAAAAAAATATAGGATATATAGTTATATTAAACTATATATCCCATATTTATAATTCTCTACTTAATTATATATTCTAATTAAGTTATTACATTTATAATCTTTTATAAAATTTTTATATAAAATTCTGCCTTTAGGCACATAAAATAATATACAAAAGAAGCGTTGTATCTTCTGTGCCAGACAAGGAAGTAAGTTTAAGTTAATAGCAAGCTATTAATTAATCTTAAATACTTTTTATTTATATTTAAATTCATCTAATCCATTCTTTACTTCAATAGCTATATCATTTAACTCTGTTGATAAATCATTCATTCTAATTGTTATATCCTCAAGTCCATGAGAAAAGGCTACTATTTCTTCACTAGATGCTGAAACCTCTTGTGCTACAGAAGCTACATCCTCAACATTTTTAAATATTGAATTTTTGTTATTATTAATATTAATAGCTTCTTTACTAATAGTAAATATTTTAGGGATTATTTCCTCTAATTTTTCATTCATACTATAGAAGGCTTGTACACCAAGATTCGCTATATTAATTTGATTTGACACGTTAACTCCAACTTCATCTGAAGCATTCATCAATTCCTTCATAGATTTCATATTATCAGTAACCAAATTATTTATTTCATCTACTGAATGTTTACTACCTTCAGCAAGTTTTCTAATTTCATCTGCAACAACTGCAAAACCTTTTCCAGCTTCTCCAACTCTAGATGCTTCTATAGCTGCATTTAAAGCTAATAAATTAGTTTGTTCAGCTATACCATTAATAATGCTCGTTATATCTGCAATTTTAGCTATGCTATTATTAAGATTTATCATCATATCATTGAATGTTTTAACATTATTATTAACTTTATCCGATGTATTTAGCAGTTCTGTCATTACATTTTTATTGTTATCATTTATATCTTTTACTGCTTTTGAATTCTCTTCTAGATTATTTATATGAATAACTATATTATCTATTTGATCAGAAAATAAATTTAATTTATTATTTATATTTATTAAATCTTCTGCTTGATTTAAAGCTCCTTTAGAAACATCATTAATTGCTAAAGATACTTGATTTGCAGAATTTTTTATTTCTTCTGAAACATTACTAATTTCATTTCCTTTGACTTGAACTTCGTCAGAACTAAGTCCTACTACAGATAACATATCCTTTATTGAATTTTGCATATTATTAGAAGCCCTAGCTATTACCCCAATTTCATCATTTAGATCTAATACTTCATTATCTAATTGTACTGTTAAATCTCCAGATCCTATTACTTCTAAATTATTAGATATATTATTAATGCGTTTTACTAACTTTTCCATAATCTTTATGAAAACTAGACTTATTATACCTATAAATGCAATTGCTATAATCCCAATTAAAAGCATCATATGATTTGCAGCTTTAGTTATTTCACTTTTCTCTACAAATGATAAATATGTTAATGGTAAATTATCTTTAGAGCTTTTTTCTGTATACATAATATATTTATTTCCTGATATAGTTAATTCTTTTTTTGTATTAGAAGTTAAATCTTTTTCTTCAAGACCATCTATACCTAATTCTTTTATATTTTTAGCTATTAAATTTGAATCTTTCCCATTAGAAATAACTGTACCTTGCTTATCTAATATTATTACAAATCCATTATCTCCATTTTTATATTTTTGGCTCAAGTCAGCTAGATTATCTAATGAAATTTCTATATTTAATACTCCTATTAATTTATTATCTACTTTAATATTCTTTATAGCTGCTAGATTAAACTCCCCATTAGTATTTACATTTGCATCCGTGTAACTAATTTTATCTGTAGCTATTGCACTTTTATACCATTGTCTTTCTCTAGGATCATAATTATTTTTTCTATCTACTGCTGGATATTGCAAATATCCACCATTATTATCCCCACCAAATGCTATACTTGATACTTTACTATTACCCTCTGTAAATGCTTTAAAATAATTATATAAATTTGATTCAATCTGACCATTTTCTAAAGGAGTCATTTTTAAGCTCCCACTTTCAGAAGCCTTATCAACATATGTAGTGATATTATTATCTTTTAAAGTTTTTATATCCATAGATCCTTCAATTGTATTTATGCTGCCTTCAATTCCATCAAAATATTCTTTTAAATATTCATCTAAATTGTTTTGATTTTGTAAAATTTTTTCATTAAAATTTTTAGTATTATAAGAAGTTATCATAAAAAATAAAAATACGGCTATTGATAGAAAAGCTATAGAATTGATAATTATTGTAGACATGACCAATTTCTTTTTTATACTTACACTTTTATTGTTTTTTTTCATAAGTTTCTTATTCTGCATTATTCACTTGCCCCCTTAAGTAATATGTTAATTTTTTTTACAATCGATGTTTATTTTTATAAATTTTATTATTTAATAAATATTGGTTATCATAGTAAAACTTTTTTAGCAACTTAAATTTCTAGAATAAAAATGTAAATAAAATAATTAATAATTATGTGATTTTAAAAATTTATAAAGTAATTTCCGCTTAAATACACTATGGAATAAATAGAAACAAGTACGAAGCATAACATATTAAGGGGAAATTTTTATATTAACAATATATCATAAAATAATAAAAATAAAAATTATTTTATTAACTTTATATTTGGCATTTTTTATCATTTAATAATAGCCTACTTATATTAATATCATTTAAATTAATAAATCTATGTCACTCATAGTAAACATAGATTTATTTATGTACAAATATTAAAATTGAAAGAATTTTTACTTTAAAATTTTTCTTTTATTAATTTTTTTATTCCAGTAATACCAATAACTGATAAGCTAGTAGCAATACCAACTAATGCGATAATTTTTCTATTTTTAGAATTTCTCTTTATTAAATGATATTTACAATATTTCTCATCCTCTTTCACAGTATTATAACATTCTTTAATTTTACACTTCATAAATACTCCTCCTTCTATTTTAAGCTATGTTCAAGTAAATTAACTTCCTCATAAAATATAGCCTATTTTTTTAATATGTTTTTTATAACTTTTTTTGAGTTATGTAATATTTGGTTTATATTTACTATTTTCGTTGCATTTAAGCTTTTATTTATAGTATTATCTTCTTTAAATTTATGATTCACATAATTTCTTCCATATAATAATTGATGCTGCCAAGAATTCTCTTCATTTTCAGGAGGTAACCAATTATATATTTTATTTTCTTCTATTATTTCATCTAAATTCTCTAGCTTTATAAATAAATATTGTAATTTTTCTTCTTCTATACCTTGAGATATTTTTAGATCTATTAATGTTTTTATTCCTTTTTTTAAATAAACATAATTCTCACATAATTGATTTAACTTTTTTTCCACATTTTTTTCTGAATACTTAATAGACCCAAAATTCTTTTCAAAAATATTTAATTCTTCCCATTGTGCAAAAAAACTCACTAAATTTATAAATTCTCTTAATACATTATCTAATCCTATATTTAATTTGCTTTGAGCCATAAGTTGAATAAAAATTTTTCTTTCTTCGTTATTTTCTAATAATGATTGTTCAAAATCATCTAATGCTGACATTATATTAGAATATCTATAATTTTTTTGACTTTCTTTAATATCTTCAACTAAAAAATTTACATCTTTTATTGTATTCTCTAACTTATTAAACTGTTTATTAATTATAAAATTACTAATATCTTTCTTACTACTTTTAAACATATATTATCCACCTTAAATATTATTTTTTCTATATTTTTATCTTTTTAGTTTTAATACAATAAGGCACATGAAATAAAATAATAGACGAGCATACTGGTCTATTATTTTTTTGAATGTGCCTAATATCATAATTGTTTTTTATATTGAGGAATATTAAAATATCTTCTCATAAAAACTTATTAAGTTTATGAGAAGATATATTTTAATATAATAAATTATAAACAAGGACGCATACTATCTGCACTTATTCCCATGGTAGATAAGTTATGTAATACAGCTGATGTTGTTGGTCTTATATATCCAAATAAACCAAGTACAAGAAGTGATGTATTAAACCAAAGTATATTTCTATAATTTTTATTTATCTTTACCATTAAATTTTGACTTATCTTTCTAACTGTGACAAGTGATTCTAAATTAGATGACATTAATGTTGCATCAGCAACTTCCTTTGCTATATCTGAACCATCTTTCATAGAAATAGATATATCTGCTGCTGCAAGTGCTGGTGAGTCATTAATCCCATCACCTACCATTATTACTTTATGTCCAGCTTCTTTTAGTTCTTCTATAATATTAGCTTTTTCTTCTGGTAATACTTGCGCATAAAATTTATCTATTCCTAACTTTTCACTTACAATTCTAGCGTTTTTTTCTCCATCACCAGTTAACATTATTACTTGATTTATTCCAGTATATTTTAAATTTGAAATTATTTGTTTTGCTTCCTCCCTTACTGGATCACTTATACAAATGAATCCTGCTGGTTTATTTCCAACTGCTAAATAAATAAGAGAATAACCATTACTTTCTTTTTCTATAAGTTCTTTTTGTTTATCAGACAATGAAATTCCTTCATCTTCAAATACAAAATGATAACTTCCTATTATTGCTTTTTCTTCATTAATAGATGAAGCTATTCCATGTGCTACAACATATTCTACTTTTGCATGTTCTTCTTTATGATGAAGTTCTTCTTCTGCTGCTTTTTTAACAATAGCTCTTGCTACACTATGTGGAAAATGTTCTTCTAAACATGCTGATGTCTTTAATACATAATTTCTTTCAAATCCATCAAAAGCTACAACTTTAGCTACTGTTGGAGATGCTACAGTTAATGTTCCAGTTTTATCAAATACAATTGTATCTGCTTCTGCTAATGCTTCTAAATATTTTCCACCTTTAACCATAACTTTATGAGTTGATGCCTCTCTCATTGCAGATATCACTGAAATTGGTGTAGATAATTTTATTGCACATGAATAGTCTACTAACAGTATTGCTAATGCTTTTGTGATATTTCTTGTAATTAAATATGTTGCTGCTGCTCCAAATAAACTAAATGGAACAATATTATCTGCTAATTTTTCAGCTTTACCTTGTATATTAGCTTTTAATTCCTCTGAATTATCTATTAACTCAATAATCTTGCTAATTCTACTTTCTGAGCATAAAGCTTTTACCTCTACTTTTATGTCGCCTTCTTCAACAACAGTCCCTGCATATACTACATCATCTTTCCCTTTTTCAATAGCAAGAGGTTCCCCTGTCATTGAAGATTGATTCACCATAGCTTCACCATCACAAACGACACCATCAACAGGTATGACATTTCCAGTATGAATAACTATTTTATCACCAACTTGAAGATTTCCTATAGGTATTAATATTTCTTTATCATCATTTGCTAACCATACACTTTCTACATTTATAGCTAAACTTTTAGTAAGTTCATTTTTAGTTTTCTTTCTTGTATAATCTTCAAGTAATTCTGAAATATTAAGTAGGAACATTATAGAACCTGCTGTTTTATAAGCTTTTTGAGATAAAGCTGCTCCAATTGATGCTGCATCTAATACATCAACATTTATCTCTCCTTGTAATAAGCTAGTTACACCTTTATTCATAAATTTAAAAGAATTCCAAATAGCTAATGTTTTACGTATGGGTGTTGGCATAAATAATTTTATAAATAATCTTTTTCCAAACATATGTAAAAGTGTATTTTGAAATTCTCTATCTATTTCCTTTGAATTTTCTTTATTGTCATCATCCAATTCTGGTAATTCTGATACATTAATATTAGAAATTATCTCAAATACTTTTTCTTTAAAATTTTCATTATAAAAAATCAGAATACTTCCAGTAACATGACAGGCATCTACATCTTCAATATAGTCACTTTTTTTTAAAACATATTCTATGCTATAGCTTTGTTCTAATGAAAAAGCAAATTCTCCACATCTCACTCTTAAACGGCCTGGCATATCATGGACTATTTTATATTTCATCTATAAATCACGTCCTTTTGCATTATTCCTTAGGCACAATCAAAAAAATAACAAGTCTATTTGCCAGCCTATTTTCCATCATACTGCCTTTTCAAATTGACCTAATAGACAGACAATGAGGACAATTTCTCTCCTTGCCTTATGAAAAATATTCATTGCAACTTTGGACTTATTATTTATTTTTATGTGCCTTAATTAAATATTAGGTTTCATCAGCTTGTCTATAAAGCTAATGAAACCTAATATAAAATAATTTTTAATTAAATCTTATTTTTCAGAAGATAGATCATTTTCTAAAGCACTTTTTCTTGCTTCATAACACATATCTTGTGCATCTTCTTTCATTGTTTCAAATAAATTTTGTGCGTCTTGTTGAAGTTTCATTCCATTAGCTAATGTGCTAACATATAATTTTTTAGCTGTTTTACTCTTCAAAGCTTTAACTCCTAAAGTACCAGCAACAACTCCACCTGCAAATATCATAAGTTTTTCATTTTTAAATATTTTTTCCATAGCTACCTCTTCATTCTATATTTTTATATTTCTACATTTTAAATTATATTTTTACAAAAATTATAATATCACATATTAAAAATGATTGTCAATTGAATTTGAAATTCATAATTTTATTCTACTACTACTAATTATTTATATCTTATAATTTTTTTATTATATGATTATCCTAAATTACTCTATAAAACTTATTCTTAAAATTATTAAATATTTTACAAATACTTAATTTAATAATTTAAATAAACTTTATTGGAATTTATATATTAAACAGTTTAAATGTAATAAAAATTAGGTTATAAAAATATTTTAAAATTGATAATGATTTTCATTTACAATTCAACTTTTATATGTTATATTATTTTCAGGCTTAATTTTATCGCGGCAAATCTTTACAGGAGATGATATTATTATGGCAAAAATGAGGCAACCAAGATTTAAATTATGTAGAAGATTAGGATTAAATGTTATCGGACATCCAAAAGCTATGAAAAGAGAAAATAATGGAAGTGCTAGAAACGCGAAGAAGCTTTCATCTTATGGTACTCAACTTCTTGAAAAACAAAGATTAAGAGCATACTATGGGGTAATGGAAAAGCAATTTGCAACTTATGTAAAGAAAGCACTTAAAGATAAAGAACAAACTGGCTCTGCTTTAATAAAAAGACTAGAATGTAGATTAGATAATTTAGTTTACAGATTGGGCTTTTCAACTTCAGTTGCTCAAGCACGTCAAATGGTTGTTCATGGACATATTTTAGTTAATGATAATAAAGTAAATATTCCTTCTTTCAATGTAAAAATTGGAGATGTGATTAATTTAAAAGAAAAGTCACAAAAAAATGAACTTTTTAAAGAAAACTTTTTATCACAACTTACCAATGTATATCCATATCTAAATAAAAATGAATCTAATTTTTCAGGTACTCTTATAAGACACCCTGAAAGACATGAGATTCCAATACAAATTAATGATTCACTAGTAGTAGAATACTACTCAAAACTTTAATAATTAATGACCTATATTTTTTTATATAAGGTTTGCTTTTAAATATAGGCCATTAAAAACAATAGTAAATAAAAAATTACTTTTGTTCTTTAATTAATTGCATCATTGAAAAGAGGTATATTACATGAAAGGCAATACAGATAAAAACCTAAATATAAAAAATAATTATAAAGACTACTTATTTTGGGAAAATAAAATCTTAAATGATTATCCATTATGGGAAGGTTCTTTTAATAAAAACTCTATAACTACAGAATCTAAAATTGCTTATACTGGAATACTAGACTCAAAAAAAAGTATTTTAAAATGCGGATGGGTAGTTTATCCTTCACTAAATTCTCTTTTAGGTTTTTTACAACATGTATTCTTACCTACTTCATTTTTAACTTATTTTGATCGTACATGTGAAGGATTCTTTATTCCAGTATCTACCTTTGATATTGTAACTCAAGAGGTAATTAAAAATAATTCTATTAATATAAATGATTTTAATTCAATGATACAATCTTATAATTTTTTAAATTCACTTTGGGAAAGTAATGAAGACAAGCTATTATTAGAATTAAATTCATTTTGTAATGACTTTAATTCTAGATGGGATAATGACCCTGAAAAAAAATTGTTCATTAAAATTTTTAATTCACCTTCAGATACATATGAATTTATAACTCAATCTATAGGATGGGATTTTGAAGAATTTGTTGAAGAAGAACTTTCTATGAGTTTAAGTGATCTTAAATTTACTTGTGATAATGTACTCAATGAACCTTTATTAAATAAAAGATTTATTGATATATTAAATATAAATATACCAATATTATTTTAGTAACTTAATAGAGAATTTAATCATAATTAACCTAACAGTGTTTTGCCAGAATACTGTACACCTTCTATTACATTAATTCTCTATTAGCACTAAAAAATTTCACTCCTTAAAAATATAAAAAATTAATGCCATATAAACGATATTCTAAAAAAGCATTAAATTAAAAGAAGATGATTTTTATAAAATATAGAAATCATCTTCTTTTAATTTTATTATTTAATATAGGTTCTATGATATTTTTAAATAAAACACATTTTTTGACATTGACTTTTACTTTAAGCCTACTTAATATCAGTAATAAGAATATTTATTTTTTTAAATTTACTTAATTAATTTACATATTTAAGATTTTAAATAAAATAATCTTAAAAACTCTACTTTTTATTAATTAAACTTATATGGAGGTGCATAATGGTTTTTTTATTAACATTAACATTAATCACATTTATAATTTTTTTAACTTCCTATTTAATGGATTCAAGAAAATTAATTAATGGACTTTTGTTTAATATTTTCTTATTTTCTGCAATGATAACAACTGTTGATATAGCATTTGAAACACAAAATAGTTTTTTAATGTTTTTAGTTCTTGCTTTTGGTATAATAGTTTTTTTAGTGCTTATATTTGGCATTTATGCATTAATTTTAGCATTATTTATAAATGCTAAAATTGTTCTAAAACGCGAAAGTAGAACCCGTGCTAATATGTTAACTTTCTTTTTAGCAATAGGATTAATTTTATATTTAATCTTCTCTGCTATTATAAGTAAAAACATTTTTCCTGATGAAGTAAATATGTTTTTAGGTGGTTTTAGTACTATTGTATTCTATTATTTATTTGACGTTTTTAATTTTTTAATGATATCTTTTCTTTATCAATTTAATAGACCAAAATTAAATCAAGATTTTATTGTTGTTTTAGGTAGTGGATTGATTGGAGAGAGAGTTCCTCCTTTATTAGCTAGTCGTATTAAGAAAGCTATTGAGTTCTATAATAAACAAAGTCTTGTTACTACTCCACCCAAAATTATTTTTTCTGGTGGGCAAGGACCTGACGAGAAAATTTCAGAAGCCTTAGCTATGCAAAGATATGCCGTTGAAAATGGTATTCCTATTAAAGATACTATTTTAGAAGATAAATCAGTTAATACATTACAAAATATGACGTTTTCTAAACAAATAATAGAGAACATAGTTCCAAAAAATTCTTCTAGTATATTTGTAACAAATAATTTCCATTTATTCCGTGCTGGAATTTATGCAAGAAAAGCTGGTTTAAAAAGTCAAGGAATTGGTTCTAAAACAGCTCTTTATTTCTTACCCAATGCTATGATTAGAGAATATATTGCTTTTGTAGTAATGTATAAAAAAAGACATGCAATTATTATTTCTGCATTTATAATAATAAATTTATTTTTAGTTATTATACAGCATTTCTTTGTTGCACCTTATTTATAGAGTTCATTTAAGGCTATGACATTTAAAACATAGCCTTATTTTTCTTAAAAATATTATAACCTATATATTGCTTTTGATTAAAAAAATAAAGGTATAGCTTAAAATTTCTATGAATATGTTTATTTTAAGCTATACCCTATTATTTTATATAATATTTTTTATTCAAAAATTTCCTTTACTTCATCTAATATTTTAAAATTAGTAAAATCAAAATGTAGTGGTGTTAATGTAACATATCCTTGAGACAAAAAATATAAATCAGTTTCATCTTTTTCTATTTCATTTCTAACACCTTTTGTTTGATAAATTTTATCATCATCTTCATCTAAAAGAATGTATTCTGTTTTATAAGTAGATTTTCCAATCTTACATACTTTTAATCCTTTTATATCCTGTTCATCTATATTAGGAACATTAATATTTAAAACCACATTGTTTTTTAAATATTTTTCTTCTGCCAAGTCAAGAACTTTGCTTACCCAATTAGCAGCTTTAGAATAATCTTCATCATCTCTATCCCAATCTACTTCCATAGATATTGCAATTGATGGTACATTATAAATTGCTCCTTCTATTGCAGCAGAAACAGTACCTGAATAAAGAATATCAATTCCACTATTAACTCCTCTATTTATTCCTGAAATAACAACATCGATATCATCTGCTAATAAAGATAAGCCTACCTGAGTACAATCCGCTGGAGTTCCAACGACACTATATGCCTTACAATTTAATCCTGAAATCTTTTCTTCCCTGATTTTAATTGGTGTATGGATGGATATTGAATGACTGGATGCACTTTTTTGTTCCCTTGGTGCAACAACTATTACATTATGCTTCTTTGATATTTTTTCAGCTAAAACTCTTATTCCTCTAGCGCTTATTCCATCATCGTTAGTAATTAAAATATTCATAATTCCTCCTATATTATTAATATCATACATTATATGTTTCAATTTAAGATATACTTTAATAAAAAATATACCTTTAGCTTAAAATCTATATTCTTATATAAATTCTAACTTTTTATAATACTTTTTATATTTATATATTAATAATACTAAAATTAAATCTAATTATCAAAAACCAATATGTGAATAGTATTTGCACTTTAATATTTTCTAATAACTATCTTATAATATTAAGTCTATGAATTTTCTTATTAACTAGTTCCCATTCATTATTAAAATGCTCTAAAAGATTTTTCTCAATTCATAAACTAGCTTAATATAATAAAAAAAGCCAGACACAAACTTAAGTAGTGTTCTGACTTCATTATTATATAGAAATTAGAATATTAAAACATTCTTAGTCCAATCCTAGGTAGCCTACCCAAAATAGTGTATAATTCTGAAATCACACTTGATTAATAATCCATTCCTCTTTTGCAAAATTATATTCAATTTTAGCTCTTATATTAGAAGTTTAACAACAAACCACATATTTTTCTATTCCTAACGCCACACCATCATTATACACAGTATCTGTAACTTTGTTTGCATATTTTTTAACCTCATCACATGCATTTCCCATTGCTATTCCACATCCAACTATTGATAACATTTCTATATCATTTTTCCCATCTCCAAATGCATAGCTATTTTCAATTGGAATATTTAAATAATCTAAAGCTTTTAGTATTCCAGTTGCTTTAGTATTTTTCTTTGCATATAATTCAAAAGATTTTTCATCTATACTACTAAAATAATCATAATCAGAATTACTTTTTATTAATGATAAACATACTTTTGAAGTTTCTTTATCACTACATAACATTTCTACTTTATGAACATTAATTTCTTCAATATCATAATTACTAGTTATATATCTTCTTGAAATGCCTAAACCATCATAAAAATTATAAAACTCTTTAAAATATTCTTTCATATATGAATACAATTCACCCTCTAATATATATTGAATATTATGTTTTTCAAACTCAGATATTAATTTTTTTACAAACTCTTTATTTATAGGATCATTATATATAGTCTTATTATTGATTATTACTTGGGCTCCATTTGCTAAAATAAATCCATCAAATCCAAAATCCAATATAGCTTGGCTCAAAAATGCATAAGGTCTACCTGAAGCAATAAAAACGTAATCTCCATTTTTTTGTAATGAACGAATTACCTTTTTAACTTTCGGTGTAATCTCTACTAACCCATTAAAACAATCTAATAATGTACCATCTATATCTAAAAATATAACTTTCTTCATAAATCCATCCCCTTATTTCCTATTTGTTCTGATTTTATATCGTTTATTCCCATTTGTCAATTGAATTCATTATAAATTTATATTACAATGATAATAAATAGTAATTTTAGGAGATTTAAAAATGTTTATTGAAGAGCGTTATAAATATATTTTAGACTTATTAGACAAAAATGGAAAAGTATTAGTTAAAGATTTAAGTAAAGAATTTAATGTAAGCGAGAGTATGATAAGAAAAGACCTTCAGGCTTTAGAGAAAAAAAATCTATTACAACGTACTTATGGTGGAGCTATAAATGTAAGACATACAATTGTTAATTGTCAAAGTTTTAGTAAGCGTGTAGTTGAAAACATGGATTTAAAAGAAATTGTTGCTCAAAAAGCCTTTAATCAAATAAATGAAAATGATACTATTTTTTTAGATGCATCAACTATTTCATATATAATTGCAAAATTAATAGTAAAAAATGATAAGCCTATCACTTTAATCACAAATATGTTTGAAATATCATCATTAATTCCTGAAAATTCAAAAACGCATTTTATTTTCATTGGTGGAGACTATAATTCACTTGTAGGAGGCAGTATTGGGTCATACTCTATTGAACAAATCAAAAAATATCGTTGTAATAAAGTATTTTTAGGTTGTACTGGAATTGATCTTAGCGATGGTAGTATAAGTACCACGCTCTCAGAAGATGCCTCTACCAAACAAGCTATGATAAGCATATCTAAAGAATTATTTTTAGTGATGTTAAATGAGAAATTTAAAACAAATGGTAATTTTATTTTTTCAAATGCAGTAGATTTTCATGGTATTATTACTGAATCTCTACCTAATAAATCTATAGTTAATTTGCTTGACGAATATTATGTTGATTTAATATAAAAATCTAATTACTATTTAATCAATTAAGGAGGAATACAATTGGTATGATTTTGAATAATTTAAAATCAATAATCTGTTTTATTGTTGTAACATTAATATTAAAAATTATTGATATCCCGAATATTACATATTTTAACAGTCCATTAATTCTGCTTATAATCATCCTTTTAATTATTTTATATATTTTATATGGTTTTTGTTTTCTTGATAATCTTGGTTCGTTTAAGAAAAATTATTTATCAGTTATTACTTTTGTTATTATTGGTGCAGTTGTATGGGGAATTTGTTTTCATAATACAGATTATAAATTTTTAAATCATTATTCAGGCGATGATAATTTTCTATGTCAATGGTGGTTTGATCATGATTATAAATGGCAGTATTTTAGCTCTTTCTCACTACTTAAGTACATTACTTTTCCAATAGAAATTATTACATCATTAATAAATAATAACTTTAATGATATTTCAACAGAGGCTTCAAATTCAGATATTTTAAATATATACCATATTTTTTTGCCAAGTTTATTTTTATGTGTAGGAATAAAAGCTAGAATTAAATTTAAACGTAATAAAATCATAGTCAAATAAGGGAAGCCAATAGACTTCCCTTAAAAATTGATATATTTTAATCATTATTCCAAAACATATCGTAATATTATTTTTCTTTCTTTAATATCAATTAATTTTTCGAACTATTTCTTCACAAAGTTTATGAGTCTCTAAGGCATCCTCTATTGTAATTGATGGCTTATTATTATTTTGAATACAATTTAAAAATTCATCTATTATACCCTCAAATCCTTTTTTATATAGAGTAGTCTCCCATGCCCCGAACTCTTCCATAGAAGTTTTATTTTCTTCAAAAGATTTTTTAGAGGCAAGCTCCTTTAAAACAACCTTTTTAGAAGTTGTCATATACTCTAATGTTTCTTCATTTATTCCATTTTCTCTATTCATAATAGCTATAGAAGTTGTATTTTTATTTGATAATTTTACTAGCACTGAAGAAACTTTCTCTCCTTTTTTCTTATAATCAACAGTAATATCATCTACTTCACCATTCATTAAAAATCTTATTGTATCAATAACATGAATAAAATCATCAAATACAAAAAATCTCTTTTCTTCTGGTTCTTTAAACCTATTTTTTTGCATAATGATAATATTTGCCGTTCCTAATTCTTTTAATTCTTTTATTCTTGGAGAAAATCTTCTATTAAAACCAACCATTAGTAATGCATTATTCTTCTTTGCTATATTATAAAGTTCTACTCCTTCCTCATAACAATAACTTATTGGTTTATCAACATAAACATTTATCTTATTTTCTAAAAGCTTTTTGCATATTTCATAATGTGATTCTGTAGATGAGTGTATAAAAACTCCACAAACGTTACTTTTTATTAAATCATCTATGTTTGTTACAGATTCTTTAATTCTATATTTTTTACTAATTTCATTTAAGGTACTTGTATTCCTTGTACATAATACAAGCTCTATATCTTCCTTACTTGTTATAAATGGAAGATATGCTTTTTTGCAAATTTTCCCTATACCTATAATTCCAATTCTCATATTGTTATTCTCCTATATTTCTTTTAATGAATTTTTTTACAATATATTAATTATAATATAATTTATTTAATTATAATAATAGAGAATCTAACAATTGTTTTGCTTCTTTGAAACACTAGTCGCTAAAATCATTACAATTCCAACTAATACATATATAAGTTTCCCAATTAATACATTTCCAGGTATTGAAAAAGCTGGTTCTACTATGTCCAAAGATAGTGGGTAGTTTGAATAGAAATTACCCCCAAATAAATCAACAGCATAAGGTAATGGAAGATAATTCACAAGTATTACAATTACCATTAAAACAAAAACTATTACTTGATTATATTGTCCGCCAAAAACTCCTAGACCAAATATAAACAACATTGATGGTATTAGTGTAACAAGAGTTGGCAATACAAGACTTCCAAAGTTAGTGAAATGAAAATTCACTTTATAAAACCAAAGACTATATCCAATAGGTACAAGAGAAATTAAAACAAAAGCTATAATAATAGATACATAACGTAACATTTTAAACTTAAATGGATCGATAGGGGTTGCTTTTGTTAAATCCTGTACCTTCTTTTCTTGTTTTGAATAAAGAAAAGAGATAAAAAATAGCAAAGCAACAAGTAAAATCGGTAGCATTTTACCAAGATATACTCCATAACTCCAGCTAGAAAATGGAGCAGTATTTGAAATCCCAAGAATAATATCCCCACACATAATCTGATGGCTATAAAAAGCAGAAATAATAAGTAATCCTAAGAAAAATTTATTTATAAGCAATCTTTTTAGTTCATATTTAAATAAGCTACTCAATGTTTAAGTCCTCCTCTTTTAATCCACAGGTATCTAAAAAGTCCTGCCATGTAATTTTTGAATTTGCACTATTCTCATATAGTTTAGCTAGGATTTTATTCATTTTATCTTCACCGCCAACTAAATCAGCAGCTTTCAAAATTTGAAGAGGCATTTTTGCATATAAACGTGTGACTCTATTGTAGTCACTAACTTCATCAGCATATTTTTCTGGTAGTATATCTAAATATTCTGGATGCCTATTATAAAAATTATTATCTTGTTCTTTTACACTTTGCTTCCATATATCTATATAATTATTTTTTGCATATTCTTCACCATATGCTTCCTTCGCAACTAGATACGTAGTATATACGGCAAAACCTTCTGCTGACCAGTTTTCATTATTTTCACCTTCACCTATACTTGTTAATCCCCACCATTGATGTGCAAGCTCATGCCCTAGTACTTCAGCTTTTGTTGCTCCATTTAATTTATCATTTAGATTTTTATCACTAAAACTACTTTCTGGAATAGTACTAAAATTGGGTAATCCTAATCCACCACAAATAAATATGGTTCTTTGTACTATTTTTAATGGGTTATCCTCGGAAATATTATGCAACTTACCATAGTGAGAGGTACAATATTTAATAGTGTCATCCATAACCTTTTCGGCATTCATATCTTTCATTTGTTCTTCAATTTTACGACTATAATAAAACTCCATTGGCATACTTCTATCACCAAGCTTCTTTATAACATAATCTCCTCCCATAATAGTGAAGAAACTTTCACCTTTAACATGGAAAGACCAAATTTTATTTTTTCCATTTTGAGAAACCATTTTTACTGTGTTTCCATCAACACTCCTTACAACTTTATGCTCTTCATCATCTTCTCGTATCTGTTCTCCATATACCATTGGTGTAAACTCTGTCGGCATAGTGAAATTTCCTTCAACTGGTGCTCCATCCTTATTAATTGATACCCTAAGTTGTGGATAAATAAAACTTGCATTAAAAAAATCTATGCCTTTGTTATTAAGGTTACATGATACAACAAAAAGATCTCCATCCTCTTCAAAAATTTTTGGCGTACCATCATATTCTAAATTAATATTAATTTCTTTATCATCTGGTACATTAAATATAATATTGTTCTTTTTATTGTTTAAATTCTTAAATGTAATTTCTTTTCCATTTACTATTATCTTGTGAACAGTATATCCAGAGTTCATTACAAGGTTACATTCTTGTTCACTATTACTCAAATTTTTAATAAAATAAGTTACCTTTCCTGAAACTCTATCTCTGTTAGTATCAAATACTATATCTAAATCAGTATTATATAATTCAAGTTGTTTATTGCGTTCAGTTGAAGTATTGAATTTAGATTCTAAGGAAATATTAGGTTGATTTATATAAGCATAAACTGCACTACTGATTAATAACACAACAAATAAAGGAATATATACTTTCCTTGAATTGTAGAAAATTGACTTAAATAACCCTTTTTCATAACGACGTACACATAACAATCCTATTAACCATAACCCACCAAATGCTAAGAACCAAAATAAACGATTATGTTGCATCAAACGAAATACTATATCATTACCAAAATAATCGGAAAGTGCATTAATAATTGGATTTATCCAATGTAAAATATTAACATTCTCAAACCATTTACTAAAGCCAACTAACATAAATGCAATAAATGTAACCATACTGATATCTACGCGACCAAAAATCTGGTAAAATGCAGAAATCACTAAGATTGAAAATAATACAGATGGAAGCATTAAAAGAAAAAAACTATTCCAATAAGTATAAGGATCAAAAATATTTCCCATTTTTATAAATGTATATGGAAAATAAAGTACTGATGTAATAGAAACAGAAATAATAGCTACTATTCCTATTGATATCAATCTTACTATATTAAGTATTAATGGAGAAACAATACTATTAGTTAATGCCTCTGTTTCATGTTTACGCACCCTATCAAATTCTAACAATGTTAAAATTGCAAATAAAATCCCCCCTCCTAGCGCTCCAGCCATAGATGGATTTGCAATCAAATCACCAGATAAAGTTGAAAACCATGAAGTTTTATATAACTTATATCCTGCCATTGGAGAAATCATTGTTAATATCATAACTAAATAAACTATTTTTAAATGAAAAATACGATTTAATTCTACTCTTAAATATAAAAAGAGTTTCATTCTTAGATCACCTCTTTTTCCATAATAAGATACATATAAGCATCTTCTAAGGTAGGCTCTACAACTTGTGCAAAATCTGGCAGTGTTTCTGCTACAATACGACAAACAATTCCTCGTGATGTATTAACTCTAGCTGTTATCTTATATTCTTGATTACTATTTTTTTTCACTTCCTCTTTAAAATTAGTACTTTCTGCTTTTTTCTCCTCAAATACCCCAACATGATTATGAGCTAAAACAATCAGTTGCTCTGGTGTACCTGTAAACAAAATTTGACCATGATTAATAACAATCAGTTTATCGCACACTGATTGTACATCCTCAATTATATGGGTAGATAATAAGACAATTTTGTCTTGTGCTGTTCTAGAAAATAAGTTACGAAAATTAATACGTTCCTCAGGATCAAGGCCAACGGTTGGTTCATCAAAAATAAGGAGTTCTGGATTTCCCATAAGTGCTTGAGCAATACCTACACGTTGTCTTTGACCACCTGATAAAGTGGAAATACGTGCTTTCCTTTTTTCCATTAGATTAGTCTTCTTAATGACATCATTAATAATTCTTTTTCTATTGTTTATTCCTTTCAGTGCTGCTATATAATCAAGAAACTGCCATACTGTAAGTTCGTCATAAAGTCCAAATGATTGTGGCAAATATCCTAATCTTCCTTTTAACTTTTTTTCATTTTTAAGCAAAGGTACACCATCTATAATAATCTCTCCATTAGTTGGTAGTAATCCTGCTACAAGGAGTTTCATAAGTGTTGATTTTCCAGCTCCATTAGGCCCTAAAAGACCAATAAGGCTTGGACTTTCCATTTCTAATGAAATGTCCTGTAATGCTTTTTTCCCTTTTGGATAAATCATATTTAAATTTTTAATCGAAATATTCATAATGTTTTTTTATCCTTTCTTTAAATATCCAATATAAAAAAAGTACTTTTTTAATCTTTTAATACTTCTTAATATTAAGACTTTTTCTAAGTTTTATGATAATAATGGTAATACTTTATCAATAATACTTTATTAATTTAAGTTTTTAATCTACTTTTATAGTACATAACATTTTATAAGAAACTCTTTCTAATTTTCTTACAAAAGTCTTAAAGTTTTCTAAAATAATTTTGAACTATTAATATTTATAATGTTCTTATGTAAATAAAATACAGGCTAAGATCTTTTTAAGTCATTCTTAACCTGTTTATATACATAATTACCTATTTTTAATCTATTTATTTTTCATTAATTACTCTATTATACTCAAAATCTGCATATTCATTTACTGAAAAACTATTTACTTTACCTGTAAATAAATTGATCCTTACTTCTACCTTTCTAGATGAATCATTTTCATCTTGATAAAAAAGACGCTTTCCTTTTACAAGTATACATTTAGGGTTTTCTATATCTTCTAATTTATGTTCTTTAATAAAATTCTCTGCTGTATTTTTTAATTCTTCTTCACTAATTTTTAATGGAACATCTGATTCCTTAGGAATATCTTCACTAACCAATACAAAATCTACTTCCTTTGTATTTTCATTGAAGTCAAGCATATAACATTCATCCGTGTCAACGCCAACCCATCCTGTTTGAACCATTCCATGTTTTAATTTTTCTACTCTGTTTTTAAGTCCATCATCATTTTTTTCAGCGTAAGCTATTTGTTTATCATACTCTTCCTTAGAAATCTCCTTGTGATCATATGACTCCTGTATTGCTTCTTTTTCTTTTACCTTTAGTTCATCTAAAGTTTTTTCATTTAATACACATGCACTAAACTTAAAGTTTTCATTTTCTTTAACTGATATGTTAAAGTAATTTTTTAAAACATCTAAAGACTTATCCCTATAAGCTTCCTCTTCAGAACCAGTTACATCAAAATCATCTTTAGAAGCTACTGATGCATCATCTTTAGTATAAACAACATTTTGTTTTACACTATCTGCAAAAGCTCCTTTTATGTTAATTTCATTAAATAAAGCACTAGTAGATGCTACTACTCCTAATGCAACTAATACTGCTGTTAACTTTTTTGAAAACATAATAATTCCTCCACATACAACATATTTTTATTTTTCATTCAGTCTTAATTGTGTGTAATACTTACCACACTTTAATTATAAAATTTAAATGTCCCAGAAGTTTATTCCAATTGTAAAATAGTTGTAAACTTTCATTTATTTTTTGCTATGTTTTAAAACATAGCCATTTTTTTATTTTACTTTTAACTTATAAATTTAATTACTATATAGTAATAACAGAATTCCTGAAAATTAAATTTACTTCTGTACCCTTACCTAATTCACTACTTATTTTAATATCTGCATTATGAACTTCCACTATTTTTTTGCAAATAGAAAGTCCAATTCCTGCTCCATTATTCTTTCTACACCTTGCTTTATCAACAACATAAAAAGGCTGCCATATTTTATCCAAATGTTCTTTTGCCATTCCAAAACCAAAGTCCACTATAGATATATAAGTCTTATCTTGTAAAACAGATACTTTTAAATATATTTTAGAATCATTATTAGATGCTTTTATAGCATTTTCTACTAAATTGCATAATGCCATCTTAATTAAATCTTTGTCCACATCTAATATGCACTCTTCCCCTTCAATAATTAAATTTATATTTTTATCTCTAAGCTTAGCAGAGAGAGATTTTTCTACTTCATATATTATTGGCATAATTTTTTCAGGTGTTAATTTAAATTCTTGAGTCTTAGCATAAATTAAATCCATCATTTTAAAAGCCATCTTCTCAAGTCTTTTTCCCTCTTTATAAATATAATTTGCAGATTCAAAAAATAACTCTTCATTATATTTTGATGTTCTTATTAAATTTGCATATCCAATTATAGAAGTCAAAGGAGTCTTAAGTTCATGAGTAAGATTATTTATGAAAGTTTCCTTTTCAATATTAGACATTTCCAGCTCATTTATTTTATCTTCTATTGTCTGAGCCATTAGATTAAAATGATTTGAAAGAACATTAAATTCATCCTTTGATTTTATGCTTACCCTTTCAGAATATTGTCCCAAAGATATTTTCTGAGTAGACTCTATTAACGTATTTATTGGTTTTGTTATTAATCTGCTTACAAAAAACATAAAAACAGCAAAAAGAGAACAGATTAAAATATCCAATTTGATAAAAAGAGCATAATGACTCATTTTTTCGGTGTATATGCTTGAAATATCTTTAGCATAATGTATTTTTATTGGGACATTATACACATTAACTAAACTGGATACATATAAATACTGCTTTCCATCTAATGTTCGAATAATATAGTTTGTTTTTCCTAAAGGAAGGTTTTCTAATTCCTGTTTTTCATCTGAAACAGGAAATTTTACATCTGAATATAATATTTTATTTTGGGTATCTAAAATTTCTATATCTCCATGTTGTCCAATTTCATGATTAATCAAATTGTTATACTCACTCATTAAAGCGCTGATTGACATATTAATATCAGGAGAACTATCTAAATAATAACTTTTTTGCAAAGCTAAAGAATTAATTCTGAATTCTGAAGAAACAAATTTTTGTTCTACAAGACATTTCTCAACTTCTTTTTTTAATACATCATTATGGAATTTTTGTATCAGTATAAATCCAGCTATATTTAAAGTAAATATAAGCAATAATAAAGAAAAAAAGTATATTTTTTGCCATAACTTCATATATTCTACTCCTCTAATCTGTATCCAATTTTATATACAGTTTTTATGTCATCCATAATGTCTAACTTTTTCCTTATTTTTTGAATATGAGTATCTATTGTTCTTGTTTCACCCATATATTCATATCCCCATATCTTTTCTAATAAATATTCCCTTGATAAAGCCATATTTTTATTTTTTACAAGCATAAGCATAAGTTCAAATTCTTTTAAAGTAAGATCAATTCTTTCATCTTCTTTTTTTATAATTCTTTCATCTTCATATATCTTTAAATTCTTAAATTCTATACAATCTTTATTTTTAGAATATCTTCTTAAAACTATTTCAATTCTTGCTAGTAATTCAACTGTTTCAAATGGTTTGACAATATAATCCTCTGCACCTGATGTTAATCCAGTCACCTTATCAGCAAGTCCATTTTTAGCTGTCAGAAATATTACTGGTATATTTAAATCTTTTATTCTCTTCATTAATTCAAAGCCATCCATACCTGGTAGCATAATATCCATGAGTATTAAATCGAAAGATTCTTCTTTTAATAAATTAAAAGCTTCTAATCCATCAAATATCTGCCTGCTTTCATAACCAGCCATACTTAAGTTTATTTTTATTAAATTAGAAATAGCCTCATCATCTTCTATAATTAAAACATTTATTTTCAAATTTCTTCCCCCTAGTACAATTATGTCAATATTTTTAGTAAAATTATATTTTAAAACAGTATTGATATTATAGTATAAACAGAATTCTTATCATCAGATAAAGCTTGTCTTTGGCTGATGGTTAGAAGTCGTTATCCATGAGCGTGTAGCTGTTATAAAATTACAGATACTAGCTATCGGATAAAGTCTACGGACAGGATTAACATAGGAAACTTGACTCATATACATTCGTCCAATAAGTTAGAGAAACAAAATATAAAATTTCACTCTGTGAAAGTTCAAATAACCAAATATAAAATTTGAATTTTCACTTTTGGATTTTCACTTTTGACTCTCACTTAAGAACTCTAAAATATCCAACATTTACTTAAAACATAGCATATAATGAATGCTAATTTATACATCCATTATATAACAAACTCTTCAAAAACATTGTAAAATAGTTGTAAACTTTTCTCAAAATATAGAAAAATAAGAAGTACCTTTTTAGATACTTCTTATTTTTACAAATTATAGTTATCACTAATTAATATCTTGTTTTTTATTTCTGAGCTTTATAGAAATTATCAATACCAATATTTTTCATAGTATTATTATTTTCTTTCCATACTTTAGAAAGTAACTTATTATATGTTATGAGATTATAATGCTTACTAATTAATTTTTCAAAACTTTTTATTTCTAAACACTTAGTTCATTAACTCAGTTTTATCCGTTGATTTCATGCATTATTCTCATTATATTTCTTGCAATAGGTTGTACAATAAGTAACTCTAAAAACATAACTACACAAAAGTTACGTGGCCAACAAATTGGAAATTCTTTAATGACTTCTAGACTAAGCCCACTTGCTAAAATTCCTCCCACATTTGTCATAATAATAGACATACCAATAACAGTAAAAAATGTCCTAAACATAATATGAGCATTTAAACTATCTGTTGGTAAAATAAAAATAGAAACTAATTTATCAGCTACCTTCCCTACAATAAACATTTCAAGTATCATCGCAATTATAAAAACTAATGGAAATGCTTTTAATGCTGTAACTATAGACGCTCCTGAAACTCCCCCCATATTAATACAAATATTCATAGTTGCCATAAAAATGCAAGTCAATGCACATATAACACACCCATAAATCAATCCCTCTTTTCCATTTCTAGGCATACATTTTTCCATAATATCCTCCTTATTTTTAGTTAAATTGAAAAATACGCTGTATCGACGACAAGTGGTATGACCGTCGGTACAACGCATTGACTTCCATAGTATAGCATAAATTTTTTCATTGATGTAATACCCTAATTTTATTTTTTTATTATATCCTTATTGAATTTTACACTTTGTTTAATTGCTTTAACTGTGATTCTAATGAATCCATTATACTTTTTTTCCTGTTTGAATTTCTCTCCAAGTTCTCCATTATATTTTTTATTATATTATCCATATCCCATATAAATTGATTATCATACATTTCAAAAGCACATTTCCCATAATCTGTAACTTCTCTTTCATATATACCTTTCTTATCATTTACATAGTTTAAACGAGTTACGCAAAATTCATTATTCCATAATAACCATAATTCATATAATCCATATTTCTCATTCATATAACACTTAACATCTTTACTTCCACTCTTATACTCATCTACTTTCATAGCATGTTTACATAAATCATTAAATGATATCAAATCACTAAATTTACTATTAAGACTAAAACGTTCTATGTTATCTATTTTTTCATAAACTAAATGTTTTCTTGAAATATTAATTATCTCCATTATTTCTGTTACTTTAGATTTTAATAGTACAGAACTTTTTTCATTAATCATCTTATTATTAATTTCTATTTCATTAATTAAATTTTTTATTTTATTTAACATGTTACCTCCAATATTTATAAATATATATCAAATTAAAAGTGTATTCTTAAAATTACAAATCTATAATACGAATCTAATCTACACTATTATTTATCGACATAAAATACTATATTTTTATATAAATAACATTATTTTTTAGTTATAAAATTTAATTACTATTCTTAATTAATTCAATTATATTTAAACTCAATTTTTACTCTTTATTTTCGTCATCTTCTCTTTTTATTAAAAGTAACTTATAAACTTCCTTTATAAATTATTTTTATATTTATTTTTTTACAATTAATTTTTAAAAAGTACTGTACCTGTCGTAGTAAATATGATATATTAAAATTACTACGACAGATATAGTATTATAATCGTAGTAATCGTAAAGGAGGGGGTACTTTGATTAGTAGTGATATTATCCGAGGATATAACGATACTATTATTCTTTATATGCTACAAGCTGGTGAATCCTATGGATATGAAATATCAAAAAATATCAGAAAACTTTCAGAAGAAAAATATATAATAAAAGAAACGACTCTTTATTCAGCGTTTACACGTCTTGAAAAAAATGGGTATATAGAGTCTTTTTATAAAGATCAAACGTCTGGTAAAAAACGTACTTATTATAAAATTACTCCTGAAGGTCTAAAGTACTATAAAGAAAAATGTGAAGAATGGAAATTAACAAAAGAAGTTATTAATAAATTTATTAAGGAGTGATTAAAATGGAAACCATAAAAAATTATTTAGATAATATGTTTAGCAGTTTACCAAAAACAAGCCAAATTCTTAAATTAAAAAATGACTTATTAGAAAACATGGAAGAAAAATATAATGAGCTTAAAGACGAAGGAAAATCTGAAAATGAAGCTATAGGTATTGTAATTTCAGAGTTTGGAAATATTGATGAACTAATTAATGAACTTGAAATTGATACTAATAAAATAGAGTCTCAACTTCCAACTATTACTTCAGAAGAAGCATATGGTTTTATAAATGCTAAAAAAAGAGCAGGATTATTAGTAGGTATTGGAGTATTTTTATGTATTCTATCGGCAGCTATGTTAATATTAATCACTAGTCTTATAGAAAATAATATTATTTTTACTAACCTATCAAAAAATAACCCAGATTTACCTGGGGTTATAGCTTTATTTATTATGATTCTACCTGCTGTAGCTTTATTTATTTATTCTGGAATGGAATTAAAAAAATATAGTTATCTAAAAAAACAGTTTGAGTTACCTATTCATGTTAAATCAGATTTAGAACAAAAGTTTAACGCTTTTTCATCAACTTATATGATATCTCTAATAGTTGGAGTATGTTTATGTGTATTATCACCGATTGCAGTTTTAATAACAGATAGCTTAAATAGTAATGCATCTGATTATGGAGTAGTTCTTTTACTAACGATTGTTGCTATTGCAGTTTTCATTTTTATATACTTTGGAAATATCAAGGAAAGCTTTACCATATTACTAAAAATTAAAGATTTTCCAAAGGAACAAAATAAAGTTGTAAATGTAGTTGCAAGTATAATCTGGCCTTTAGCAGTTTGTATATTCTTAATCACAGGTTTTATTTTTCATATATGGCATATAAACTGGATTGTTTTTCCTATAACAGGAATATTATTTGGTATGTTTAGTTCAGTTTATAATATTTTAAAAGGTGAAAATAAATAATTTTTAATCCTAGCCTATTTAATTGAACTTACTATCTAAAAATAAATATACTAAATTTTTTATTACCAGTTATAAGTTAACGTTAATATTTTAATATAAACACTATTTTGAAATATAAAGTTTAAAATTAATATTTATTATAAACAAATTTTCAACCTTCAGATAAAATTTAATTTATCTGAAGGTTGAAAAGTATTATATTAACATTTATGAAAATATAGTTATTATAAAATTCACCTTTATCTATTATATAAAATCTATTTAAAAAATTAGAATTTAACTATCTAACTACTTTTAATTGTTGTTTCACAATTTTGTATTCTCTACTAATTAGGTACAATAATATCAGAAATACTATTGTATCTATCATTGGAGTAACAAACCAAACTGCTTTAATTCCTAAAAAAACAGGAAATAATATAATTGCTGGCACAAATAATATTACCTGTCTTAAGCAAACTAGTATACCAGCATTTTTTGCATTTCCTATTGACTGAAAAAATGTTACTCCCATAATAAATGCTCCTAGTACTGGAAATGCACTATACATTATTCTGAAATTACTTATTCCTTCACTAACTATTGATATATCCGTTATCATTAGAGATAATACTTGTCTAGGAAATAATTCAATTGGAATCCAAAATACACATGCAAGAATAGTTGCACCTAATATAAATGTATTTGTGCATTTCTTTACTCTTGAAAATAGTTTTGCTCCATAGTTAGTTCCAACTACTGGTTGTAATCCTTGACTCATTCCCCAAAGAGGAATAAAAGATAATGCTTGTATTCTTAATGTTGCTCCCATTAATATTAATTGATTACTTCCTCCATACTTTGCTGCCATTCTATACATCAATGTCTGTTGTACCATACTCATAACTTGCATCATCATAGCAGATAATCCTACTGAAAATATTTCTGGTAAAAGTGTTCTTTCAATTTTAATTTTATGAAATCTTACATTTTTACTTGTTCTTATAAAATAAATCATTGTAATAATAGATTGTATAATTTGAGAGATTACTGTAGCTACTGCTGCACCTTCAATGCCATATTCACCAAAAGATATTATTAAAATTGGATCTAATATTATATTTAAAACGGCACCTATTGTCATAAAAAGCATAGCTTTTTTCATAATTCCTTCTCCACGCATTACCATATTAGCACTTTGCGCAAAATTTACAAAAATTGAACCTGTAAAAATAATCCGAAGATATTTTACTGCTAATTCTAAAATTTCTCCCTCTGCACCAGTTAAGATTAAAATTTCTTTTGTAAATACAATCCCTAAAACCATAAGAATAGTTGAAAAAATTAATACTAAACTTAATAAGTTTCCCATAATCTTATCTATAGTTTTTTGATCATTTTTACCTATAGATCTCGATAAAATAGATGCTGATCCAATTCCTATTAAAGTAGATATAGCACTATTAAAAAATGTAATTGGATATGCAATAGATACAGCTGCCATAGCATTTTTACCAATCAATTGTCCTGCAAATACTCCATCCATAAATGAATATAGTCCTATTACAACCATTCCTAAAATTGCTGGAGTACATAACTTAAACATCAATTTTTTAGGATCTTTTTGCAGCAATTCTTCTCTGTTTTTACTCATTAATAAATCACTCCTTTTAATTGATTGTAATTGATATCAATTTTCATTATCTACTCCATAAAAATAAAAATGCTCCAAAAAATTTGGAACATTTCTTCTTCATTGAAATTATAAAATTTTATTCTTAACACTTTATTATAATTTATTCTATCCCATTAAAAAATCTAAGATATTCCAACCAGAACCTGATTGCGCCTTATATAATTCTGTATAACCACATCTTGTACAACTAACAGTTATAAATTTTTTATTTTGTACATCAAATATCTTTGCAAAGTTTCCACCTGTTGCTTGAAATTGATCTGATTCATAATGTTGATTTCCGCATTTAGGACACACAAATTGCTTCTTTTCCATAAACTCTATCCCCCTCTAATTATTTTATTTATATAACAATTTAATATAATAATTAAATTATAATATTAATAAACAGTCCATTTCTTTAACATTAATTTATTCTATAAATAATATAAATTATCTATTATATAATTAGTCTTATTATAAGCAATTTTAAAAGTCATTCCAAGTAATTTTATTTGGTAATTTATCCCTAAAACCTATAAAATTCAACCTTTAAAATATATAATAATAGCTCCTACAAAAAAATAATTTACTATTTTTTATAGGAGGCTTTTTATAAAAAATTATACTTATAAAAAATATATTTATATTACTTAACAAATTGTTTATGTACTTTATTTTTCAATTTGAGGATTTATAAATTTAAATATTATTATACCTAATATTGCAGATAAAATTGAAGCAACCATAATACTTATCTTTGCTGTAGACAATATAGTTTCATCTGAAAATGATAAAGATGAAACAAATAGTGACATAGTAAATCCGATTCCTCCAAGAACACTTGCACCATATAAATGGTTTTTGGTCACCTGAGATGGAAGCTTTGCAATATTCAATTTTATTAGTATATATGAAACTCCAAATATTCCCACTTGTTTACCAACAAAAAGACCAAATATAATACCTAAACTGACAGGAGTAAATATCAGTGTTGAAAAACTATTAATATCAATCTTTATACCTGAATTTGCTAAAGCGAATATTGGCATAATTACAAAAGACGACCATGGTGTTAAAGTATGTTCAAGTTTATATAAAATTGATTCTTTAAATTCATTCATATTTTTTCCAACAGGTAACACCATTCCAAGTAAAACACCAGCAATTGTTGCATGTATACCTGATTTTAAAAAACAAATCCAAAGTAAAATGCCTCCAATAATAAAAATAGATGTAAATTTAATTTTAAATTTATTAGCTAATATAAGTATACAAAAAATAGCTAACCCTATAAAAAAAGCACTCCAATAAATTTGACTAGTATAAAATATAGCAATTACAATAATAGCGCCCAAATCATCAACTATAGCTAAAGCTGTAAGAAAAACTACTATTCCCTTAGGTGCTTTTTTTCCTACTAAAGCAAGTATTCCTAAAGCAAATGCAATATCTGTTGCCATTGGAATTCCCCATCCTGTAATCGTTGCTCCTTTATAATTAAATAATACATAAATAATTGCAGGTACTATCATACCTCCCAATGCTGCAGAAACAGGTAATATTGTCCTTTTTAAAGACTTAAGCTCTCCAATTACTAACTCCCTCTTTATCTCCATCCCAACTACAAAGAAAAATATAGCCATTAATCCATCATTGATCCAATGAAGAACTGACATAGATAAAGAAATTTCTTTATATCCAATAGTTACATATGTATGAAGTATATTATCATAAGTTGTAGCAAAACTAGAATTTGCAATTATTATCGCAATAACAGCACAAATTAAAAGTATTAAACCACTAGACGATTCACTTTTTAAAAAAGCTAAAAATGGATTAAAAATTTTATTATTAATTTTATTTTTCATATATAGCCTCCTTCATATTATTATGTATACCCTAAAAACATAATTTAAATAAAAAATTATATTAAATTATGTTTATTTTCTGTACTTATCATAAATTTAATAACAAACATATGTATTTCAAAGCATTATCAAATGATATCGTTTAATTCAGTAATATGTTACATTTATTTTAAATTTTCGGCTTATAACAACTATTGTTAAAATATTTTAATCATATTATCATTACTATATATTTAGGTGATGGAGTTCGCCTTTAACTGCGTAATGCTAATGACTCCTACAAAAAACGGGTATACTGTTTTTTGTAGGAGTCTTTTTATTCTTTCGAAATTATATTATTAAAGAAATTATAAATAACTCAGAATATATTCTTTATTTAAAAGTTAATAAAGAATATATTCAAATACCTAGATACATAAAAAAATTGACGACTCCACAATCGCCTTAACAATTATTTATTAAAAATATAAAAAAGGAGAAAAGAATTTATATGGATAAAGATAATTCTAAAAAAAAGAAGACAATTGTATTTCTTAAAAATCCAAACTTAAGCACACTTCTTGGAATATCATTTTTAAAGTGGATTTTTATAGGTACAATCGTTGGCTGTTTAACAGGAGTAGCTGGTGCTTTATTTTTAAACAGTTTAGAACTTGCTACAACTTTAAGAAATAATAATTCTTGGTTATTATTTCTTCTTCCACTAGGAGGTGCTTTTGTTAGTTTTCTATATTCTAAATATGGCAAATCTTCTTCAAAAGGTAATAATTTAATTATAGATAAAATTAATACTAGCAATGGAGATATTCCTGCCCGTATGGCATTTTTAGTATTTCTTGGCACTTTTATAACTCATCTATTTGGTGGTTCTGCAGGTAGAGAGGGTACTGGTGTACAAATTGGTTCAAGTATATCTGAAGTTGTTGGACGTTTATTAAAATTAGACAAGGTAGATACTAAAATTATTTTAATGTGTGGAATTAGTAGTGGATTTAGTTCAGTCTTTGGTACTCCACTTGCTGGAACTATATTCGGATTGGAAGTGGCCGCACTTGGAACTATGAGCTATCAAGCTTTAATTCCATGCTTTACATCGGCTTTTGTAGGAAATATTGTAACAACATCTTTTGGTGTTCATCATTCACATTATACTATATTGCAAGTTCCTACTATTACATATATTGTAGTGTTAAAAATTATAATTGCTGCAATTTTATTTGGCTTAATTAGTAAATTATTTAGTGAGTTAACACATAAATTAAAAGATATATTTTCTTCTAAATTTAAAAATGCTGCAATTAAAAGTATGGTTGGTGGAGTTATAGTAATTTTATTAACCTATTTAATAGGGACAAGAGATTACCTTGGACTTAGCCTACCTTTAATAAATAATTCATTTACTGAACAAGTAAGTCCTTTTGCATTTTTTAATAAACTTATATTTACTTCATTTACTTTAGGTACTGGATTTCAAGGTGGAGAAGTTACTCCTTTATTTGTAATAGGTTCAACATTTGGTAATGCCTTATCAAATATACTTCATATTTCTCCATCCTTTTTATCAGGATTAGGACTTATAGGAGTATTTGCTGGAGCAACAAATGCCCCTATAACATCTTTTATTTTAGGATTAGAGCTATTTGGTGCTCAAGGAATTGAATTTATGTTTATGACCTGCGCTATAAGTTATTTATTTTCTGGTCATTCAGGCATATATATTTCTCAAAAAATTGGTACAAGTAAAAGTACATTAATTAAAGTTCCTAAAGAATCTACATTAGCATATTATAGAAAACCTAAAAATGAAAAACTTTCTTTGTAAAGTTAATATTACACTTAATGAATAATCTAATGCTATATTTCAAGTAAGTTCCTCTGTCTATGAGCTTTATACTATAATATCAACACTATTTTAAAACATATCCTAATCAAAAAAGCTAGTATTTGATATCTTATTTATCAAATTACTAGCTTTTTTGATTTATTAATTAAATTTATGTTTCAGAACTTACTTAACTTCTTCTAATTTATCTAACTTTTTATTATATACGAACATATATAATGATGCACTAAAGATAACTATATATCCTATAAAGCTTAAATAATCTGGAAGTTGATTAAACATTACTAAGCTTATTATTGCTGAGAAAAGTATGTTTGAATAATCAAAAATTGATATTTCTTTTGCTGCTGCATATTTGTAAGCTAATGTTATTCCGAATTGCCCTAAACTTGCAAATACCCCTGCTAATATCAAATAAAGAAATTGTATTAATGCCATTGGCTTATAAGAAAACATCATAAATGGAAATAATACTACTGTAGAAAATAGAGAAAAATAAAATACTATTGTATCAGGTTTTTCTTTTCCACCTAGTTCTCTTACACAAGTATATGCTGCCGCTGCAAAGATTGCCCCTCCTACCCCTGCTAAAGCTGGTAATATTTCAAGATTAAAAGATGGCTTTATAATAAATAATGCTCCCAAAAATGCAATTCCTAAAGCAATTATTTGTCTCATATTTATTCTTTCTTTTAAAAATAATGCTGAAAAAATAATAACAAAAAATGGACTTAATTTATTTAACATATTCGCATCTGATAAAACTAATATATCTATTGTATAGTAATTAAGAACTATTCCTAAAGTTCCAAATAAAGACCTTAATATTAGCGTTTTCTGATTTTCTCTTTTTCCAAAAAAACTTTCTTTATGTTTTAAAATCAATGTAAATGCAACTATTGTAGAAACTAAATTTCTAAAAAAGGCTTTTTCAAAAGACGGTAAGTCTCCAGCAAGTTTAACAAATGCTGACATCATTGCAAAACCAAAAGCTGATAATATTATAAATATTATGCCTTTTGTTCTATTGCTTGAAGTATTAAAATTCATATTTTCCCCTCCTCCTTAACCCATTTAATATATCACTATTGATAAATATTTTCAATAACTCTAATATATCCCTTATAACGTTCAACATCATAATTTAACAGAAAAAAACTGCTGATATGTGGTTATCAGCAGTTTTTGCTTGTAAATTAATATATATAAATTTAATGAAATGTACATCTTAGGGAGAACAGAAAAAATTTTTGATACTAAATGCAAGGTCATGCGAATTATTTCCATTTAGTATGTTGTTAAGTGTGTGCTCTTTAACTTTATCATATTGACAAAAGATTTTTTTAGCTTTGTTGCAATCGTTATATACTTTCCAATAACCACAAAGTAAACATTTTTTCTTTGTACATTCCATAAAATCTTTAACATCTTTAATTGGTATTCCTAAGAATAACCCAAGTTCATGAGGACAATGATACAAATCATATCTTTCTTTTAATTTTTTTAGATAAATATGTATATCTTCTTTTTCATCATATCCTAGTTTATTTAGAAACAGCTTATTTTCTGATTTAAATATATATTCTTCAAGTAGTTCCTTATTATAAAGCATTACTATTATAGCTTTATCATTATCTCTTAATTCAATAAATTCTAAACCTATATTTTTTACAAAACTTCTACCAAATTTAATCCATTTTCCATATAGATTATCTCCATCTTTTTTTAATGCTATCGTTGACGCTGGTTTTATACCTGCAATAACTTGAGAAACATTATAAACTATAAAATTTTCTATATATTCTTTATCTTCCATAGAATTTAATTTATTGTAAAAATCTAAATACTTCATAATAATTCCCTACCTCAATTGTTTTTTATAATGCAGCTATCTTCTTTCCAAAGTCTCTACACTCATCTTCATCTTCTGGTTCATTTTGAACTGTTAATGGATCAATTGTTGATTGACATCCATAAGAAATCATTCTTTCTTCCCAATCTCTCATCCATTGTCCATCGCCCCATCCATAAGAACCAAACAATGCAACTTTCTTACCTGAAACTTTGCTTGACAATTCCTCTACAAAAGGTTCAAATTCTCCTTCTTCAAGTACCTCATCACCCATAGCTGAACACCCTAAAATCACTACATCTTCATCATTAAATATATCTGAATTGGCATTAGATACATTAACTACTGTTGCTTCTTTTCCTGCTGCAACTATACCTTCACTAATTAAATTTGCCATTTTTTCTGTATTACCTGTTCCTGACCAATAAACTATTTTCATCCCATTTCCTCCTCAACAATCTCTTTTCTTTTTGAGATCGATTATCATTTACAATTAAATAATATTATTAATTGATACAATTGTCAATACTTTATTTAAAAATAATTTATTTTATTTCTTTTTTTCTTGAATATTCTTCTTACAGTACTTTAAACAACGTGTATTAAACGTCCTAAAAATTAATTATTCTCTTTATTAATAAATGCTAACAACCTTGTTAATTTTCTATTTTCACATTGTTTTGAAATATGCCCTAAAATGAATAAGCTATTACAAAATGATTAAAACTTATCTTGTAATAGCTTATTTAAACTTTATCTATTTATTATTTTTAAATTTTTCATACTAAAATCTAATATTTTTGCTGAATGAGTCAAAGCTCCAACAGATATATAATCTACTCCTATTTCTGCAACCTCTTTAATATTATTTATATTTACATTACCTGAGAATTCAATTATTGCTCTTTTATTAATAATATTCACAGCTTCTTTAGCTAAATTCAAATCGATATTATCCAGCATTATTATATCTGCTTGTGCACTCAATGCCTCTTTAACCATTTCTATATTTTCAGTTTCCACCTCAATTTTTCTGACAAAGGAAGAATTCTTTCTAGCTAATTCTACTGCTTGTTTTATTCCACCTGCTGCACTTATATGGTTATCTTTAATCATAATACCATCTGATAGATTAAACCTATGATTACCTCCCCCTCCAATTTTTACAGAATATTTCTCTAAAATTCTTAAATTTGGAGTTGTTTTTCTAGTATCCAGAAGTTTAACATTTGTATGTTTTATTTGCTCTATAAATTTATTTGTTAACGTAGCTATACCACTCATTCTTTGTAATAAATTTAATGCAACTCTTTCTCCCTTTAATATATTTCTAGTATTGCCTTTTAAAAATCCCACTTTATCTTTAGGAGATACATTATCACCATCGCATTTATATAAATCAATTTGAACATCTCCTAAAAGTTCAAATACTCTTTTAAATACATCTAAACCTGCAATTATCCCTTCTTCTTTGCATAATAACTCTACTGTAGCAATACATTTATCATCTATTATAGAGTTAGTAGTTATATCTTCATTTGGTATATCCTCTTTTAATGCCTCTTTAATTATCTTATCTATAATTAAATAATTCATCATCTAAAATTCCCCCATTTAATTTTATTGCTTCTTTAACTAAAATACTGTTTTCTTCACTTAGCTCTTCTATAGATTTACTTATTTTATTTACTGCAATTACATCAGTCTCTATATAATTTATATTTTTATTTATATTAATTGCACATCGTCTTGAAAATACAAGCCCCTCAAGTAAAGAATTACTTGCTAATCTATTTGCTCCATGAATACCTGTACAGCTTGTCTCACCTACTGCATACAAATTTTCCATTGATGTTAATGAGTTAGAATCTACTTTTATGCCTCCCATTAAAAAGTGTTGAGCTGGAGAAACCTTAATATATTCCTTAGTAATATCAACACCTCTTTTAAAACATTCTTTATATATTGATGAAAATCTACTAATTATATAATCTTTTCCTAAAAAACTTATATCTAAATTTACATAATGGGAATCTGTTTTTTTCATCTCCTTATATACAGCCTCTGATACTATATCTCTTGGCAAAAGTTCATCTACAAATCTTTCTCCATTTATATTTAATAACTTCCCACCTTCTCCTCTTAAAGATTCAGATATTAATAATCTTCTTTTATCTTCACATTCTTGATAAAATGCTGTCGGATGAATTTGGATATAATTCATATCTTTAATTTCTATATCATGCTTAATTGCAGTAGCTATTCCATCACCTTTTAATACTCTCTGATTAGTTGAATTGCTAAATAATCCCCCTATACCACCAGTTGCAAGTACTACACATTTTGAATATACATTTATCTGTTTGTTTTCTTTAATTAATATTGCACCAATGCATTTTCTTTGATTTTCTATAATATCAACAAAATACGTATCCTGATAAATTTCTATATTATCAGATTGCATTACTTTATTTATAAGTGCCTTTGCAACATTTTCACCAGTATTATCTTTTGTGTGAACTATTCTATTTACAGAATGTGCTCCCTCTTTAGTAAAGTTTAAATTTCCATTACCATCCTTATCAAATTCTACTCCTATTGATATTAGCTCTCTTATGTTATTCATTGATTCATTCGCCAAAATTTTTATTGCTTCTATATCATTTTCATACTTACCAGCTTTTAAAGTATCACATATAAATAAAGGTATATCATTTTTATCTATGGCTGTAGATATTCCCCCTTGAGCTAAATAAGTATTAGTACATGTTATTTCACTTTTACAAACAATCAAAATCTTCAAATCTTTTCTTAAGTTTAATGCACAATATAATCCTGATATTCCTGAACCTATTATTAGTACATCTACAAACTTATTCATAATACTAGTCCCCTAACCTATGCATATTTTCTAAAGATTTTAATGCTTTCTTTCTAATCTCCTCATTTAACACTATTTCATTTTTCATATTTAATAAAGTATCATATAAATTTTCAAGAGTTGTTTTCTTCATATCTTCACAATAAATTCTATTTTCTGGGAAAATAAATTTTTTATTAGGATTTCTTTTATTTAATTCATGTAAAATGCCTTCTTCTGTTACTATAATAAATTTATTGCATTTACTTTTTGTTGCATATTCTATTATTCCATTTGTACTTCCTATATAATCTCCAAGCATTCTAACCTCTTTTTTGCACTCTGGATGAACTAATATTTCAGCATCAATATGTTGTTTTTTTAATTTTAAGATATCATTTTTATTTATTTTATTATGACATTTACAAAAACCATCCCATAATATAAATTCTTTATCTGGAAAAAATTCTGATATATATTCTCCTAAATTTTTATCTGGCAAAAATATTATTTGTTTATTAGATACATTATCTAATATTTTTAATGCACTTGATGATGTTACAACAACATCACAATATGCTTTTACATTATAAGTTGAATTAATATAACAAACTACATAAGCTTTTGGATACTTTTCTTTTAAATCTATTAAAGACTTACTACTAGCCATATCAGCCATTGAACATCCTGCTTTTTTATTCGGAATTAAAATATGCTTATTCGGAGATAGTATTTTTGCACTCTCTGCCATAAAATTTACTCCACAAAATACTATAACATCTTCTTTACATTTTTTAGCTATTTCACTTAAATAATAAGAATCTCCTATAAAATCAGCTATTTCTTGTATTTCACTTGGCTGATAATAATGAGCAAGAATAATTGCATTCTTTTCTTTTTTTAATTTTAATATTTTATCTTTTAATGTCCCCCACATAATTACACCACTTTTATAATTTATTTACAGGTGTATATACACCTATGTAGGTAATTATAGCATTTCTACTTTTTCTGTTCAATATATAGAAAAAATTAAAATTAATTCCATATATTATTTGCATCAAAAGCTAATCATTATATTTATTATTTACAAATATAAACTCTTATTAAAATTAAATAATTTTATTTAATTTAGGGAATACTTGAAATTGTGTGTTATTAGTATATTTACTTAAATAAAAAAACTTTTAATTTAAAATAAATTATCTAATTTATTGATAAGGATTTTTTAGGAGGATTTATAATGAAAAAATTTGTTTGTACTGTATGTGGTTATATTCATGAAGGTGATACCCCACCCGAAATTTGTCCTGTGTGTAAAGTTGGCAGTGATAAATTTATTGAAATGAAAGAAGATATGACTTGGGCAGATGAGCATAGAATTGGAATTGCAAGTGATGTATCATCTGAAATTATTGAAGCTTTAAGAGCTAATTTTACTGGTGAATGTACTGAAGTTGGTATGTATTTAGCAATGTCTCGTCAAGCTGATAGAGAAGGATATCCTGAAGTTGCTGAAGCTTATAAGAGAATTGCATTTGAAGAAGCTGAACATGCTGCTAAATTTGCTGAAATTTTAGGTGAAGTTGTTGTACCAGATACAAAAGCTAATCTTAAAGCAAGAGTAGAAGCTGAATTTGGTGCTTGTGATGGTAAAAAGAAACTAGCAACATTAGCAAAAAAAGATAATTTAGATGCCATACATGATACTGTTCATGAAATGTGTAAAGATGAAGCTAGACATGGAAGAGCATTTAAAGGTCTATTAGATAGATATTTTAAGTAAACTTATAAATTAAATATTAACAACAGAAAATATTTTCTAAACCATTTTTATATAGCTAAAAATTTATATTAAAAGGAGTGTTTTTTATGCAAAAAATTAATTGTGGTGTAACTAATTGCTCTCATAACTGTTCTGGTACTTGTTATGCTAATCGTGTTGATATTGGTGGGCAATCCGCACAAAAAGATTGTGATACATGCTGCGGATCTTTCTTAGATAAAAAACATTATAGTGACTTAACTAATAATACTAACAGTTCTAGTGAATGTGATTGTCTTGTTTGTTCTGTTGAAACATGTAAACATAATTATAATAAACTTTGTGATCTTTCATCTATAACTGTTGATGGTTCTAATCCAAACATGTATACAGAAACTCAATGTGAAAGTTTTAAACGTAAATAAAACTATTTATTTTATATGAATAATAAAATAATAATGTGGAAAAATAAAATGTTCTCACATTATTTAATCTATTTATATAATCTTTATGAAAAGGCAAGTATTATACTTAATCGTAAATACTTGCCTTTCATTTATTTAATGTTATTATTTTCTTCTGCAAATTTAATGCCGTGACAAGCACTAGCTGATGGACAACCTGAACATCCACATCCACAACCACCTTCACCATTTTTAGCTTTTTTAACTTGTTTTGCTATTACTAAAGCCATCAAAGCAAATATAATAACACTTATTAAAATTGTTGCTATCATAACATATCACTTCCTTCAATTAAATATTTTTAATTATATACCCATTCATCAAATAAAACTTAATGAATGAGTATATAATATGAATTATTTTGTATAACTTAACTTAGGAGTTGTTTGAGTTTTTATAGAATTTTTAGAAACTATTATAACAAAACTTACAATTCCAACAACTATCAAAATAGAAATTATTGCTCCTACTATACTACCACCCAATAAGATTGCATTACCAACTTGATTAATTAAAAGAGCAACCATATAAGCAGTACCTGTTTGGAAACCTAATGTAATCCAAGTCCATTTCCATGAACCCATTTCTCTCTTTATTGCACCTATTGCTGCAAAGCAAGGAGCGCAAAGCATATTAAATGCTATAAATGAGAATGCACTAACTACAGTAAACATACTTGCAACATTCATAAGAAGTGTTGGATCTTCTTCTGTCGCATCAGCAATACCAAATAAAACACCAAATGTAGCAACAACCCCTTCTTTTGCAACAAGACCAGTAATTGTCGCAACAGCTGATTGCCAATCTCCAAATCCAAGTGGTGCAAATATTGGTGCTATTACACTACCTATACTAGCTAATATACTTTCACCAGTATCAACCATTTCTAATGACCAATTAAATGATTTTAAGAACCATATTACTCCACATGCAACGAAAATAATTGTACCAGCTTTTATAATAAATGCCTTTCCTCTATCCCACATATGCATTAACACACCTTTTAAACTTGGAATATGATATTGTGGAAGTTCCATAACGAAAGGAGCAGGATCTCCTGCAAATAATTTAGTTTTCTTTAAAATAATACCACATATAATTATCATTATAATGCCTAAAAAATATACTGAAGGTGCTACCCAAGATGCTCCTCCAAAAATTGCTCCTGCAAATAATGCAATAATTGGTAACTTAGCACTACATGGAATAAATGTAGTTAGCATAATTGTCATTTTTCTATCTCTATCATTTTCCATTGTACGAGTTGCCATTATTCCTGGCACTCCACAACCTGAACTAATAAGCATAGGAATAAATGATTTACCTGACAGACCAAACTTACGGAATATTCTATCCATGATAAAAGCTACACGAGCCATATAACCACAATCTTCAAGTAAAGATAATAGGAAGAATAAAACCATAATTTGAGGTACAAATCCAAGTACTGCTCCTACTCCACCAATTAACCCATCTATAATTAATCCTTGTAGCCAATCAGCAACATTTGCACTTACTAACCAATCCGAAACATTTCCTTGAATAATCTCTGCAAATAATGTGTCATTTACCCAATCTGTCATCGCAGTTCCAATTGTACTTATTGCTATGTAATATACTCCCCACATAATAAAAGCGAAAATTGGAAGTGCTAAGAAACGATTTGTAACAATTTTATCAATTTTATCTGATGTTGTTTCGCTTCTTTTACGATTTTTCTTTATAACCTTTGATATATTGTCTCCAATAAATGAATAACGTTCTTCAGTAATAATACTTTCACTATCATCATCAAGTTTAGATTCACATTTTTTTATAACTGATTCAATTTCATCTAAAACTACAGAAGATATTTTTAATTTTTCTAAAACATTTTTATCTCTTTCAAATAATTTAATTGTAATCCAACTATTTTTCATACCTTCATAAGAAATATTGTCATCAACAATTTTTTCTATAGATTCTATAGATTGTTTAACCTCTCCACTGAAAGGTAAAATAAATTCATTTTTTTGATTTACAATTTCAATAGCTTTTTCTGCTGCCTCTTTAACACCTTGTCCTTTTACTGCTGAAGCTTCTACAACTGGACATCTTAATAATTTTGATAGTTTGTTAACATCAATTTTATCGCCATTTTTTCTGACTATATCCATCATATTTAATACTACAACTGTAGGAATTCCTAATTCCAAAATTTGAGTTGTTAAATATAAGTTTCTTTCAATATTAGAAGCATCAACTATATTTATAATTGCATCTGGTTTATCATTAATCATAAAATCACGACTTACAACTTCTTCAAGTGTGTAAGGAGATAAAGAATAAATACCTGGTAAATCTATAATTTCAACATCCTTATGACCTTTTAATTTTCCACCTTTTTTTTCAACTGTTACTCCTGGCCAGTTACCCACATATTGTGTTGAACCTGTAAGTTCATTAAACATTGTTGTCTTACCACAATTGGGGTTACCCGCAAGACCTATTTTAATTGACATTTTTATTCCTCCTTGTTTACTTGTTTTTATAACTTAAGCATAAAAAATCAAGTCACATATCTTACTTGTAAAAATCACTTTTTAGATATTACTTTACAACAATCATTTCTGCATCCGATTTACGAAGGGATAATTCATATCCTCTAACTGTTATTTCAATTGGATCTCCAAGTGGTGCAACTTTACGAACAAAAATTTCACACCCTCTTGTTATTCCCATATCCATAATACGCCTTCTAACTGCACCTACCCCATCAACTTTGGCAACATTAACAGTTTGTCCGCATTTTATATCCTTCAATGTACTCATTTTTTAATCCTCCTAAACGATTATTCGGCTTGCCATAGACTTGTCTAATGCAATTCTACTATTCTTTACATTTATTATTACATTACCTCCGATTTCAGAAATAATAGTAATTGCCTCACCCACAATAAAACCTAAACTAGCTAAAAATCTTCTTGTTTCGTCATTTCCACTAACTTTTTTGATAAATACACTTTTACCCTTATCCGCTAATATTAATGGCATATATCTTCCCCCCTAAGTTTATTAAATAAATATTCATAACAATTAGACATAATAAAAAGTATATTTTTATAGCATGTCCAATCGATTTTTCTTAACTATTGATAATGATTATCATACTAATATGATATCACTTTTCTGAGAAGTTGCAAATGATTTTCAGTAACTTTTATATTTTTTATTCATTCCTTAATTGTAAACCTTTTATTTTTTTAATTTGATCATTTTTTAGAGGTTTTGATTATTGTTTCTATATTTGTAAATATAAGACTATATTAAAGTTCAAATTTAATATCTTAATATAAAAACTAACAAAAAAGATTATCTCAAAATAATTATTAACTATTCGAGATAATCTTCTTTAATATTAAATATTTTATGTAAACAATTACTTTTTCTCTTCTATTAATTAACATATTATGTTAAAATATTCTTATACTTAATCTTAGCTACATGAAATAAAATAATAGATTAAAGAGGCGTTATATATTCTTCGTCAGTATGACACAAAATAGACGAGCGTACTAATTTATTATTTTTTTGAATGTGCCTTATAAAAAGAGGTGTTAATTATGGATCGTATGAAAGCAATGTTACTTACAGTTGGTATTATATTGATATATTCAATTATCATTGCATTTATCTATAAATATGGTAAAAAATTCTTTAAAAAGAATAAAAAAAATAATCACTAAATTTCTTTCTATAAAAATTTGTAGAAAAATTATTATGTACAGCCCATTAGCATACTACACATTAGTATTATAAATAAATGTTAGGTTGTCCTGAAAATATAAAATTTAAAAACAACCTAACTCTTATTTCTAAATACTTCAAGGATTTAGAAATACCAATCTTTTCTACTTATTAAGAAATTTATTAACTCTAAATTATATTTTTCCTCTCTAAAATTATTAATATAAGATTCAATTTCTCTCATATTAATCTTTTGTTTTTATTATCATTCCTAATAATAGTTAACTTACATTTGTTTATTTTTAGTTATTTTTTAACTAAATGCTGATATTTTATAGTATAAACATAACTTTAAAACATATACTTACTTTACCTTTTTAAGTCCAATAAATCTTCAAATTTATTTATTACATAATCATATTCCTGTAAATTCCCAAAACCATAGCTTGCATATACAAAAGGTACTCCTGCTTTCTTACTAGCTTCTGCATCCCATTTAGTATCTCCAACATATACTGGACTACGTAAATCATTCCTTTTCTTTACTATTTTAATATTTTCCGCTTTAGGTAATTCTGTTCTACTTGGATCTTCAAAATCTAAAAAATATTTTTCTAAATTATGCGCTTTTAAAAAACATTGTATATATCCTTCAACACAATTACTAACTATAAATAACTTATATTTTTTAGATAATTCTTTAAGTGTTTCTTCTAGTTTAGGATATAGGTTTCCACCATTCTCTACTAAATATTTAAGTTCAATATCAGCACATTCTTTTATTATATCTTCTCTACAATTTTCATCTAAACCTGGAAAAAACTTTTCCATTATATCATTCATGGTCATTCCCATAACACTCTTTATTTGTTCAAGTGTCATACCAGTTTTTGTTTCATCATACTTTAAAAAAGCTTCATTCCAACATACATAAAAAGCTTCTGTTGCATCCCATAACGTTCCATCTAAATCAAAAATAAGACTATCCACAAATTTACCTCCTTTTTACTTATATCCTAATTATATACTACTTTACTTTTTCAGGTAATATTGGTTTACATTCTAATCTTTAAATTAAAACATATCTACATATAACATATTTATAATATATAAGTTCCAATAAAGTTTGTTCATTAATATAAATCTTATAATACTTATAAATTTTATGACTTACTAGTATAGTGAGGAACTTATATAGAAAATTTATGCTATATATGCTTCTAATTTAGATACTATTAATTCAAAACATAATTTTCTATAAAAATTTTATAAAAGATTATAAATGTAATAACTTAATTAGAATATATATATTAATTACTACTATGATTAGTAACTAATTTACTTTTTATTCTTCTTTATATTTAGAGTACTTATACATCTGCTTTATTTTTATAAATCATTGTAACCAAACATATATTCGTAGTATAATATATCTCATGAGAACATATATTCTATTTACCCTATTAAAAAGGAAGTGTAATTAAAATGGATTTAATGGATAAATTGAAAATTCTTTCAGCAGCTGCAAAATATGATGTTTCCTGCTCCTCCTCTGGTTCAAAAAGAAAAAATCTCAATAAAGGAATTGGTGATGCCTCTAATAGTGGTATTTGTCATAGCTTTACCCCTGATGGTCGCTGTATATCGCTTTTAAAGATTTTATTTTCAAACAATTGTGTTTTTAATTGTAAATATTGCGTAAATGCTATATCTAGAGATTTTTTAAGAGTTAGTTTTACGCCTGAAGAAGTATGTAATCTTACTATTAATTTTTATAAACGTAATTATATAGAAGGACTTTTTTTAAGTTCTGCTATTATAAATAATCCAAATTATACTATGGAGCTCTTACTAAAAACAGTAAAAAAACTTAGAATAGAAGAAAAATTTAATGGATATATTCACTTAAAAGCAATACCTGGTGCTGATAGACGCCTAATAGAAGAAGCTGGCAGATATGCAGATAGAATGAGTGTTAATATTGAGCTTCCATCAAATGATAGTCTAAAACTTTTGGCACCTCAAAAAAGTAAAGATACCATATTAAAACCTATGGGAATAATTAAAAATTCTATAATTAACTATACAGAAATGAAAAAAACAATAAAAAGTACTCCTTTATTCGTACCTGGTGGACAAAGTACACAATTAATTGTAGGAGCCACACCTGAAAGTGATGCTAAAATAATTGGTTTATCTCAATCACTATATGATAAATATAAATTAAAAAGAGTTTATTATTCAGCATATGTTCCGGTGGTGAAAGATAATAAATTATTACCTAACATAGCTCATCCTCCAACCCTGAGGGAACACAGACTTTATCAAGCTGATTGGTTACTTAGATATTATGGATTTAGAGCAAATGAATTATTAAAAAACGAAAATGATAATTTTGATTTAAATTTTGATCCAAAAACCTCATGGGCATTATCTAACTTAAATGATTTTCCTATAGAAATTAATACCGCTTCCTATGAGAAATTATTGCGTATACCTGGTATTGGTGTTACTTCTGTAAAAAAAATATTAAAAGTTAGAAGATTTCAGAAATTAACATTTGATGATTTAAAGAAATTAAGAGTAACTTTAAAAAGAGCAAAATATTTTATTACATGTAATGGTAAATACTATGGAGAGGTTTCATTTGATGATAACAAGATAAAAAATAAACTTTTAGAACAAAATATAATTAAAACAAATACTCCACATCCTGATCAAATATCTTTTTTTGATCAATCTAAGTTAGATGAAAAAATAACTCCATCAGGAATTATTTTACCTAATGACCAAAATAATATATTTAGATTAAGTGACAAAATTACAGCTATAAATGGAGAATTTTAATTATGAAAATATTTTTATATGATGGTAGTTTTGAAGGTTTATTAACTTCCATTTATTATTGTTTTTATAGTAAAACTCCACCAACATCTATTTATAGTAAAACTTCTTCTAATATACCTCTTTTATTTGATGAAATTATTAATATTAATACTGAAAATGATAAATTTAAAAAAGTTAGAGATACTATTTTAAATAAGATAGATAATCTTTGTTTGAAAAAAATTTATATTGTCTATTTAAGTAACTATGAAAATAAAGAAATGCTTATATTTAAATATTTAAAAATAGCTTTCAAGCTTAGTTATAATATACATTCATTTTTAAATATTGATGAAGTACGACTTGTTGATACAATAAATAAAAGAGTTACTTCTGAAAGTCATAGATTTAAAGGATTTATTAGATTTAAATCTATTGAAGATAAATTTCTTTATTCTTCAATTGAACCCGATAATGATATATTAGAACTTATAGGTGAACATTTTAAAAAAAGATTTCCTAATGAATATTTTATTATTCATGACATATCTAGAGAAAAAGCCTTAGTTTATAATTCTGTTTCATATGAAATAATTAGTATGAATATTGATGATTATGAAAAACTTAAACTTCTTAATGATGATTATTCTACTCTTTGGAATGCTTATTTTAAATCTACAAATATAAAAGAAAGAGAAAATTCTAGGCTGCAAATGAGAATGATGCCTAAACGATATTGGAAACATATATTTGAAACTCAGAATTTTTAAAAGAATAAAAAAGATTTTTAAGGTAGCTATTATTTAAATAACTACTCTTAAAAATCTTTTAATAATTTATTACCAAATTGCTAATCTATCTTCTAATTTAATATACATATCATCTTTTTCTGTAATGTTATAAGTTTCATAAAATTTTTCAAATTGTTGTAGAACAGTATTAACTCTAATATTATTAGGTGAATGACTATCAGTTTTTAATAAAAGTTCTTTGTATTCTTTAGTAGCTATATTACGCCATGTAGTAGCAAAACTTCTAAAAAAAGCATCATAATTTGGATTTTTCATTGTATCTAATATATCTAACATGCAAGTCATTGATCCTATATCTGCAATATTTTCACCTGCTGTTAACTTTCCATCAATTTTTTTCCCTGGAAATACTTCAATTTCTCCATAAAAATTTATTATTTTTTGTATTTTTTCTGTAAACTCTTTATAATCTTCATCATTCCACCAATTATTAATGTTACCATTTTCATCAAACTTAGCTCCTGTATTATCAAAAGCATGCGTAATTTCATGTCCAATAATCATACCTATTGCACCTAAGTTTACTTCTTTACTTGCATTAGCATCATAAAATGGCGGTTGTAATATTGCTGCTGGAATAATAATTTGATTGGTATTTGCCTCATAATATGCATTAACATCTTGTGGTTTACCCAAATCAAAAGGTAATTTTTCTTCTGTAACTGATTTATTAAGTTTATTTAATTTTTCTTTATATGAAAAAAGTTCTAAATTTACTGTATTATCAAAAAGTGAACTTCCTTCATTATATGATTTCAAGTCTAATTTTGAATAATCTTTCCATTCACCTGAATATCCTATATTTACTTTTAAACAATCTAACTTTCTTATAGCACTTTGTTTAGTTGAATCATTCATCCAATCAAGTGAGTTAATTCTTTTTTTATAAGTTTCTATTATTTCACTAGTAATTTCTTCTATATCTTTTTGAGCTTGCTTTGTAAAATATCTTTTAACATATAATTTGCTAAACAACATACCAAAATTTTTTTCTACATATTCTCTTCCCTCTTGCTCTAAAGTTTTTTCTTCTTTTAATGAATATAACTCTTTTTCAAACTCTGAATATGCATCTTTAAAATCTTTACTTAAATATTGAGATGCAGATGAAATTAAGCATACTTCAGTATAATCTTTTATAATCTGTAAATTTCCTTCTGTGTATAATTCATTTAACTTATCTAACCATTTAGGTTCAAGCAAAATAACTTTATCAGCTTTATTATATCCTAATTCATTCATTATATATGAAAGATTTAAGTTAGGTGCCTTTTGAGCTACTTCTTTAGCACTACAAATTTCACCTATACTTTGATTTGTACTATATTGTTTAAAAAATTCTTGTATACTTAACATAGACGGTGCTAACATTTCTTCAAATTTAAATAAATTATTAACCTTCTCTTTTGCCTCTTCAGCATTATAACCGCTTAACTTTAAAACATTATTTAAATATTTTCCCATTATGATTTTATTTTTATTAAATTCTTCTGATGGGTTTTTATATTGAGCTGAGTCTCCTAAAAAAAGTGGAGTTGAATATATGTATAGCACATTAGTTTTTCCATCTTTATTATCTGGTTCTACATTAAATTGAATTAAATTATTAAATATATTTATTTCTGGATTAGAAAATAATCTTGTAAGTTCATCTAAATTTTTTGCATCTTTTATTTGATCTATATATTTTTTTATTGGTTCAGTACCTTGTTTGTTTCTTGATTCCATATTAATAAAATTATTATATAAATTAATAACTTTTTTTTCTTCACTATTTTCACTATACTTATTTTGATTGATTAATAATTCATCAAATATAGTATTCATTTCACTTTTAACTTTATTTTTAAGATTTATAAATTCACTTTTTTCATTTTCCCCATTTTTAAGTTTAGAATCTTTAATCCACTCTTGATTAATTGCTTTATAAAAATCATCTTGTAATCTTATCTCGCTATTCTTATTTAAACTTTCTTGAGACGTTTCTGATGCCATAACTGTTGAGTATTTAGTGGGAAGTAAGGTAATTAAACAAACCAAAATACTTAATATCGATAATATTCTTTTTTTCATCTCATCCTCCTTTTTATTAAATATAAATCTACTTTACACAATTTTACCATAGTAATATAAACTGGTAAATTAAATAGACTTATCTTAAGAAAAACTTTAATTTATAATCTATAGTATTATTTTAAATATTAATAACTATTTTTATTTATAAGAATTTATTTAAACTATTATTCTTATGTTAAAGTTAATTTTCATATTAAAATAAGCAATTATATTATCAACTCAAAAACGTGAATTTTAATCAAAAATATTAAAACGCATATTTTTACATGAATTATCACAATCTTCTTTAAGATTGCATATTATACTTATTGAGTAATCAAATTGAAGGGATGAATTTTTTTATGTACAGAGATGATAACTGTATGTATAAACAAAAGGAATATGCTCGCGCATATATATTACCTCAAAAATATGAGAATTTATTTTCATGCAAAGAAGCCTTTGATAAAGGAACAATTTTCAAATCCCTTTATCAACCTTATGATGAAAAGAAAAAAAATAAATGTTAGAGGTGATATATTATGTCTGAAAAAGAGTTATTAGATAATATAAGAATTTATCAATTTGCCGCTATAGACTTAAATTTATTTCTAGATAATTTTCCTGAGGATAAAGATGCAAAAAAAGATTATGAAACTTTATCTTATAAACTAATTTGTCTAATTAATGAATATGAAAAAAATTATGGCCCACTTACCAACTTTGGTACTTCTTTTAAAGAAGATTCAAAAGCTTGGGTTGAAAAACCTTGGCCTTGGGAAAATTATGATTAGGAGGATTTAAATTTATGTGGTATTATGTAAAAACACTCGAATATCCAGTAAATCTTAAATGTAAAGATCTTCAGATGGCTAAATTTCTTATATCTCAATATGGAGGCCCTGATGGAGAGTTAGGTGCTGCTCTTAGATATTTAAATCAACGTTATACAATGCCTACTGGAAAATCTAGAGCTTTACTTACAGATATAGGCACAGAAGAAATGGCTCATGTTGAAATAATTGCTACTATGGCGCATCAACTTATGGAAAATGCAAGTTTAGACGAATTAAAAGAAGCTGGACTTGGTGGGCATTATGTTGATCATGGAAAAGCAACATTTTATACTGATGCTACTGGAAACCCATGGACTGCAACTTATATACAAGCTAAAGGTGATGTCATTGCAGACTTACATGAAAATATGGCTGCTGAACAAAAAGCAAGAGCAACTTATGAACATTTAATTCAATTAACCGATGAACAAGATATAAAAGATATACTAAAATTTTTAAGAGAAAGAGAAGTAGTTCACTATCAAAGATTTGGTGAAGCTTTAAATAATGTTCAAGATCACTTTTGTAAAAGATAGCATTCTTCATAAAAATAGTATAATTTAAAATTTGTTGAATTTCATTAAAATATGAAATTGCAAAAAGCTCTATTACCACAAAAGTAATAGAGCTTTTTGATTTAGGCATATCGTTGATCTATTATTTTATTTCATGTGTCTTATTTAATTAAAAGTGTAGTCCGCCCCAATAAACACATTGTTTAATTATTGTTTTTTCAGGAAATTCTATTCCTTCTAGAGCCCATTTTTTATATTCTGAAAATCCTACTCTATCAATAATATATCCTATATGTTCCTTTCCTCCTGGTGCATCTTTAGCAATATATTTCTCTACAAATTTATAAGTATTTAAAATTATCTTAATTATACTCTCTTCATCTGCCCAAATTAAAAAATCTTCTGCTAAACGTGGATTTCTCTTTCCTGTTCTACCCATAATAACTAATTTATAATATTTCTCTTTACTTCTAGTCCATGCACCAGTAGGACAATTTATAACACATTCTCCACAACCAATACACTTATCTTCATTTCTAACAACCTTATAATTAACAAATTTAAGGGCATCTACAGATTTTTTCTTGCAAGCTTTTACACATGCTCCACAACTTACACATCTATCTATATCATATTGTGGTTCTGTCATACCTATTATCCCAAAGTCATGAGTTCTTGCTTTTATACAATCATTAGGACATCCTGTTAACGCCACTTTAAAATGTAAATCATTTGGGAATATAGCTTTATCAATTTTTTTTGCGAAATTAGTTGTATTGTAATTTGCAAAAGGACAAACCTGATTTCCGATACAAGCAGCTACATTTCTTGTTCCAGCAGCTGTATATCCTTTACCTGGTACTTCTTGATTTATATCTAATTCTTCAATTATAGGTTGTAATAACTTATTTACCTTATCCATATCTTCATATTTTATTCCAGGTACCTCGAATCCTTGGCGTGTTGTTATATGAATAGTACCATTACCATATTTTTGTGCAATCTCTTGAATCTTACCTAAAAGTTCTGCTTGCATATGTCCACCTGGAACTCTGATTCTAGAAGCAGTTAATCCTCTTACTTTTGTGACTCTAAATGCATTCTTTTTAATTTTTTTTGTATTTAAATCCATAATTAACTCCTTCCTAATCTATTAAAGATTTTCCTTTTGAATAGTTAAAAACTGGTCCGTCTAAGCAAATGTATGTATCATCTATTTTGCAATGACCACATTTACCAATTCCACAACACATTTTTCGTTCTTGTGATATCCAAATATTATTTTCTTCTATTCCAAGCTTTAAAAATTCTGCCACTGTAAATTTCATCATAATAGGAGGACCTACTACAATAACTACTGCATTTTTAATATCTTTAATTGGAAGATTGGGAATGTATTTAGTAACCATACCTACATTACCTTCATATCCTTCTGGAGCATTATCAACAGTTAAAATAAGGTTAATATTTTTATTCCAAGCTTCAATATCACTTTTAAATAAAACATCACTAGGAGATTTAAAACCTGCTATTAATGTGAAATTTTTTGCATCTTCTATATTGTTTGAAAAATAATCAACTACTCCTTTTACTGGTGAAAGTCCTGTTCCACCTGCAACTACTATTAATTCTTTTCCTTTATAATTATTAATATCAAATCCATTTCCATAAGGACCTCTTAAATATAGCTTATCACCAACATAGTTATTAAATATTTCATTAGTAACTTTACCAACTCTTCTTATTGTTAAATCAACAGTGTCTTCACCAATACCGCTTACTGAAATAGGTGCTTCACCAAACTTAGGTAATGATACCTCAAAAAATTGACCTGGTTTTACATCACCTTTAAATTCCATTCTGAAAGTATATTCAATATCTGTATGTTTAATTACTTCTTTTATTTGTGATAAAAAAGGAATATATTCGTTTTTACTCATTTGTTAACACCTCTTCCATACCATCTTTCAATTTATTTATACAATTTGAAAAAGATATATATTCTGGGCAAATATCATCACATCTACCACATCCAACACACATGTGATATCCCCATTTTTTCTTATAATCATAAACTTTGTGCATTACCTTAAATCTCATACGTTGTCCTTTATCTAGTCTAAAACTATGTCCACCAGCCATATCAGTAAATCCATCTACTTGGCAAGATGCCCATACTCTACGTCTTTCACCAGCTTTACCATTGTCAGTATAGAAAATATCTTGCATTGTAAAACAAGTACAAGTAGGACAAGCAAAATTACATCTACCACATGCAATACAACGTGAACTATACTCTTCCCACATTTTAGACTTCATAATATCTAAAGAAAGATTTTCTGGTATAGACACATTTACATTATTTTGTGTTACAAAATCTGGCTTAATTTCTATCTCTTTATCTTGTTTAAATAATTTTTTAAGTTCTTCTTCTTGTACATCTACATATACATAATCATCCATCACTTTTAAATAAGCATCATATTCATTTGTTTCATTTGTTCCCATGCTTACACAAAAACAATTTTCAAATGAATTTTCACATCCCATTAAAATAAACTTTACATTTTCTCTTAATTTTTTATAATAATAATCTTCTTGTCCATTTTTTAAATAAATATCATCCATACGTTTTATAGCATGTAAATCACAACTTCTTAAAAATATAATTGCTCCTTTTTTAGGTGGATTAGGTTCTTTTATAGAATCTTCTGTAAAAAAGAACAGTGTTTGAGAAATTGGTAGTAATACTTCTTTAGCAGAATATTGTGCTTTTTGATTAAAGATAATCTCGTCTATATTTTTTATTTCACCATAGCGAATTCTATCAGTATCTGAAAAATTTCCTTCTCCCAAAAATAATTTAGGTGCATAGATTAGATATTCTTTTGATAAACTTTCAAATATATCGTTTATACTTTTTTTATTTAATTTATATCCCATATTACTACTCCTTTACTTTCTTTTTGAAATTATATAGTATGGAAAGGCTACAAATAATGCCCCACCAATAATATTTCCAAGTGTTACTACTCCAATATTATATATATATCCCATTATGCTAACATCTGCTGTTCCTGGTGATAGTAACCCTATTGTTAAAAGTGTCATATTTGCTACACTGTGTTCAAATCCAGCTGTTATAAATAAAAATAAACACCAAAAAATCATTATTAGTTTAGCTACTTCATTTTTACAACGAAAACTGCACCATACAGCTAAACAAACTAATATATTACAAAATATAGCACGCATCAATAATGGTAAGAATGGCACACTCATCTTTACTGCTGACGTATTTGCAATAAAAGTTCCTACTGGTCCTATTGCAAGTCCAGTAAAATAAAACATAGTTCCTGCAATTATTGAACCAAGTAAATTTCCAATAAAACAAACTACCCATATTTTAAATGTATCACTCCACTTTACTTCTCCACTTAAAGAAGCCGCAGTCATAACAAAATTATTTCCAGTAAAAAGTTCTGAACCAGCCATAACAACCAAACTTAATGCTACTCCAAATGATATTCCCATAACTATCTTAGTCGCTACTGAGCCCGCACTATTTAGTAATCCTCCAATAGTAAATATAAGCATAATCCCCATTCCAACATAAAGACCTGCAAGCATTGAGCTTATGAAATATCCACATTTATTCGTTTTCAATAGATTCATCTTTGCTTTTCCAGCACTCACCACACTGTTAAATTCTTCACAAAACAAATATAAATTCTCCCTTCGTTTATATATTGAATTAGTATTTAACTAAAGTATAATTAATTAAAAATAAAAGCACCGTGATAAAAGTCACAGTGCTTTAAAAAATTTCGATAATTTATCTTGATCAATTACCAAAATTTTTTTATCTTTATATTCTATTAATTTTTTATTAGAAAGTATCTTTAAAGCTCTAGATATAGTCTCTCTTTTGGATCCTAATAATTCTGAAAGATACGTAATGGTTATATTTATATTAATAAGTATTCCTTTATCACACTCTTGGCCATAATCCTTACTTAATTTCCATAGCTTTGCTGCCAACCTTTTTTCCATTTTTATTACACCAGTTGAATTTTTAAGTTGCCTATACATTCTTCTAACTTTCATTGATAAAGAACATATTATGTTTTTAGACAGTATAAAGTCTTTTTCCATAATAGCTAGAAAATCATCTTTACTATAACTAAGAATATACGCCTCTTCAAATACCTCACAATTTATAGAGGCAGGTAACTCATGTATAATTACATCATTAATCATCTTACCTCTTCCTAATATAAATATTACTCGTTTATGACCACATCCATTTAATTTATATAATGATACATTTCCGCTTAGCACAATATATAATGTTTTTACATCTTCTTTATCTCTAAAAATGTGGCTTCCTGAGTTGTATTTTTTTACTTCCCCTATTTCTACAAGTTGCTCTAAAGAGTTTTTAGATATATCTTTAAATATTTCTAAATCTTTTATTTGGTCTAGTGTAATATCTTTCATTTCTGCTCCTAATCATATTATATAATAAAATAATTATTTAAATTTTAGTTTACAATATTTTTAATCTTATAGAAGTTCTTTTAATATATCTTCTAACTAAAGTTCTTAACTATACTTATAAATCATACCCTTTATAAATATTTTAAGATTTATATTAATGAATAAACTTTATTAGAACTTATATAATATAACACTTAAATATAAAAAAATAAACTAACTATTATATATACTTTTCTAAATTACATTTTAATATAAGTTATTTATAGATTAGACTTTATTATAATTTTTAAAAATAATTAAAGAACTATCTTAAATATATAAATATTTTTTAAGATAGTCCTTTTTATTAAGCTACATTTTAAAATAGTGTTGATATTTTAGTATAAGGGCGAACTGGCATTGGAATTTGCTTTTTAGAACTCTTAAGTAAAAGTCAAAATTTTATATTTTGTTGCTTGAACTTACTCAGTGAATGTACATGAGTCGAGTTTCCTTTTAGTCTTACAATTAATTGCTTGTCAACAATCTTTGATTGGGAACATGCATTAATTGGACTAATCTTTATTTTTAGAGTTCTTAAGTGAGAGTCAAAATTTCATATTTTGTTTCTCAAACTTACTGGACAAATGTATATGAGTCAAGTTTCCTATTACAATTCTGTCCATGAGCTTTATACTATAATATCAACTTTCATTGATACATTTTAGGTTAATATATACAATTATTTAGTTAAATATTCATCTATAGCTTGAGCAGCTTTCTTTCCAGCTCCCATAGCAAGTATTACTGTTGCTGCACCTGTAACTGCATCTCCACCAGCATAAACGCCTTCTTTAGTAGTTAATCCAG
>NZ_BAAAAT010000008.1:0-149394 GCF_054768135.1 Clostridium sp. CTA-5 | reverse complement strand
AACCTACGACACTTCGGGTATGAACCGAATGCTCTAGCCAGCTGAGCTATTCCGCCAAATTTTTTTATGGTTGCGGAGGCAGGACTTGAACCTACGACCTTCGGGTTATGAGCCCGACGAGCTACCAACTGCTCCACCCCGCGATATTACTTTGGTGCCGAAGACCGGAATCGAACCGGTACGGTGTTTAACCACCGCAGGATTTTAAGTCCTGTGCGTCTGCCAGTTCCGCCACTTCGGCAAGCCAGTTGAATTATTTCCAACGACAAAATTTATTATACTGTATAGTTTCTACACTGTCAACATTTTTTTGATATTTTTTTATTTTTTTATTTAAAAATACATTAACTTAGATTTTATCAGGGTTTAAACTCTCAAAATTCCCTACTATACCTATAAATAAAACAAGGATTACTAAAAATATTAGCAATCCTTGTTTTGTTTATATATTAATTGTATATAATGTCTAAAATATTAGCAGCCTTTTTTGCCACCTTTACCTTTAAATTCTTGATGTTTCTTTACATCTTGCATTCTTTCTTCACTATCTTTTAAAAATCTAGACATAATATCTTCAAAATTTCCTGGACCACTTTTTTTCTTATCATTATTATTATTGTTATTATTCCAGTCAATTTCTACAGGTTTAACTGATTTCCTTTGAACATTTGCTTGTTTAATTGAAAGACTAATTTTGCCGTTATCATCAATTGAGATAACTTTAACTTTAACTTTGTCTTGTTCTTTAAGATGTTCTCTGATATCTTTCACATAAGAGTCTGCAACTTCTGAAATGTGTACCAATCCAGTTTTGCCTTCCACCTCAATAAAAGCTCCAAAGTTTGTAATGTTTATTACTGTGCCCTCTAATATGTTTCCTGCCTCTAAGGTCATGTTTAAAAGATTCCTCCTTAAAATATAAAAATATATATGATTATAATAAAAAACTATTTTTTAGAATTTGATTGTTGTTCTTCACTATTAACTACTTTTTCTCCTGGTTTAATCATTCCCAGTCTTTCTCTTGCTAACTTTTCAACGTATTCATTTGAAGTAGTATCAATTTTTTCAACTTCATCTTGAAGCCGCTCATTTTTTTTGGTCAGTTCATCAAGAATAGTCTGTTTTTCATTTAGTTGTTTTTCAATTCTACTCATAGTTACTTGTTGTCTTATATAACTAAAAATAAATATACTAGCTAACCCAATGATTATTAAGTTTCTAAATGTTAACTTCCTCATCCATAGAACCTCTATTTTCTCAAATTCTCTTATCTATATTGTAAACACTCTATAAGTATTATTCAAGTAATTTTTTTAGCTATTTGCTTTTATCCATTACTTTATTAAAAATTATTTTAATAGGATATATTATGTTTTTAAATACTATTCTTATAATGGTATTTATTCTCTTTATTAGCAATTTTTCAAGTGAATAAAAGTATTTACTAAATAGTCTTAGATAAATAAGAAGTGCTATAACTATGAAAATATAAACATACGGAGTCAAAAATGCATAGTTTGTATATAATAAAAAAGTAAAAATAATTAGAGCAGTAAGTATCCAAAATAATATATCTTCAATAATTGTAATTACTTTTATTGAATTTAATCCTCTTATTCCTCTATATACATCAAATAATATGCCTGTTATAAGCCCTGCTATTGAACTATAAAGAATAAGATTAAATTGCATATTTAAAGATAATGGCATTAATCTTACCTACCCTTCTATTTAAACAATCTATTTATTATACTTTCTTTACTCTTTTTTACTTCTTTTCCACTATAAATCATAGAATCTATATTGCCGTTAATAATAACATCTCCATTTTTAACATCTAGTTTATTCATTTTAAGCTCTTGACCTTTTATGCTTAGATTTCCTAATTCTGTGGTTAAATCTATTTTTTGGCTATCAAAACTTATAACTTCTATAACTCCACTTAAAACTAATCTTTGCCTATTTTCTAAAGATAAACTTGAATTTTTATTATTAATTTTATTTTCTATTTTATTCTCCATAAAAATTTCCTCCACATATTATTCTTATACAATATATGAATACAACTTTATCTTTATTCATTGTTTAAAAATTAAAGATTATTACGTTAGGCACATGAAATAAAATAATAGATCAAAGAGGCGTTGTATATTTTGTGTCAGACAAGGAAGTAAATTTAGTTAATAGCGAGCTATTAGCTAAATTTACTGACGCAGTATCACACAAAATAGGCGAGCATACTGGTCTATTATTTTTTGAATGTGCCTTAACTATAACAAAAGTAGCCTTTTAAATTTACTAAGGCTACTCTTTATCTTCTTCTCCTTCAAGAATTATATACATTTCTTTTGCATCTTCTTTTTTAACATGTTCTTTAATATTTACTATTTTAGCTTTTAATATTCTATTTGCAAAAGTAATTTGAATTATATCATCTTCTTTTATATCAGTTGATGGTTTAGCAACTTTATCATTTATTGATACACGTCCGCTTTCACATACTTCTTTAGCAACTGTTCTTCTTTTTATAATTCTTGAAACTTTTAAATATTTATCTAGTCTCATATTGCTCCTTTATTAAAAGAACCCGAGAAACCCCGGGTTCATATTATTTACTATTTATTATTAACCTTGTCTTTGAACTCTTTTCCAGCTTTAAATACTGGAACTGTTGTTGCAGGAATCTTAATTGGTTCCTTAGTTCTAGGGTTTCTTCCTTCTCTAGCTGCTCTTTCTCTTGTTTCAAAAGTTCCAAATCCAACCAATTGAACTTTTTCTCCACATTCTAATGCATCTTCAACACTTTCAATAAAAGCTTTTAATGCTAATTCAGCATCTTTTTTAGTTAATTTACTTTTTTCAGCCATGCTAGTTATTAATTCTGCTTTATTCACAATTACATCCTCCTTAAAATCAAGTTATAACATTTAGTTTTAACTATTCGTATATGTACTAAATTACACTTCTTTATTATATAACCTCTTAGCCTGGTAGTCTATAGAAAAATAGTTTCTTTATACTAACATTAGTAGTTATAAATAATTTTTGTAATATAGTTCCTTATTAACTATTCTTCAATAACTGGATAATTCCTTTATTTTAATGCTTATTTATCTAGTTTTTTTGCTTCTTCCCAAAGTTTATCCATATCTTCTAAAGACATGTCTTCTAATTCAAGCTTCATCTCACCTGCCTTTTTCTCAATATATGAAAATCTTTTAATAAATTTATCTGTTGTTGCATTTAGTGCTAATTCTTCATCTATATTAAAGAATCTTGCAACATTAACACACGAAAATAATAAATCTCCGATTTCTTCTTTTATGTTTTCCATATTATTAATAGTATATGCATTTATTACTTCTTTTAATTCTTCTTCAACTTTTTTTATTGCACAATTAACATTATCCCAATCAAAACCAACTTTTTTAGCCTTTGTTTGTACCTTATTTGCCCTTAAAAGAGATGGTAATGCTTTTGTTATTCCATTCATTTCATCTGTCAATGAAGAATATCCCTTTTCTGCTTTCTTTAATTCATCCCACTTTATAAGAAGATCTTTAGATGAACTGATACTTTCTTCTGTGTTATTAAAAACATGAGGATGTCTATATATCATTTTATTACAAATTGCTTCAATAACATCATTTATATTAAAATATCCTTCTTCTTTACCAATAGATGCATGAAAAACAACTTGTAATAACACATCACCCAATTCTTCAATTAAAGAATTATCATCTTCATTATTTATAGCATCAATTACTTCATAACTTTCCTCTACCAATGCGTTCTTTATAGAATTATGAGTTTGTTCTCTATCCCACGGACAGCCATTTTCTCCTCTTAATGTTTCTATTATTTCCAAAAGATCATAAAAATCTTTTTTATTATTTACATCTTTAGGTATATATATTGATGTTAAATAATCTATATCTTCTTGCATATCTAATTCATACAATGGAATTTTTCTTATACTTTCTTCTCCAATTATTCCTGCTGCTCTTACATAATAAATTTCTGTTTCATCATCATATTGCTGTAATAATTTTAATTTTACTTCTGATGCAATTAATTGATTATATACCTGAGTAATTATTGTTCCTATTCTTTTATCTAAAATTTGATTATTTATATCAAATGCATCTATAACTTTTAAACCTTCTATTGGATCTATTGATAAACTTTCCATCATTGCATCAATAAAACTTACTGCTGGAACAACTTTATATTGTATGCCTGCCTCTTTACATAAAGATATTAAATTAAATACAGACTTTTCTGCCACTAATGGATGTCCTGGCACTGAATAAACTAAATCACCTAGTTCATTATGTTTTTTGATTAAGTCTTGTGCTATATTTAAATATACTTCATCAAAACTTTCTTTACTCTCATAAACATAATCATAAGTATTAAATTTTATTCCTTTTTCATTTAAATATTCCACTGTTGGATGTTTTTCTGTTCTTAAAAAAATATTTTTACAATTTTCTAATTCATTTATACAACCTATTGTTAAAGCTTCTTTCGCTCCTGGACCTAATCCCACTATCTTAATCATTTAGACTCTCCTTTTTAGTTTCTTCTAAATCTACTCTTTATTTCTTTAACTTTAAATACTTTAAATAACATTATTAATATTATATATACTATAATACCTAAAAATATAGATATTAAGCAAGATATCCCATTACTTGTTGTGCTTTTGTAAATATAATTATAACTCATTAATACTAATAACATCATCAAAGTTGACGCATAGGTTGGTTTTATTAATATTTGATATAAATTTAGTTTAATTTTTAATTTGAATTTCATTAATAATAAATTTAGAATACTTGAAATAAAGTAAGCACTTATGCTAGCAATAACAGCTCCATAAATATTTATAGATTTTATTGGTACTAATGTCCATGTTAATATTACCTTAACTAAGCACCCAATAAATAAATTGATTACTGGAATAATATAATTTCCTGTTCCCTGTAATATTGATGTAGTTGTTTGCGTTATTATTATAAATGGAATTGATAGTGATAGATACTTCAAAATTTCAAAACCTTCAAATCTACCTGGAAATATAAATCTCATTATAGGTTCTGCTAAAAAGAAAATTCCAAAAGTACATGGTATAGCTATTACAGCAGATAATTTCATAGAAATATTAATTTTTCTTTTTACTTCCAAATGATTTTTAAGTATAAAATTTTCTGCAATGATTGGGATTAGTGAAGTACATAACGCCATTGATAAAGTCAATGGTACATTAACAAGTACAGATGCTTTTCCTGTTAATTGAGCATATAGAACTGTACTTTGCATACTGCTAAAGCCTGCTTGCAAAAGTTTTTGAGGTACTACAATAGAATCTATTAACCCCATAATAGTCCCAACTGTTGCTCCTAAAGATATTGGAATTGCTATTTTTAATATATTATTTAAAACTTCAGAATTAGTTTTTATTTTTTTTATTCCATAATCTTTTTTAATATTTATATATTTCTTATATAAATATATCCCAGCTAATACAGCCCCAGCAGTTGCACCAAAGGCAGCCCCTCCTGCTGAATACTCTATTCCTTTGGGTAATAATAGCACAGCCAATCCTACTCCAAATATGATTCTACCAATTTGCTCTATTACTTGCGAAATAGCAGATGGTGACATATTTTGTAGACCCTGAAAAAAGCCTCTAAATATTGTTATAAAGGATATTACAATAGGAGCAAAAGAAATTCCTATAAGTGAGTAATACGCTTTAAAATCCCATTTTAAAAAACTTATTATCGGTTTTGCAAAGAAAAATAATGCAAATGTTGTGCCTGTCCCTAAAATAGTCATTAGTATTGCTGATTCCTTCATTACTTCAAAGCTACCATTAATATCGTTAACTGCATTATTTTCTGATATCATTTTTGAAATGGCAACAGGAACGCCTGATGCCATTGCAACAAAAAACATATATAAAGGATATGACATTTGATAATAGCCTATTCCTTCATCTCCTATTAACATTATTAATGGCCATCTAAAAAATAATCCTAAAAATCTTGTTAATATTCCTGCTATTCCAAGAATTAAACTTCCTTTTATCAAGGATTGCTTTTTCATAAAATACCTCCAAAGTTACATTATACTAATAATTTTTATTGTAAATTTGAAGGTATTATGACTCTATTTTGACCATATTTAAAAATTAATATAGTAAAATATTTTTTTTATCTATTTATGTACAATTTATTGTTCCATTTGCTTTCCTAAGAATGTTGCTGCTGTCTCTGCAAGTTTTAGTTCAACTTCACCTAAATTCTTACCATCCTCTTTAGATAAAATAATTACTGCACCAATAGAATCTCCTTCTGCTAATATAGGTGAAATAACTTGGCTTACATAATTAGCCTCATCATCATCATTATGTAGTGGTATTACCTTATTTGAAGTTTTATCTAAAAGAATTGTTTTTCTATCATCCATTATTTTTTCTAATTCTGAACTTATTTTTCTCTCAAGATAATCCTTTTTAGGGGTACCGCTAACTGATATAAATGCATCTTTATCTGCTATTAAGATAATGTGTCCTATAGCTTGTTGTAAACTTTCAGCATATTCTTTTGAAAAATCTGTTAATTCCCCTATAGGAGAATATTTTTTTAAAATTACGCCTCCTTCTCTATCAGTAAATATTTCAAGTGGATCTCCTTCTCTTATTCTTAAAGTTCTCCTTATTTCTTTTGGAATTACTACTCTTCCTAAATCGTCAATTCTTCTAACAATACCTGTTGCCTTCATTGATTATTTAACCTCCTTTAAAACTTTATTAAATTAGTTGCATTATTATTATTTGAATTGTTAGAAATTTTATACACTTATAGTCAATTTTTATATAAGATATTATTTTTAGGCATTACTTTTATATAAAAAAATACCTCTGAGCATATATAGATTTTTATCATATATACCCAGAGGTAAACTTATAATTTTTTATTTTAATTTATCTTCATTAATCTTAACTTTAATATCTTTTTTCCATTCTTCTATTTTAGAATTAAAAGCTTCCTTTTGTTTTTGTTGTAATAATTCTGCTCTAATTTCTTCTTTAACATCATCTAATGGTGTTACTGCATCTGATGTTTTAACTCCAGTAACCTTAATTATATGATATCCATATTGTGATTTTACTGGTGCAGAAATTTCACCTTCTTTTAAATTTTTAAATCCATCCATAAATTCTTTAACATATTTAGTTGATGAATATTCTATGAAACCAAGAGAACCTCCATTATCTTTTGTTCCTGTATCTGTAGAATATTGAGCGGCTACAGCAGCAAAATCTTCTCCTTTATCTAATTTAGATTTAACTTCATTTGCAGTATTTTCATCTGCTACTAGAATATGAGATACTACTGCACCTGCACCTTCTGTATATTTATCTTTATTTTCATTATAATATGTTTCGATATCGCTATCTGTAACTTCTATATCTTTTACTATATCTTGTTGTACATATCTAACTATAGCTTGATTTCTTTGATATTCTTTAAATGAATCTTCTGTGAAATCATTTTGTTGTAAAAATGCTGTAAATTGTTCATCTGTTTTATAGGCATCTTTATAATATTGAATAGCACTATCTACTTCTTTATTTAAAGTATCCTCATCTGGCTTTAAATTTAATTCTTCTGCCTTTTGTAATACAACTTTTTCATTTACAATTGCATTTAAATATTGTTTCTTTAACTCTTGAAGTTGTTGCTTTATATCTGCATTATCAGCATAATTTTCACCATATCTTTGTTTTAAAGATTCTGTAATTGATTTTAAATCTTTATCTAAATCACCTTGTGTTACCTTTTCTTTACCTACTGTTGCAAGCACTGTCTTTTGTATAGCTTCAGGTGTTTTTTCAATCATTTTGCAACCCACTGCTGAAAATGCGAATGTAGCTATCATCACTGATGCAACAAATTTCTTTATATTTCTCAAAATTTTCCCCTCACTTTTTTCTAAATTTTTCTTATAAAAACATAATATTAGTATAACAATATTATTTTTACAATTCAAATTATTAATCTTACTTTTTTCTTACAATGTTAATCATTAATTCAACCTTTATTTTAGTTATTCCTCCTTTACCATTACCATGTTTAAAATTTCTTTTAGGAATTCTAGCATATTTTCTTTTTTTATATCTTTTAATCTAAAAGAAAAATATGGTTGAGATCCAAACTTCAACATAATACTATCTTTATAATTTCCTATTAGTAATTTAAATATTCGTTTATAATCATCTTCTCCATATGCAAATCTAAAAAGTATTTCTTTCGGAGTTTCTTTAATTTCCTCTATAAACAATAATTTTGCCATGCTCTTGATGTAAGCTATATCCATAAGATTATAAACTGGTTCAGGAATTTTAGAATATCTATCTTCTAATTCTTCTTTTATATCATTATAATCATCTATATTTTCAATAGCTGCTATTTTCTTATATATTTCTATTTTTTGAATTTCATCTTCAATATAATTTTCTGATATAAATGCATCCACTTTAATTTCTACAGTTGTCTCAATAGGTTCTTTAGTTATTTCTCCCTTTATTAACTTAACTGTATCTTCGAGCATTCTGCAATATAAATCATATCCGACTGCAGCCATATGACCATGTTGAGAAGACCCCATCATATTGCCAGCCCCTCTAATTTCTAAATCTCTCATAGCGATTTTAAAACCTGAACCAAGTTCTGTAAAATCTTTCAATGCTTTAAGTCTCTTTTCTGCTACTTCAGTTAGAATTTTATCCTTTGTATACAATAAATAAGCATATGCAATTCTATTAGAACGACCTACTCTTCCCCTTAACTGGTATAATTGCGATAATCCCATCTTATCGGAATCATATATTATTATTGTGTTTACATTTTGAATATCTATTCCTGTTTCTATTATTGTAGTACAAACCAAAACATTAGATTCTTGTTCCATAAAGCTGATCATTTCTTTTTCTAATTGTCGTTCGGTCATTTGTCCATGCGCAACCGTAACTTTACTCTCTGGAACTAACCCCTGAACATATTTAGCCATTCTATCAATATCTTCAACTCTATTATATACAAAATAAACTTGACCATTTCTTCCTATTTCTCTAAGTATTGCATCTCTAATAAGTTGATCATTTTGCTCTACCACATATGTCTGTATTGGATATCTCTCTTCTGGTGGAGTTTCTATAACAGATATATCTCTTACTCCTGTTAATGACATATGCAAAGTTCTAGGAATAGGAGTTGCACTTAGTGCTAATACATCAACATTTTTCTTTAAGTTTTTAATCTTTTCTTTTTGAGCTACTCCAAATCTTTGTTCCTCATCAACTATAAGCAATCCTAAATCCTTAAACTGAATATCTTTAGATACTAACCTGTGAGTCCCTACTAAAATATCAATATTTCCTTCTTTTAAACTCTGCATAGTAGCTTTTTGTTGTTTTGCTGTTCTAAACCTACTAATCATATCTATTTTTATAGGAAAATCTGAAAATCTCTTTTTCATATTTTTATAATGCTGTTCTGCTAGAATAGTGGTTGGAACTAAAAAAGCAACTTGTTTTCCATCCATAACACACTTAAATGCTGCTCTTAAAGCAACTTCTGTTTTTCCATATCCAACATCTCCACATAATAATCTGTCCATAGCTTTATCAGATTGCATATCTTTCTTTATTTCTTCTAAAGAAGTAATTTGATCCGGAGTTTCTTCAAATGGAAATTCATCTTCAAATTGTCTTTGCCATTGAGTATCTTTACTAAATTTATGACCTTTAAGTGTAGACCTAGTTGCATAAAGCTTTATTAAGTCTTCTGCAATATCATTAATTGATTTTTTAACTTTTGCTTTAGCTTTCTGCCATTCACTACCTCCAAGCTTAGTAACTTTAGGGTTTTTCCCTTCACTTCCTATATATTTTTGAATTAAATCAAGTTGTTCTACAGGTACATAAAGTTTATCACCTTTATCATAAACAATATCTAAGTAATCTCTTTTATGTCCAGCCACTTCAATTTGTTTAATACCTTTATATACTCCTATACCATGATTTACATGAACTACATAATCTCCTGGTTTTAATTCATTAAAACTTTTTATCTTAGAAATACCTTTCTTTTTTGTATTTCTATTTTTTAATCGTCTTTTAGCTTCTCCAAATACTTCTTTATCAGATATAACACATATTTTATATTCAGGATATTCAAAACCTTTTAATTGATTTCCAAATGTTATAACAACTTCTCCAAATTGGATTTCATCTATATTTTCTTTATAAAAACTTTCAACATCTCTTTCCCTTAATGTTTCTACAAGTCTTTCTCCCCTGGCTCTAGTTCCTGATAATATTAATGTTTTATACCCTTTTGCCTTTTTCTCTAAAATATCATTTATTAATAACTCTAGTTGCCCTTGATAATTGCTAAGTGTTGATTGTACTACCTCAACGCTTTCTATTGGCTTTAAAAAATCTACTTTTTTATTAAATGCTTCAAGGAATAACACTTTGTTTAACTCAAATTTTTCTAAAACGATTTCTTTTTCTACTAATAATTTTTGTTGTCCTGGAAGTATATCTCCTCTCTCAAGAAAAACAGTAAAATTTTCTATAAATTCTAAATATAATGAATCTAGTTTTCCTTTGCATCTTTGAACATCATCCATTATAAATAAATAATCTTTAAAATAATCAAAAAAAGTTTCAGTCTCTTGATAAAAGTAAGTCAAATAACTATCAATTGTTTCAAAAGTTAAAGTTTCTTCAAGTGCTTCTATATTTGAATTAACTACTTTTTCTAATTTATTAATTCTTTCTTTTTGTTTATCTGTTGATACAATTTTATTAAATTCATCTAGCATTCTTTCTTTTGCTAGTTCCATAGAATTCTTAGAAACTATAATTTCCTTAGCTGGGAATATATTAAAAGACTTCACCTTATCAATACTTCTTTGTGATTCTACATTAAAAGTTCTTATAGATTCTATTTCATCACCAAAAAGTTCAACTCTGTACGGGTAAGTTGAACCTGTTGGAAATACATCAAGTATTCCACCTCTTACAGCAAATTGTCCTTTTCCTTCAACTATATCAACTCTTTCATATCCACATTCGACTAACTTAGATGACATAATATCAATATCTATTTCCTTACCTTGTTTTATAGTTATACTATAATCAAGAAACAACTTATGAGGTACATAAGTTACTGCAAAAGCGTCTATTGAAGTTATTATTATTTTCTTTTTATTATCTAATATTTTATTTATTACTTTTAATCTTTCCCATCTCAAGTCTCCAGATATAGCATCTATATTATAAAAAACAGTTTCTTTAACAGGAAAATAATATACATCATTTGTGTATAATATTAAATCCTCATAAAGATTTTTTGCTTCCATATCACTTTGAGTAATAATAACCATAGATTTATCAAGATTCTCAAAAATGCTATCAATCATATAGCCTCTACCCGATTCAGATACCCCATAAATTCCTATAGGGTATCTATTCTTCTCAATATGTTTTAATACATTCTGTAACTCAAGACTGTTTTCTAAGGGGTCTATTAACCCTCTTAATCTCATTTTATGCACCATCCTTAAATACTTTTATTAGGTTTAAACCCATTAAATTTATTCATTGCAGACTTAACATCTACACTAACAATTTCTCTAACAGCTTGTATAATCGCTTCTATGCTTTCTTCTAAAACACCATTTTCATCTTTTGTAAATTTCCCTAAAACATAATTAACTAAGTTAACATTAGGTTGTCCTACCCCTACTTTTATCCTAGGAAATACATCAGTTGATAAATTAGCAATTATACTTTTTATTCCATTATGTCCTCCTGCACTTCCCTTTTCTCTTATCCTCAATTTTCCTAAATCTAAGCTTATATCATCATATATAACTAAAATATTTTCATTATCTATCTTATAGAAATTACAAATCTCTCTAATACTTTCTCCACTTAAATTCATATATGTTGTAGGCTTTAATAAAATGACTTTATTATTATCTATAAATCCCTCACCATACATACCTTTAAATTTTTGCCTATTTATCTCAATATTATACTCTTTAGCAATATTATCAATAACTTCGAATCCAATATTATGTCTTGTATTATCATATTCTTTTCCTGGATTTCCAAGCCCTACTATCAAAAACATATAAACTCTCCTTTATTCAACATATGTATTTTAATTCTATCTTCTTATTATACTAAAAATAAAAATTTTTTAATTGTAATTTTTTATTTTTAAATTATATTTTAATTTATTGCTACTTTACTTCAAATTTATATCCAATTCCCCAAATAGTTTTTATTTCCCAATTACTACTTTGCCCTATTCTTTTTCTTAACCTTTTAATATGTACGTCAATTGTTCTAGAGTCACCTATATAATCATCTCTCCATATTTCAGAAAGTAATTGTTCTCTTGTATATATTTTATTTGAATTTTTTATTAAAAAAGTTAATAATTTAAATTCTTTTGGCGGTAATTTTATATTTTTTCCATTGCAAATTACTTCATAGGAATAATCATTTATTATTAAATTCTCTAAAGATTTTTTTTCAATTTGGAAATTTTTTATACAACATCTTCTTGAAACAGCATTGATTCTCGCTAATAGCTCTTCTAATTCAAACGGTTTTAATATATAATCATCTGCCCCTAAGTTTAATGCTAAAACTTTATTAAATACTCTTTTTTCTTCTGTAACTATTATTACTGGTATATTACTTTTAGTTCTTATCCATTTTAAAATACTTATTCCATCTATGTCTTTTATAAGTAAATCTAATAAAATCATATGAGGCTTATATTCTAAAAAACTTCTTTTAAATTCTTCCCCTGTTAAAATAACCTTAGTTTTATAGCCTGAATTTTTTAAATATGTACTTACTGTTTCATTATTAAGTTTATCATTATCTACCATTAGAATTCTTTCTATAAAATTATCCATAATATATACCTCTTTTAGATTTGTATTTAACCTAAACTTATAATTAACTGATTTAATAAATCTAACAAACCTCCTATAGTAAAAACTATAGGAGGTTTATCATATATATACCTTTTATTAAACTTCAAATAATTTGCTTATTGGTTGGTCATCATAAATTCTTTTTATTGCCTCTGCAAATAATGGTGCAACTGATAATGATGTAATTTTAACCTTTTCCATTTCTTGATTTAATGGAATAGTATTTAACATTACTAATTCTTCAATTGCTGAATTATTTATTCTATCAAATGCAGGACCTGATAAAACTCCATGAGTACAACAAGCATAAACATTTTTAGCACCTAGTTCTTTAAGTGCATTTGCCGCATTTGTTATAGTTCCTGCTGTATCAATCATATCATCAATTAAAATACATCTTTTACCTTTAACTTCTCCAATAATATTCATAATTTCAGAAACATTTGCTTTAGGTCTTCTTTTATCTATGATTGCTATTGGTGCATGTAGATTATCCGCAAAATTTCTCGCTCTAGTTACACTTCCTAAATCTGGTGATACTACAACTACATCATCTTGTTCTGCCAATCCCTTAGAAATAAAATATTTTGCTAATATTGGTGCACCTAATAGATGGTCTACTGGAATATTAAAATAACCTTGAATTTGTGGAGCATGTAAATCCATTGTTAAAATTCTATGTGCTCCCGCTGCTGTTAACAAATCTGCAACTAATTTAGCAGTAATTGGATCTCTTGATTTGGCCTTTCTGTCTTGTCTTGCATATCCATAATATGGAATGACCGCTGTAATCCTGCCTGCTGATGCCCTTTTAAATGCATCAATCATAATCAATAATTCCATTAAGTTATTATTAACAGGTGAACTTGTAGATTGTACTATAAACACATCCGTACCTCTAACAGTTTCATTAATATCAACAGATATTTCTCCATCACTAAAAGTTGATACTTTAGACTTTCCAACCTGTACTCCTAATATATCAGCTATATCCTGCGCCAATCTTGGATGAGAATTTCCGGTAAAAATCTTTATGTTTTTTCCATGAGTTATCATACTTATGAAGACCTCCTTAAAGTTTTAACCTATTTATAATTAAAAATTTATTTCTTTAATCCTTTTTTATCTACCCAACCTTTAATATTTCTTTGTTTAGCTCTTGCTACAGCAAGATCCCCTTCTTTTACATCACTAGTAATAGTAGAACCCGCTGCAATATATGTATTATCTTCTACTTCTACTGGTGAAACTAAGTTAGTGTTACAACCAATAAAACTATGATCTCCAATAATAGTCTTATATTTATTTTTACCATCATAGTTTACAACTACTGTACCACATCCAAAATTACATCCTTTACCAACTTCAGCATCTCCTATATAAGTTAAATGAGATACTTTAGTTCCATCTCCAATAGTTGATTTCTTTATTTCAACAAAATCTCCTATTCTAGCCTTTTTACCAACCTTTGTTTCAGGTCTTAAATAAGCAAATGGACCTACAGTTGTATTATCTCCAATACTACTATCTAAAATTACAGAAGATTGGATATCTACTTCATTACCTATATTACTATCTTTTATTCTAGAATTTTGATAAATCATACAGTTACTTCCGATAACTGTGCAACCTTCTAATATATTATTAGGATAAATTATTGTATCCTTTCCTATTTCTACATCTATACCGATATAAGTTGCTTTAGGATCTATTAATGTTACACCATTTTCCATATGTTTAAGATTTATTCTATTTTTAAGTATTTCTTCTGCTTGAGCTAATTGAACTCTAGAATTTACACCTATTGTTTCTTCAAAATCAGTTACAAATGCTCCAATTGTTTTTCCTTGAGATTTTAGAATCTCTATAACGTCAGTAAGATAATACTCACCTTGTTTATTATTATTACTTAGTTTACCTAAAGACTCATATAATGATTCAATATCAAAACAGTATATTGCTGCATTCATTTCATTAACTTTTAATTCTTCTTCATTACAATCTTTATGCTCTACAATCTTTAAAACTTCATTTCCATCTCTAATGATTCTCCCATAACCTGTTGGGTCTTCAACTATAGAAGTCAAAATAGTAGCTGAATTATTATTTTCTATATGAGTTTCTAATAGGCTTTTAATAGTAGATTCCTTTATTAAAGGAGTATCTCCAGTAAAAACCGCTACTATACCTTTTTTACCTTTTAAAAATTCTGAGGCACATTGTACCGCATGACCTGTACCCAATTGTTCGGATTGAAGTGAATAATTTACATTCTTTATTTTTGTTCTTTCTTTTACAAGTTCAGCTCCATTTCCTACAATTACATTTACATCATCAATTCCTGCTTTTCTTATTGTATCTATTACATGGATAACCATTTCTTTACCACATACTTTATGTAATACTTTAGGTATCTCAGATTTTATTCTCTTTCCCTGTCCTGCAGCCAAAACTAAGGCACATTTATACATTAACATACCACCTCATTCAAATTATTTATTACTTTTAAATAATAATTTTCTAATTTTTTATTCATACTATGCGAATCGCACCTTAATTAATTATATTTGAAAGAACCTTTTATTTCAACCTATGTAAATGTTTAAAGGTTAATATAACCATATTTTTGAAAAAAAATAAAAGGAAGTATTTATTCTTCCTCTCATTTTTTAATAATCAAATTTTACCCTTCTAATCCTTGTTCTGAAACTGCTTTTTCATAAGCATTTAAAATTTCAGATTGAATCTTTTCTCTTGCTTCCATACTTATAGGATGAGCTATGTCTTTAAATTCTCCATTTGGTGTTTTTCTGCTAGGCATAGCTATAAATAAACCATTTTGGCCTTCTATAACTTTAATATCATGTACAACAAATTCATTATCAAAAGTAACAGAAACTATGCCTTTCATTTTTCCTTCTGAAGATATTTTTCTAACTCTAACGTCTGTGATTTGCATTTTAGTACACCTCCAGTTGCATTAAAAATACTTATATAGATAGTAAATTCTCCATAAATTTCTAAATTCCTTTTTTATATTTCATAAACTTTCAGAAAATTTATGAATATACTTTTCATATAAATATCTCTTATTCAAATGTCTTAGAGGGACTTACTTCCATTATAGATCCTTTATCAACAACTTTTAACTCTACTATAGAAACATATTCATCAACTAGCTTTTTATTAAATTCTTTATTATCTACCAATACTCCAATACCAACTAGTTCACTTTCAAATTCTCTTAATAATTCTTTAATTCCAAGTGCAGTTCCGCCAGCTTTCATAAAATCATCAATAAAAATACATTTGCTTTTTGACTTCATTGATTTCTTTGAAAGAGACATTTGTTGTAACCTACCACTGCTTCCAGAAACATAATTTATACTAACAGTAGTACCTTCTGTAACCTGACTATCTCTTCTTGCAATTACTAATTGTACGCCTAAATTTCTAGCTACTTCATAAGCTAAAGGTATCCCTTTAGTCTCAACAGTTATAACATAATCTACATTTGCTTCTTGAAAGCATGAAGATAACATCACTCCCGCTGTACTAATTATTTCAGGGTTATACATTAAATCTGTCATATATATTATATTACCTGGTATAACTCTACCATCATCTTTTAAAAGATTACATAGTTCTAGTGCAAATTCTCTTGCTTCATCTTCTCCTATCTTAGGAATGTATTTAATTCCACCAGCTACTCCAGAAATTGTTTCTATTTTTCCCATATTGAGTTTTTCTAATACTTCTCTTACTATAACTATATCTTCACTTAGTGTAGATTTTGCTGCATTCAGTAATTCTGAAAATTTATTTAATCCTACTATTTTGTTTGGATTTTCCATTAATATTTTAGTTATGGCAACTACCCTGTTATTTCTACTTAATTTTTCCAATAAAATCACCTACACACATTATTTTCCGAATTATTTTCAATTTAATCTATGTTAACATTCATATTTTATTCTAAATTTTCGTTAATAGCAATGCTTTTTGCTTATAAAACTGCTATATTATAAAAACTCTTCACATATATATAAAAATCACATAGAATATTTAAGTAATTATTTTTTTATGGTTCAATTTTAGAAAAATGTATATAATTATATAATAAGTGTCCATATTTTATTTAAGTTTATAAATCCTAAATAAAATATAATGAGATTAATAAAAAAGGGGTTGATATTTTGTCTTTCAATTTTATAGAAGATAAAGATAAAAAAGTACACTTTATAGGTATCGGTGGAATTAGTATGAGCGGTCTTGCTGCGGTATTATTAAATAGTGGCTTTAAAGTTTCTGGATCAGATTTCAAAGAATCAAAAATAACTAAAAAGTTAGCACTTTCAGGTGCTGAAATTTACATAGGACATGATAAGAATAATATAAAAGATGTTGATTTAGTAGTATACACAGCTGCTATCCCTGAAAGTAATCCTGAACTTATGTATGCTAAAGAAAAAAATATAGAGTTAATGGATAGAGCAGAATTTTTAGGAAATATAATGAAAGGCCATAAATACAATGTAGCTATTTCTGGTGCTCATGGGAAAACAACTTGTACTTCTATGGTATCTAATATCACACTAAAAGCAGACTTAGATCCAACAATATTAGTTGGTGGAGAACTGGATGCTATAGGTGGAAATTTTAGAATAGGTAATAGTGAATTTTTCATTACAGAAGCATGTGAATATAAACGTTCATTTTTGAAATTTTTCCCTTATGTTGGTGTAATTTTAAATATAGATGCAGACCACTTAGATTATTATAAAGATATAGATGAGATTACAGAAACTTTCTTACAATTCTCAAATCTTATCCCTAAAGATGGTTACCTAATTGGATATACTGGTGATTCAAGAGTAAAAGAAATTTTAAACAAAGCTAAATGTAACACATTAAGTTATGGATTTAAAGATGCTGATGTTATTCCTAAGAATATAATTTTTGATGAAAAAGGTTGTGCTTCTTTTGATATATACAAAAATGACACTAAACTGTTTAATGTAGCATTAAACAATCCAGGGGAGCATAATATATTAAATGCCCTTTCTTCAATTTGTGTATCACTTATATTTAAGGTTGATACTAAAGATATAATTGCTGGTTTATTAGAATGTAAGGGTGCTCATAAAAGATTTGAATACAAAGGGACTGTAGATGGAGTTACTATTATTGATGATTATGCACATCATCCTGTAGAAATAAAAGCAACTTTAAATACAGCTAAAAAAATCCCTCATAACAAAACTTTCTGTGTATTCCAACCTCACACATACACTAGAACTAAAACTTTGTTTAACGAATTTACAGATGCTTTCTTTGAGGCTGATGAAGTTGTATTAATGGATATTTATGCTGCCCGTGAAAAAGATACTGGGTTAGTGTCTTCTAATGAACTTGGTGATGCATTAAGAGCTAAAGGTGTAAAATGTACCAATGTACATTCACATGATGAAGCATTAAAATACGTAAAGGAAAATACTAAATCTAATGATTTACTTCTTACAGTTGGTGCTGGAGATGTTGTTATTGTTGGAGAAAAATTTCTTAATACATTAAAATAATCTAAAAGGACTATCTCAAAACATTCTTATGTATTTGAGATAGTCCTTTTTTTATCTACTATGTCTTAAACACATGAAATAAAATAGAAGAATATACTGGTCTATTATTTTTTGAATATACCTTATTAAATTACTATAATATCTTTTGTTACTGAATTTAATATTTCTGCTCCATCTTTAGTGACTAATACTAAGTCTTCTATTCTGACTCCTATATCATCCTTTAAATATATTCCTGGTTCAATTGAAAATATCATTCCAGCCTTTACTTCGTCATGATTTATTGAACTTACATCCCCTTTATCATGAGTTTCTAATCCTATGCTGTGTCCTGTTCTATGAGTAAAAAATTCACCATATCCTTTTGACTCTATATAACTTCTTGCTGCTGAATCTATTTCTGAAAATTTAACTCCATCTTTTACTTTTTTAATTGCATTTAAATTTGCTTGTTTAACTATTTCATATATTTCTTTTTTATGATCGTTTGGTTCCTCTCCAAAGAATACAGTTCTAGTCATATCAGAACAATAATGATTATATAATCCTCCTATATCTAAAACTACTGTATCACCTTTTTTAAGTTTCGTATCTCCACAATTACTATGAGGATCTGCTCCATTAGTATCAAAGGCTATTATAGGAGTAAAAGAAAAATCACTAGCTCCTTCTTGTTCATATATTTCAGCTAATAATCTTTGGGCATATTTTTCAGTCATTCCTTCCTTAAGTTCTGATTGAAGTTTTAACATAACTCTATCATTTATTTGTGATGATTTTCTCATAAGCTCAATTTCTTCAGCATCTTTAATCATCCTTAAACTATCTATTATTGGAGATGAGTTTACAAATCCTTTTACTACATTAAGTTCCATTAATCTTATTAAGAACTTTGCACTCCAATCTTTATCTATTCCTAAAGTTTTATCATTTTCTAATACTTTACTTAATACTTCAACAGAATCATCGCTATCTGTGTACCAAACAATATCTATTCCCAAATTATTTTCTACAGGGAAAAGCTTATTAACTATAAACTTATGATTTCCAGAAGAAGTTAAATAAAGCGCTACCATTCTTTCGCCTGCTTCTATCCATTTTCCAGTAAGATAATATATTGATGCTGGTGATGTAACAATAATTTGTGAAAGACCTTGTAATTCCATTTCTTTAATTACTTTTAGTACTCTACTGTTTTTCATTAAATTCTCTCCTAACTTAAGCATATAGATTAAAATAACAGTTAAAATATATATGAATTTTATTTTAACTATTATTTTTGAATATGCTTTATTTAAAATGCTTTATATATAAGTTCCTCATTATAATTTAGAATTAATATCATTTATAAATATTCTAAAATTTATACTAATGAATAAACTTTATTGGAACTTATATATTTTATTATATAACTTTACATATAAAAATAACATTAGATGCTATAATGTATGTAGATTAATATTAGGAGGACTACTTATGAAGATAGCAGTAATTTCAGATATTCATGGAAACATTTATTCACTTATTAGAGCATTACAAGACATTGATAATGAAAAAGTAGATACTATAATTTGTTTAGGAGATTTAGTAGGTTATGGTCCTAACCCAAATGAAGTAGTAGCAATGATTAAAAGACGAAATATTCTTTGTTTAAGAGGCAATTATGATACCTCAGTTGTTGATAATGAATATTCTTATATAAGAGAAACAGATATAAATAGTTTTTCTCTCCCTTGGACTTTTAATGAACTTAGAGAACAAAATAAATATTTTTTAAGTAATCTACCAACTTCAATATCTCTAGATATTGATAATAAAAAAGTTCTATTTGTTCATGGAAGTCCAAATAAGCTTAATGAATACTTATTTGAAGATGGTGAAAATACTGCGGATATAATGGGTTCTATAGAACAAGATATATTAGTTTGTGCTCATACTCACATTCCAACAATAAAAAAGTTTGGTAATAAAACTTACATAAATTGCGGTAGTATCGGTAAACCTAAAATAGGACGACCTAATCTTACTTATTGTATATTAGATATTACTAAAGAAAGTGAAGTTAAAGTACAAATTAAAGAATTGCCTTATGAATATAAAAAAATAGTTCAAGATATGACTATATTAAATTTCCCTTCAAGATTAATTCAAAGTTTTGAAAAAGGGATAGAATAAAATTTAGAAATATTCAATAATAAATCAACATAATAGTCTATTATTTTTGAATGTCCCTTATTGCATTTGTTAGATAAATACTGTAAAATTATACACAATATAATATTTAAAACATACTATGATGAGAAGAGTAAGTCTAGAACGTAGTCTTAGCGAATAAGGGATGGTGTAAGCCTTATACGAAGTCTATTCTGAAGAACATCTCTGAGTTTCTAACCGAAAGTTGTTAAATTAGTAGGCTTAGACGGATTTAACCCGTTAGAGATTATATAAAGCAAATATTTTGCTTTATACAAAGAGGTCATATGATAACTAAATCTTATGGCAATTTGGGTGGTACCACGAAACAATACTTTCGTCCCATTATATGGGATGGAAGTTTTTTTATATTTAAATTTATTTAAAATAAATTTAAATATTATAAGGTACATGAAAAAATTGAATGTGCCTAACTTAAATTATGGAGGTTAATTATAAATGAAAAATGTAGTTTTAATCAAAAAAATTTATAGAGAAACTGATCAATTTTTATCAAAAGAAATAACAGTCTCAGGATGGATAAGAACATTAAGAGCATCTAATGCTTTCGGATTTATTGAAATAAATGATGGTTCTTTCTTTAAAAACATTCAAGTAGTTTTTGATGATAAATTAGGAAACTTTAAAGAAATATCAAAATTACCTATAAGTTCTTCAATTTCAGTTGTAGGTACATTAGTTGCTACACCAGATGCAAAACAACCATTTGAAATTCAAGCTAAAGAAGTAATTATTGAAGGAATGTCAAATTCAGATTATCCACTTCAAAAGAAAAGACATACTTTTGAATATTTAAGATCAATTGCACATTTAAGACCAAGAAGTAATGCATTCTCTGCAACATTTAGAGTACGTTCAGTTGCAGCCTTTGCAATACATAAATTCTTCCAAGAACAAAACTTTGTTTACACTCATACTCCAATAATCACAGGTAGTGACTGTGAAGGTGCTGGAGAAATGTTTAGAGTAACTACTCTTGACCCTAAAGCTCCTGAATTAACTAAAGAAGGAGATATTGATTATACAAAAGACTTCTTTGGTAAAGAAACTAACCTTACTGTTTCTGGTCAATTAAATGCTGAATGTTTTGCATTAGCATTTAGAAATATATATACATTTGGACCTACATTCAGAGCTGAAAATTCTAATACTACAAGACATGCAGCTGAATTCTGGATGATAGAACCTGAAATAGCTTTTGCCGATTTACAAGATGATATGGAACTTGCAGAAGCAATGCTTAAATATGTTATAAAATATGTTATGGATGAATGTCCAGAAGAATTAGAATTCTTCAATTCATTTGTTGATAAAGGATTATTAGAAAGATTAAATCACGTTGTTTCATCAGACTTTGCTAAAGTTACTTATACAGAGGCTGTTGAAATCTTAGAAAAATGTGATAAAGAATTTGATTATCCTGTATCTTGGGGTATTGATTTACAAACTGAACATGAAAGATATCTTACTGAAGAACACTTTAAGAAACCACTATTTGTAACAGATTATCCTAAAGATATCAAAGCATTCTATATGAGAATGAATGATGATAATAAGACTGTTGCTGCAACTGACCTTTTAGTACCAGGTATCGGAGAAATCATTGGTGGTAGCCAAAGAGAAGAAAGATTAGATGTATTAGAAGCTAGAATGGCTGAATTAGGTCTTAAAAAAGAAGATTACTGGTGGTATTTAGAATTAAGAAAATATGGAGAAACTAAACATGCTGGATTTGGTTTAGGATTCGAAAGATTAATTATGTATATCACAGGTATGACAAACATAAGAGACGTAATACCATTCCCAAGAACTCCTGGAACATCTGAATTCTAGAAAAATTTATTATAAAAAAAGCCGAACTGTTATAATAGTTCGGCTTTTAATTTAACTTTATTTAATAATTATTTTATTGCACCTTTAGTAACACCATTAATAATACCTTTTTGAGCAAATAAGTAGAATACTAATATAGGTATTAAGGCTAATAAGTATGATGCAAATGCTAAGTTATAATCTGTTCCAAATTGTGATTGGAATATAAATTGAACTAATGGAATAGTAGCAAAATCAGGATTGCTTAATATTACAAGCGGTAACATAACATCATTCCAGCACCATAATGCTGTTAAAATTGCTACTGTTGCATGTATTGGCTTTAGCATTGGAAATATTATTTTATAAAATACTTGCCATGTACTAGCCCCATCCATTAATGCAGCTTCTTCTAATTCTATTGGGATAGATTTCAGAAATCCTACATATAAAAATACATTAGAAGATAGCCCGTATATTGTATATAAAACTATTAATCCCATTATATTATCCATTCTCCAAACACTAACTTGTTTTACAAGTGGTAACATTATAATAGGAAAAGGTACAAACATTGCACTTAAAAAATAATAATACATTGCTTTATATGATTTTTTATGCATATTTCTTGCTATTGCATATCCAACCATTGAATTTGTAATAAGTGTTAATATAACTGTTGTAACTGTAATGATTAAACTATTTTTCAAAGCATTAAAAAAGTTTGTCAGTTCTATAGCTTTAAAAAAGTTTTCAAAATGTAATATCTTAGGCATTGATAAAACACCATTCATCATATCTTGTGGTGACTTTAATGCAATAAGTATTGTTATTAATAATGGAAATAAAACTGTTAAAGTACCTAATATCATTAATATTGTTACAATCCAATTTGTCTTTTCGTCTTTACATCTATTATTTTTTTTAGATTTATTTGCTAATGTTAACATTATAATTGCATCTCCCTTCTCTCAAGGATTCTTAATTGTAGTACTGATATCACAACTATAACTATAAAATAAATTACTGAATTGGCTGATTGATATCCAAATTGGCTACCATCAAATCCAGCTTTATATATTAATACTGCTATAGATTCAGTTGAACCTGAAGGGCCTCCACCAGTAAGTGATATTATTTGATCAAATACATTTAAAAAGTTTTTCATAGCTAATACCATATTTATAGTAAAGAATGGTGCTAACAACGGAAACGTTATCTTTTTGAATTGAATCCATTTACTTGCTCCATCAATCGCACTTGCTTCATATACATCACTAGGTATTGTTTGAAGTCCTGATATATATATAATAGTATTGAATGCAATAGCTTGCCATGATGCAACAACAACAACCCCTATCCAAGCCAAATTAGGATTACCTAAAATACTTTTACTTAATACTTCACTTCCAATTGCTTGTCCTATATTTGTTAAAATAAAAGTAAAAATGTAATTAAAAATATATCCTACTATTAATCCACCTAAAATATTAGGTATAAAATATATTCCTCTTAATGTATTTTTAAATTTTATTTTAGAATTTAATCCTACTGCTAAAATTAGACTTATTATGTTTACCATAATAGTTGACACTAATGCAAATTTAAACGTAAACATATAAGAGTTAATTATTCTTTCATCAGTAAAGATTCCTAAATAATTTTTTAACCCAACAAATTTAAAAGTCCCAAAACCTCTCCAATTTGTAAAACTATACGAAATACCCTTTAATAACGGTAATGTATGGAAAATAAAAAATAGAATTACTGCTGGTATTGACATTAATAAAAAAACTCTTTTTTTCTCTTTCATGATATTCACCCCTATAAACTACTTATTGTACTGTTCTATTCCATCTATCATCTAAAGTATTTAATAGTTTATTAATATCTTTATCAAATAAATAGGCTTGTGCTAAATCAGCAACTTGCATTGATGATGGATAATGGTGATCTGGAAAGTCTTTAACCATTCCATTTTTAAAATATGGCTTTAAATCTTGTACTGTTTTATCTTCTTGATACATGTCTTTAATTGCTGGTATTGCAAATTGTTCTTTTGAATATTGAGCAACACTATCACTTCTAGTCATAAATTCTAAGAATTTCATTGCTGATTCTTTATGTTTTGAATCTTTTGGTACTGCAAATAATAAATCGATACCAGAAACAACATTATTTTTTGTTGGATCATTATTTGCTGGAAGTACAAACATACCTAAATTACTTTCTGGATTTATCTTTAAAATCTCTGGAATAACCCAGTTTCCTTGTATCATCATTGCAATATTTCCTTGAGCAAAAGCTACATTACCATCATTGTATCCGATTCCAAAGTTATCATTATGACCATAGTCTATTAACTTACTTATCTTTTCAGCTACTGGTTTATATTCTTCTTTAAATGTTACTTGATTATTTTTACGTTTATTAAAAAAATCATCTGATTCAGTATTAGCAGTTATAGCATTCCATGCTGGCATTGATGTCCATGCATCTTTAAGGGTAAAACAAAATGGTGTTATTCCTGATTGCTTTATTTTTTCTGCCGTATTTAAAAATTCATTCCATGTAGTAGGGATTTTTAAATTTAGTTTTTCAAAAATATCTTTATTATAAACTACTCCACCTGCATTACATGCATAAGGTATTCCACATAAAGTATTATTAGGTTCAAACTCTAAACTTTTTAAAACATTAATATATGCTGGTTGAACTCTATCTATAATTTGCTTTTGATTTGATAAATCTTCTAAAATACCAGCATCTACAAAATCTCCATAGTTCATTTCACCAGCTATTGTTAATATATCAGGAACATCATTTTTAACTAATCGAGTTTTTAATACAGTTATTGCTTGTGCTGGTGAACTAATTACTATATCAATATCTGGATTTTCTTCTTCAAATTTAGCCTCTAAATTTTTAAATGTTCCTATAGCTTCTGCTTTACTTAAAAAAACTTCTACTTTTTCCCTTCCATCTGCACTATTCGCATCTTTTTTAGTACATCCAACAAATGATATTGATAATAAACAAATTGTTAAACAGGTAATAAGAATTTTTTTATATTTCATTATTTCACTATTTTTTATAAGTTTTTATTATAAAAAATAGTTTTCACCTCCTATTATTTAAAATCTTTACTTAAACTATAATTTATTTTAGGAATCGATTCCGAAATAAGTTATATGTTTATTAAATAAGATATACTCTACATTCATAAGGTCTCAAATTAAAGTTTTCCAAAGTTATTTCATTACAATTATCATAATTAGATATTAAAAGTTCTTTATAATTTGATTGGATATTATTTGGAAGTTTAAATTTAATATTATCTTGTGAAAAATTACATATAACTAATAATTTTTCTTTTTCGAATGTTCTTACATATGAATAAATTTCTTCACTATCTTCTAATATTAATTCATAATTTCCATAAACAACTGTTTTATTATTTTTTCGTATTTGTATCAATTTTCTATAATAATTAAAAATAGAATCTCTATCTTTCAGTTGGCTTTTTACATTTATATCTTTGTAATTTGAATTAACTTTTAACCAAGGCTTTCCTGTTGTAAATCCTGCATTATCAGTATCATCCCATTGCATTGGTGTTCTAGCATTATCTCTTCCTCTATCATATATTCCTTCCATCATTTCATGATGTGGTCTTCCTTTTTTAATAACCAAGTCATTATATGCATTTTTAATTTCTATATCTTTATAATCATCTAAACTTTCAAATTTTACATTAGTCATTCCAATTTCTTCACCTTGATAAATATAAGGAGTTCCTTTCATCATATGAAGACATGTAGCTAACATTTTAGCAGATTCCCTCCAGTACTTCTTATCATCACCAAATCTTGAAACAACTCTTGGCTGATCATGATTATTCCAATAAAGGCTATTCCAACCCTCTTTATCTAAGCCATTTTGCCATTTAGATAATATTGTTTTTAAATCTGTTAATTTAAATGAATGCTTATGCCACTTTCCATACTCTCCATTTCCTAAATCAGTGTGTTCAAATTGAAAAACCATATTAAGCTCATTTCTCTCTTCTCCTGTATATAATTTAGCTTCTTCAACACTTACCCCAGGCATTTCACCAACAGTTATTAAATCTTTATCTTTTAAAATATTTTTGTTCATTTCTTGTAAAAACTCATGTATTCTAGGTCCATTCATTGAATATTTACTAAAATCCCCATTTTCTCCATCAGGAAATTCTTGATCTTTAGAAATAAAATTAATAACATCCATTCTAAATCCATCTATTCCTTTATCTAACCACCATTGCATCATAGAATAAATTTCATTTCTCAGATCTTTATTTTCCCAATTTAAATCTGGTTGCTTTTTAGAAAATAAATGTAAATAATACATATCTGTAGTTTCATCGTATTGCCATGCTGATCCACTAAAACAAGAGACCCAATTATTTGGTGGTTGTCCATTTTCACCTTTTTTCCATACATAATAATCTCTATATTTATTGTTTTCTGATTTTCTACTTTCTATAAACCATTTATGTTCATCTGATGTATGATTGACAACTAAATCCATCATTATTTTAATTTCTTTTTGATGAGCGGCTTTAAGTAATTCGTCAAAATCATTCATAGTACCAAACTCTGTCATTATGTCTTTATAATCACTTATATCATATCCATTATCATCATTAGGTGATTTATATACAGGAGATAGCCAAATTACATCTATACCTAATTCTTTTAGATAATCTAACTTCTCTATAATTCCTCTTATATCTCCGATACCATCCCCATTACTATCCTTAAAGCTTCTTGGATAAATTTGATACACTATACTTTCTTTCCACCAATTTTTTTTCATAAAATCGTCTCCTTTTGCTTAAAATAGATAAATTATGTATTAGGTTAACCGTTTACGTAAAACTGAAAAATAAAATGGTTTTTATTTTAACCATTTTACTGTTTCTCTTTCAACAACATTATGCTGCATAATTATTTCCCTTTTAGACTCTTTTCCATTTAACATATTTAAAATTTCATTGAATGCTTTACATCCCATTTCATATAATGGTTGTGATAATGTTGTTAATGGTGGTATCGACATTATCGCAATCTTAGTATTATCATATCCAATAATCGATAGATCTTCTGGTATTCTAATACTTTCTCTATATGCTACATTTAAAACTCCTACTGCCATATCATCACTTGCTACGAATATAGCCGTAAATTTCTTTTTTTTATTTAACAAAATATTCATGCATTCAATACCACTTTTATAAGAAAAATCTCCATATACAATAAGTTCATCATCTAACTTTATTCCATAGTCTAAAAGTGCATTTATGTATCCTTGAACTCTTGGCCATCCTGCTATAGGATCTTTCTTTGTTCCACTAATCATAGCTATATTTTTATGGCCTCTATCTAATAAATATTTAGTTGCAGCATATGATGCCGAGATATCATCTACTTTTATATAAGGCATGTCATGCTTAAATGATTTTGTAGAAATTAATATATATGGAATATTCATTTTATTTAAAACTTTGTAATATTCATCTAGAATTTTTATACTTACAATGATAACAGCATCTAACTTTCTTTCCTCTACTATCCTTAAATATTCCAAGGTCCTAATACCTTCTGAACCTGTATTACAAAGTATAACACTATAATTATTATTACGTGCTGAATATTCTATTCCACGAATAATTTCCCCATCAAAATTTGTAGATACATCTGGTATAATTACTCCTATAGTTCTAGTCGTATTTGTTGACAACGATCTTGCAATTGCATTTCTTTTATATCCAATTTCGTTAACTACTTTTAGAACTTGTATTCTAGTTTCTTCAGAATATCCTCCTAGATTGTTTAAAATTCTTGATACTGTAGCGACAGATACATTGGATAATTTTGCCACATCCTTTATAGTTGGTGCCATCTTAATACTCCTTTTATATTTAGGTTAATCGGTTACCCAAGTATACGATAACATATTTAAATATATATATCAATATTCACTTTATAATAAAAAACATTAAAGTCTAAGTGATATATTATATTCGTTCACTTAGACTTTAATGTTTACCTATTAAAATATTTTAAATTTATAAATATTATTTAATAACATTTCCATCCGGACCTAATTTATGACCTTGAATAGCTGTATTTTTTAACATAACTCCGTTATTATCAAAATAATACAATTTTCCATCACATTTTTGCCATCCAGTTTGCATCTCTCCAGAATCATTTAAATAGTACCAATCTCCATTGGGGTTAATCCAACCTGTTCTCATTTTGCATTCGCCATCTAAGTAGTACCAATTATTATTGCTATATACCCAGCCTTTAACTGGAGTTGAATTATCATCTAAATAATACTGACATTCATTCTTTTTATCTTTAAACCATCCATTTTTTGTTTTATGTTCTATTAAATTATTATTTACATTTTTATAAACACGGACATAGTCTACATACATTTTAGCTGGAAAATTTGTAGATGAATCTGGATCTTGTGGCCAATTTCCACCAACAGCTAAATTTAATAATATAAAAAATGGTTTATGGAATTCATCATTACCAGTAATATTATTTGCGATACTTAATTCTTCATATTGTACACCATCTACAAACCACTTTATAGTATTTGGATCCCACTCAATTGAATAGGTATGATAATCTGTAACATCAACTTCAAATTTATTACCAAAAGACTGTGGTCCTTTATCATTCCAATGAAGAGTTCCATAAATTTTATTTTCAGTATTTACATGCTCCATAATATCTATTTCACCACAGTTAGGCCATTTAACAGAAGACATATTTGCTCCTAACATCCAAAAAGCAGGCCATAGCCCTTTATCTGCTGGAAGTTTAATTCTTGCTTCTATCTTTCCATAAGTAAATTCTTGTAACCCCTCTGATTTTAATCGTGCAGAAGTATATTTACTTCCATTGAAGTCCTCTTTTTTAGCTTCAATAATAAGGTTACCATCTTCAATCCTCGCATTTTCTTCTCTATCTGTATAATATTGAAGTTCATTATTCCCCCATCCATGACCATCTATATCATATGTCCAATTTGAAGTGTTTATATTTTTGTCATTAAACTCATCACTCCATACAAGTTGCCAATCATTTGAATCTACCTCTTTTGCACTTACATTAGAAAATATTATACTTAAATTCACCATTAAAGTTAATGCAATTAAAGCCGATATATTTTTAATATATCTCATTAATACCCCTCCTTATATTTGATATCTAATATTATAAAAATCTTATTTACATAGTATTTATAACTAAAATAATATATAAAAAAATTATTTATATCTAATATTATAAACTTATTTTTAATATAAATTATTCTTTAATTTTGTATTACTTTTATAAACTAACTAAAAACCTCTCTTTGCTTTGAAAATTATTAAAAATTAAAATTTTTTTAATAATTATGTATAGAATTTTTTTGCTTGTCCATAATATGAATGTAGCCACAATATCATAATAATCATTAGTCCCCTTAATTTAGAATAGTGCCTATAAGCTATTCTAAGAATAAATTATTTATTTACAAAGAGAACTCTCTACTTAAATGTAGAGAGTTTTTCTTTATAAATTAAACAATACTATGTATCCACATTTAAGACTTTCTTTTACATTTATTATTCTTTGATTTGAGGAACCTCTAAACGTTAAACCATCTTTCTGTTTATCTTCCTCAAATTTTCCGTCTACTAAAACATCTATATTACTTATCAGTTCTTTCCAGCCATTTCTTGATTCTAAATTTTCTATTATGTATTCAAAAGTGTATCCTGTATAACACCATATATTCTTATTGCTTTTTTTTAATTCTTTTGCCATATATGAAAATTCTTCTGCTCTTTCAAAAGGATCTCCCCCACTAAATGTTATTCCTTTAATCATTGGATTACCTAATACATCTTGTATTAATTCATCCATATCTTTTTCTTCTCCCCCATTAAAATCATGCGTATCAGGATTAAAACATCCCTTACAATTATGTTTACATCCCTGAGAGAAAAATACCCTCCTCATTCCTGGACCATTTACTAAACTTTCATAAGCTATACCTGATAACCTTATAGTTTTTTTCAAAACAAAATCACATCCTCTTAATTTGTTATGTACAATAAACCTACATTTTAAAATAACACTAACCTTAACTTAAAATATAAAAAATGCTAAAAGTATCCCTTATACATATATACTTTTAATTATAAGCTAAAATAAGAATGTTATAAAATTCGAATTAGTATATTTTATAACATTCTTATATAATTAGCTTGTGTTAAATACAAAATAAACAAACATACTAGTCTATTAATTTTTGAATCAATCTTATACTTAAAATAATAATTCACTTTTTTCAAAATCTTTTATAGGCATTGGTTTTGCATATAAATAACCCTGTGCCCTACTACATCCTACTCTACTTAAAAATTCAGCTTGTTCATAAGTTTCTACGCCTTCACAAATTACAGTTAAATCTAATTCATTAACCATTCTGACGATATTAGATATAACTATTTCCCCTTTTTTAGAACTATCTTTACTATTCAAGAACTCTCTATCAAGTTTTATTATATCAATAGGCAAATCTTTTAAAATATTAAGTGAAGAAAGTCCTGTACCAAAGTCATCTAATGAAATACTAAATCCTATTTTTTGTAGCTTGGACAATGCTTTTAATATATTATTATAATCATCAAAAATTGCACTTTCTGTAATTTCTATTTCTATTAAATTAGCCGGTATATCATATTTATTAAATATTGATTTAATATTTTTGATAAAATATTCAACATTTTTTAGATTTACTCTAGATATATTTACTGATATAGGAACTAATTTAATCCCTCTTTTTTTCCATTCATTTAATTTCATACACACTTGTTCAAAAATAAACATATCTAAATTAACTATAAATCCATTCTTCTCAAATAAGGGAATAAAATTTATAGGACTTATTATCCCTTTTCCAGGATTATTCCATCTTACAAGCGCCTCTGCACCAACACAAATTTCTAAATTTATATCATATTTAGGTTGTAAGTATACTTCAAACTCATTATTATTTAAAGCATTATGCATAATATCTTCAATTTGCTTCTGTTCTATTAATTTACTTTGTAAACTACTATCATAGAATGCTATTGTCTGGTTACAATCCGTCTTAGAAGTTTCTCTTGCGAATGATACATTATCTATCATTTTATTTATATCAGTTTCTAATCCATATATAACATATACTCCGTAAGATAAATTAAAATTAGGAATTTCTTTTGTATCTGTTTCAAAAAATTTTATCTGAGTATCTAATGTTTTAATTTTTTCTAACATTTTAGCATCATTTTCATATGATAATAATGCTATAAATAAGTCATCCCTTGCTCTGCAAAATATCTCCTTATTAGATAACTTTTCTTCCAATACTTCTGATATATGCTTTAACAACAAGTTTCCTGTTTTATATCCCCATATATCATTAATAATTTTAAACTTACAAATGTCAAATTCAACTAAAGCATATTCTTTATCTTTACTATCTAATAATATTTCTTTAACATCTATTTTAAACTTCATTAATGTTTTTCCACCAGTAATATTATCAACAAACGCAATATCTTTTATTAATTTTTCTTTTTTATTTCTATACCTTTGTATATAAAAAATTAATCCTAAAAATATTATTGATATAAATCCACTGAAAATAATAACCATAGATTTTATATGATTTTCTCTATTAGTTATCACTGATGATTCTACTTTCGTTAATATATAATGGTCTTTTAAATTATCTATTTTTGAATATGCAAAAATATGATTTACATTATTTATTTTTATACATCTACATCCATTTATTCCATATTCCAAATCACTTCTAGCATTGTATAATTCACTTTCATATCGATTATCTATTTTATTAACCTTTTGATTTTCAAAAACATTTTCCCATTCTAATAGATTTTCAGAATTTTTCGCTTCAACTATTACATTACCATATTTATCTATTATGCATGATTCTATATTTCCATTAAAATCGTCTGTTGATAGTAATATATTTTGAATTTTTTCACAAGATACAGTTGCATATAATGCACCTTTAATAACTTCATTATCCTTTATTGGCGTAACATATATAAAAATCATTTCTCCACTTATATTGTCAAATATTCCTTTAGATACTGTTGCCTCTCCATTCATAGCCTTTTTAAAATAGTCTTCATTTGACAAATTTAAACTTAAGCCATCTGTTGACTTCAAAATACCATTAGAATCTATAATCCCCATTCTAGAAAAAGAATTAATTTTAGTTTCTAATTTTAAAAAGTTTAACATTGAAGATGTATCATCCATATTTCTTTCATCAAAAAAATTTGTTATACATTTCATATATTCAAATGTTGCACTTATTTTATCATTTATAACTACTGCATTTTTATTAGAGACACCTGTAATAATTGTTTTATCCCCTTGAATTAATAATCTTTTTACATCCTTTATGCATGTTAACAATCCACTCACTATTAACAATAAGATTATCATAACTATAAATGTAAACTTAATAATATCTCTCTTTTTATTATTCATGTATTCCCCTACCCCAAAATATTTTATACTAAATTTAATCTCTTTTATTTAAGGTACAAATTAATATAGTTTTACTTTTGTAATATTTATGTTTTATATCCATATTTTATCATATTTTTAAAAAATTTTATATAAATGACTATATCTAAAATATATTTTTATAAAAAAATAGTACAAAATTTATATTAAAATAAATTTTGTACTATTTTACTAATTATAATTATTAACTATTTAATTTTACATAATTTAATCTTCCGCCAGCTTTAATAACTTCTATTTCTTTCTTAGTTAATTCTACTGATACCTCAAACTCATACCCCTTGGTTAAATTCTTGATATTTGCTTTACCATCCTCTAAAACATTTTGTATATTTTCTATTTTTAATTCATCTATTAAATCAATATTTTCATAATCTTCTACAGTCTTAAATTCTAATGGTATTATCCCATTATTTATTAGATTAGCCTTATGAATTCTAGCAAATGATTTAGAAATAACTGCTTTAACTCCTAAATATAAAGGCGCCAATGCTGCATGTTCTCTACTAGATCCTTGCCCATAATTTTCTCCAGCTACTATAAAACCACCATCGCATTCCTTAGCTCGTTTAGGGAATTCTGTATCTATTGTATTAAAACAGAATTCTGAAAGATATGGAATATTTGATCTAAATGGTAGTAACTTAGAATTTGAAGGCATAATATGGTCTGTTGTAATATTATCTTCAAGCTTTATTAATACTTTTCCCTCAATTTCGTTACCTAATTTCTTTCCTATTGGAAATGGTTTAATATTAGGTCCTCTTACAACCTCTACCTCTTCATTTGTTGGTGCTGGTGGTAAAATCATAGAATCATCTATTAAAAATTTATCAAGCATATCTATTTTTATATCTACTTCCATTTCTCTTGGATCAGATAATACTCCTTTAATAGCTGAAACAGCTGCTGTTTCTGGACTTACTATATATATTTGACCTGATAATGTCCCACTTCTACCATAGAAATTTCTATTTACAGTTCTAAGCGAAATACCATTAGTTCCTGGCGCTTGCCCCATTCCAATACATGGTCCACAAGAATTTTCAAGTATTCTAGCCCCTGAGCTTATAATATCTGCCAAAGCACCATTTCTAGCTATCATTTCCATAACTTGTCTTGATCCTGGCCCAATTACTAAACTAATATTTGGATGAACTTTATTTCCTTTTAATATTTTAGCAACTTTCATTAAATCTTCATAAGAAGAATTAGTACAGCTTCCAATAAATACTTGATCTACATTAATACCTTTAACATCACTAACCTTTGCTACATTATCAGGACTATGTGGCTTAGCTGTAAGAGGTGTTAATTCACTTAAATTAATTGTTATTACTTCATCATAAATTGCATCTTCATCTGGTTTAAGCTCTATCCAATCTTCTTCTCTTTCTTGAGCTTTAAAAAATTCTAATGTTCTTTCATCACTAGGGAAAATTGAAGTTGTAGCCCCAAGTTCTGCTCCCATATTTGTTATAGTAGCTCTTTCAGGAACTGATAATGTTTTTACTCCTTCTCCAGCATACTCAAATACTTTTCCTACTCCACCTTTAACAGTTAATACTCTTAAAACTTCAAGAATAATATCTTTTGCTGAAACCATTCTATTTAACTTACCTGTAAGATTAATCTTTACTACCTCTGGAGTATTAATATTGTAAGCTCCGCCACCCATTGCAAGCGCAACATCAAGACCACCAGCTCCCATTGCAAGCATACCGACACCACCTGCTGTAGGTGTATGGCTATCTGATCCTATTAAAGTATCTCCAGGAGTTGAAAATCTCTCCAAGAAAATTTGATGACATATCCCATTACCTGGTTTTGAAAAATATACTCCATATTTTGATGCAACAGTTTGAATAAATTTATGATCATCTGCATTTTCAAATCCTTGTTGTAACATATTGTGATCTATAAATGCTACTGACTTTTTTGTTTTAACTCTGTCAATCCCCATAGCTTCTAATTGAAGATATGCCATTGTTCCTGTTGAATCTTGAGTTAGGGTTTTATCAATCTTTAAAGAAATTGGTTCACCAGATTTTAATTCTCCCTCTACAATATGATTTTTTAAAATTTTATAAACTAAGTTATCTCTCACTTGTTTTTCCCCCTAAATCTATTGCTTATTATTTTTATAAAGATTAGTTTCTTCTTTTTTTATAATATCAAATAGTTAGTCTTTAAGTAGTCTCTTATACTCTTTATATAATTGAACTACCTCCTTATCAAAAAGACTTCTTTTTAATGTAACAGATGTAGACCTTACTAATTCTAATATACCTGAAGCTTCTTTATCTGTAAGTTCTATTCCATATTCTTTAAATTTATTTACAACAGCAGCTCTACCTGAGTGCTTTCCAATAACTATTTGTCTTTCTAAACCTACTATCGCTGGATCAAAAGCTTCATAATTTTTAGGATCCTTAATTGCACCATCAGCATGTATTCCTGATTCATGTGCAAACATATTACTTCCAACTATAGCTTTCCATTTTGGTAATTCTCTACCTGATGCTCTTGATACATATTCAGATACTTCTCTAAACATTTTAGTATTAATATCTCCTTTATATCCATATACAAGCATCAACGCCATCAATACTTCCTCTAATGCAGCATTACCAGCTCTTTCCCCAAGGCCATTAACAGTTACCCCTACATGAGTTGCTCCACCCTCAATACCAGCTATTGCATTAGCTGTAGCCATACCAAAGTCGTTATGAGTATGCATCTCTATATTAAAATTTGTTTTATCATGAATATATTTAATTCTATCTCTAACTTTAAAAGGCTCCATTATTCCTACTGTATCACAATACCTAAATCTGTCTGCTCCAGCTTGTTTTGCAGCACTAATAAATTCTACTAAGAAATCCTGATCTGCTCTTGATGCATCTTCCCCGTTAACTGATACATATAATCCATTCTTTTTAGCAAATTCCACAGATTTAACCATATTTTCTAGAACCCATTCTCTAGAAGTTTTAAGTTTATGTTCAATGTGTATATCTGATACTGATATTGATATTGCTACAGAATCAACTCCACAATCAATAGATTCTTCTATATCACTAACAACAGCTCTGTTCCAAGCCATTATACTAGATTTAAGATTCCTTTTTACAATCTCTTTTATTGACTTTTTTTCATCTCCGCCCATTGTAGGTATTCCAACTTCTAATTGATCGACACCTAATTCACTTAACATTTCAGCTATTGCAACTTTTTCAGCATTTGCAAAAACTACTCCTGCTGTTTGTTCTCCATCTCTAAGAGTTGTATCTACTATGGTAATCTTTTTCCCAGTATTTAAATCCTCAACTGACATTTTTAATCCCCCTTATTTATATATTCTTAATTACTTATTGCTGTTTTATATTAATTCTGCCCTGCTAGCTATAATTTATTATATTATACACGATATATATTAATAATGGAATAATAATTTTATTATTTTTGCAATAACTTTCAGTTTCTCCTTCAATGTTTTTTGTTATTTAAGGCTTTTTATTCAAAATAGCATCAATATTTGCAAGTTTTTTTTGTAGAATTGCATTATAAGTATTATATTTACAACAAAAGAATAAATTTACATTAAACATAATATCTATTATAAAATCTAATCGACAACAAATTTTTAGACATAAAAAATAGGCATCATATAATATGATGCCTAGCTTTTTTAGTAATTATTCTTATGTTTTTCAGTATGAGATATTCTATCATGTCTCTCTTCATATTTACCTGGACCAAATCTTTCATCTAAGCTTAAATATCCTGTAACTCTTGATATCCCTTGAATATTTGTGCTACTGCATGTTGGACATTTCATTTCATTATTATGAAGATAAGTTCCACATTCTTTACAATATCTTATATGGAAATTTACACCCATATAACTGATATTAGTATTCTTATATGCATAATTTAATATATCCATAATTGTTTCTTCATTTGGTAAATCATCAACCTCTATATAACTTATATGTCCACCATTACAAACTTTATGATATGGTGCCTCTATATCAATTTTATCTTTAATAGATATGCTATAACCAACTGGTACATGATAACTATTAGTATAATATTCTTTATCTGTTACGCCTTTTATTATTCCAAAAATCTTTTTATCCTGTTTTATAAATTTTCCTGATAATCCTTCTGCTGGTGTTGCATAACAACTCCAATTTAATTCATATTCCTCAGTTAATCTATCACAATATTCTCTAATGTATCCTATGATATCTAACCCTAACTTTCTAGCCTTTTCATCTTCGCCATGATGCTTTCCAACTAACGAGATTAGGGTTTCAGCAAGTCCTATAAATCCAATTCCCCATGTACCTTGCTTTAATATTGGTTCAATAAAATCATCATCAGTTAAACCTTCTGCTCCAACCATAAGGTGTTGTCCTGCTACAAATGGTAAATCCTTAACCTTTAAATTCTTTAATACGTTATATCTATGCATTAAAGAATCCTTTGCTAGAGATAATCTACTATCTAATATTTTATAAAATTTATCTATATCACCTTTAGATTGTAATGCTATTCTTGGTAAATTAATTGTAGTTGGCGCGATATTTCCTCTACCCTTACACCCTGGTTCTCCATTTACATTTTTCATAAGATAAGTTCTACATCCCATTGTAGCTGGAACATATCCTTTATCATAGTACTCTTTATTAAAATCTGCATCTATATTCATAAATGTTGGATTCATTCTCTTTGCTGCAACTCTACATGCTAGTTTATATAAATAATAATAAGGGTCACATTCTTCTCTATTAACCCCTTCTTTTACTCTGAAAATTATGTTAGGAAATATTGGTTGTTCTCCTTTTCCTAATCCTTTTTCATATTCTAGAAGGAATATTTCACATACTAATGCAGCATCTTTATTATTTGGTATTCCTATATTAACTGAACTAAACGGAACTTGTGATCCTGCTCTTGAATGCATTGTATTAAGGTTATAAACTACCCCTTGCATTGCTTGATGAATCCTAGTTCTTAATCTTTTCTCTAAAAGAATTTCTACCTTATCCTCAGGTACCTCTAATTCTTGTAGTTCTTCCTTTATTTCTTGTCTAGTTGGTTCAATAAAAATCCCTAGATCATTATCAAAATCTGGATGAGATTGTCCTCCAAACATATCATTTTGAGTTGATTGTAATAAAATACATGATAATTCTGCGGCAGTCTCTATTCTCTTAGGCGCATTTATAGTTCCATATCCAGTATTAAATCCATTTTCTAAAATTTCTCTTGTTGGTATATGAAGACAATTAGTTGTTAAATTGTAACTATCTAAATCATGATAATATAAGTCTCCTGTTTCATGAGCCTTTGATAAATATTTAGGCATACTAGATAAGTTATGCCATTTATTAGATTCAGATGCTATTCTTAGCAATTTAGAACTAAAATTATTACCTACATTAGCATTATCTCTATCTGTTTCTATTCCTATCTTCTCAATTGCTTTCATTAAATCTGATTTTATATCTCTTACTCTTGTTCTTTCTTTTCTGTATGCTGAATAAGCAATCGCTATATCTTTATGATTTTCATCCTTTAAAGCTTTTTCAACCAAATTTTGAATTTCTTCCACTGTAATTCTTTCACTTTTTTCATCCTCAACATATTCAATAACCTTTTGTACAGTATCCAAAACTTGACTTTCCTTTAATGTCACACCTATTTCAAGTGCAGCACCTTTAATGGCTTGAGATATCTTACCACCATTAAACTTTACCTTTCTTCCATCTCTTTTTACAACATATAGCATTTTGCTTACCTCCATAACACAATATATAGTATCTTTATTAATCCTGTATTATTATACTTTATTAAATATGCCTTAGCAATGCCTTTAATTTTTTATTTTATTAGTAATATATTTTAATTATTAACTAATATATCTTATTATCTCTATATTTAGTTAATTTTTATAGCCATAGGCAATTTGACTTATTATAAGTAATATTATTTAAAATTTATTTAATAATATATATTATAGAAAAACATATTATCATTATTGATAACTATATCACTATTGATATAGTTATCAATAATGATATAATTAATTATACAATGATTTTAGGAGGATTTATTTAATGAATAAAATAGCATTAATTACTGATAGTGCTTGTGATTTAAGCGATGAGATTTTAGAAAAATATAATATAAAATTATTACCATTTAGAATTATTTTCTCTGATAAGGAGTATGATGATAAATTAGAAATAACTCCAGAATTTCTTTATGAAAAACTTCCTACAGAAATTCCAAAGACATCATTACCAAGTATCGAAAGACTTACTAACATTCTTGATGAAGCTGTTAGAGATGGTTATACTCATGCTATTATAATAACTTTATCAAGTGAGTTTTCTGGCACTTATAATTCCATAAGATTAGCATGTGAAAATTTTGATGAAATTACTACATTTGTGTATGATTCGAAATCATTAAGTATGGCCGAAGGAGTTGTGGTTCTTGAAACTGCAAAACTTATTGAACAAGGCAAATCTTTCGATGAAATAATAAACATAATTCCAACCATTTCTGATAATACAGATATTTTCTTTACTATAGATACATTAGAATACCTAAAAAAAGGTGGTAGAATAGGTAGAGTTGCTGGAACTATTGCAGAGGTTTTAAATTTAAAACCTGTTATAACAATAGACAAAGAAGGCTGTTTTCAAACTTATTCTAAAGCTAGAGGCAAAAAACAAGCTTTATCTAAACTGTTAAAAATAGCTAAATCTTATACTGAAAATAACAAGTGTAAATTTTGGATTATGGATGGAAATGCAATTGAAGATGCGAAATCTCTATTTGAAACTATTAAAAGCTTAGACAATGTAGTAGACTGCCAACTAGGTTATAGTATAGGCCCTGCCCTTGGAGTACATACTGGTCCAGGACTTTTCGGATTTATTGTTGAAAAGGTAGATTAAAATGTCTAATTTTGACTTTTATAATATAAAAGATATACGTGCTGAAGAAAAGCGGCTTTATGAAGAATATAAAAATAAAGTTTCTGAATTAAAAAAAGTTAAAAAGGAAAAAGATGCTGTCGGTCAAGTATTTACTAAAGGTTTATTGCCTATATATGTTTTATATATTTTATCATTAAAGCCTACTAACGGTAATGAAATATCAACTCAAATAGGTATAAGAACTAATGGTAAATGGATACCAAGTACTGGAGGTATATATCCTCTACTTAAAAAATTAGAAAAAGAACAATTAATATTAGGTGTCTGGGATGATCCTGAAAAAAAATTTCAAAAGATATATCATTTGACTCCAAAAGGTAAAGTCGAATATGAAAATAAGAAAAAACTTTTAAAACCAAAAATTGAAGAATCATTAGAAGTATTTAAAATAATATATAATGATATTTATTAATTTAATAAATAAAAAATAATAGTTCAAGTATGCAAATATACTAGTCTATTATTTTTTTATTTGAATTATATTATAACTCTTTCATAAAATAAAAATCATTTTTAATTATGTATATTTATTTACATCAAAGTAAAAAATACATTTATAAGGATGGTGTTAAAAATGAAAGGTTTTATTATAGATTCAACATTTAAAGAAGATGTTATAGTTGGATTAAATGATTTTAATACAATAGTCCCATGTAATAATATATCAGATAATACAAAAAATGGACAAAAAATTCAATTAAGTACGGTTTCATCAAACTATATCTCGCATGCTAATAAAAGCAACAAATATAACATATATAACTTAGTTGACTATTTATAAGACAATCTTTAGAATATATTTAGAATGTGCTAGGGGAGCCTTGTGCTGAGATTTGATATTTCATAAACCCTTAAAACCTGATCCAGTTAATTCTGGCGTAGGGAAGTGTAATCTTTATATATTAATCTTACTTTTTTAAATAGTAAGGTACGTTATTTAAAATTTTATAAATAACGATAGATTTTATACTTAATTGGTTAATAATCTCCTAAGCACTATTAAGGAGGTTTTTTTTATGAAAATTTTTAATGATTGGGCAAATCAATTCATTAATCTATATCAAAATTTGCCTAAAAATGTACACACCATTCTTTCAAATCCATTATCTATTGCTACATTAATAGGATTCGTTATCATTCTTATAGTATTAGCCAAAGTGAAAAAAATAAATTTTACCCCTCAATTAATTGCTAGAATAGGTATAGCATTAGCACTAGCTACTATATTAAAAATGCTTAGAATATATCACTTTCCTCAAGGAGGAAGCATAACATTCGGTAGTATGATTCCAATATTGCTAATTGCTTTTATGTATGGTCCTGAAATTGGGTTTTTAACTGGATTTCTTTATGGCATAATAACTTTCTTAATGGATCCATATATACTCCATCCTGTACAAGTTTTATTTGATTTCCCATTACCTTTTTTATCTTTAGGACTAGCTGGATTTTTCAAAAATAAAAAATACATTGGAGTAACTCTTGCTATTTTAACTAGATTTATGTGTCATTTTATTTCTGGTGTTGCATTCTTCGGTTCTTATGCTCCAGAAGGAGTGTCTCCAGCTTTATATTCTTTATCTATAAATGGCCCAATAATAGGTATAGAGGGTTTAATATGTTTAGTTATTATAAGCATACTACCTATAAGTAGAATAATATCTGTTTCCAATGAGCATTTAACAACATAAAATGGCTAAAAAATTAGAGCTATCAATATGATGATAGTTCTAATTTTTTTAGATATTATTCTGCTAAAATAGCATTAACTGGACAACTAACTTCTGCTTCCTTTGCACTATCTTCAGCATCTTTTGGTACATCATTAACTATTGTTCCAGCTTTTCCATCATCCTCCATATCAAAACATTCAGGACATATTGATGGACATAATCCACATCCTATGCAAGTATCTTTATCCACTTTAACTTTCAATAAACTCACCCTTCCATTAAAAATTACATTAATAGTATTTCCTAAGGAGATTGAATTATGTATATTATGATACATGAAATAAAATAATAGACCAGTATAATGCAAAATAAATGCGAATACTGGTCTAGAATATACTTAATATAGTCCTTCAAATATTAAAGAATATAAATCATTATCTTTTACATATTCTTCTGCTTTTCCATTTTCTAATGCTTCTGTTAAATCAGTATTAATAGGTAATTCTCCTATTAATGGCAATCCTAAATATTCAGCATGTTCCTCTGATGATTTCTTACTAAATACTCTTATTTTCTTATCACAATCTGGACAATTAATGTATGCCATATTTTCAACTACACCTTTAATCTTAATACCAATCTTTTCAGCCATTATAACTAATTTCTTTACAATCATTGATACCATGTCTTGAGGTGTTGAAACAACTACAACTTCACTGACAGGGAATTCTTGCATTACTGTTAATGCTATATCACCTGTACCAGGTGGCATATCTATAAGTAAATAATCCAACTCTCCCCAGTTAGTTTCCACAAACATTTGGTTTAATACTCCTGTTATAACTGGTCCTCTCCATATAACTGGTTGATCCTCAACAGCTGTTAAAAGATTCATAGAAATAACCTTTATTCCAGTATTTGTTTCTACTGGATCAAATCTAACCATATCATTTTCTAATGGTATTATCATTGCTCTTTTATCATTTATTCCAAAAAATCTTGGCATAGATGGTCCTGTAATATCAGCATCCAACACTCCAACTTTATATCCTTTTTTCGCTAAAGTAGTCGCCATTATACCTGTAACAGTAGATTTACCTACTCCACCTTTACCACTAATTACTCCAATTATGTTTTTAATTTTCCCATATCTAGGTAATGTCTTTGAGCAAGTGCTATTACATTCACTTCCGCTAGATCCACATGTACCTTTACTTGGACAAGTATCACAACTCCCCATTGATTCATCCTCCTTTTACCAATCTTCTGGCATTTTGTTTGGTTCTCCTATATTGATATCCCAATTTTTAAAGTTGTATTCTGCTGATACATAATATGTATTAAAAGATTTATCTTTTTTGTTATCAACAGTTATCATAGTTTTAAAAATTGTACTATTATATCCTCTGTTCTTAACTTTAATTATTGTATCAAAATCTTCACTATTATTTTTAACTAAACTAGTACTAGACAAAACCTTATTAATATTTTTTTCAAAGCTCTGTAAATCTGTTGAAAACATATACTTTAAACAGTCTATATCTCCTGATGTATCTATTCCTATCTTATTATTAGATTGATTTAATTCATCTTTATTTGATTTAAGTACTGCTAAAATAGATTCATAATATACATATTGAAAATCTCTAGGTTTTCTTACAAAAGAAAGATTTTGAGTTATTATATCATCTAAACGCTTAGATATTGAAAAACATACATCATCATTAAAAAAGTTACCTTTTCCTTTTTCATTTGCTGCAACTATATATTCATATTTTTTAACTTCATCACCAATACATATTTCAAAATAATAATCTGGATCAAGTGAACTTCTTTCAGATACTTGTTTACCATTTGATAATAACTTATACATATCATTTATAGCATTAGTGTCAGTAATTATGAATCTAAAACCAGTATCTCTAGCACTTTGTATTATAATTTTATCTACCTTATTTTGATTTATATATTCAAAATAATTATTTTTTAATCCCATTTTAACTGCCACTTTATCATAAGTTGCACATCCAGATAAACACGTAATGGTTAAACTTAATATTAAAATTATTAAAATTCTATTTTTATTCAAAACTTTTCTTCTCTCCCTTAAAAAACTTATGAAAATTAAAGAAATAAACTCCTAAAACTAAAGTAAAAATAGCTATAAACTGTGATGTTGATAACATTCCAACATTTCCTCTTGGATCATTTCTTAAAAATTCTATCATAAATCTTCCTATACTATAAATTATCAAGTATACTGAAAGTATTTTACCAGATTTTCTTTCTTTGCTTGAATAATATAAAAGAAAAAAACCTAATAAAAAGTCAAAGGCTGAAGAATAAAGTTGAGTAGGATGTAAATGTACTCCACTTGGCGCAAGTGAATTTACTGGAAACTCAACACCTATAGGAAGATTGGTTTCTGCACCATAACAACATCCTGCTAAAAAGCATCCAATACGTCCAAATCCTTGTGCAATCGCAAGTCCTGGCACTGTTAAATCCATAATATCTAAAACACTCCATCTTTTTCTTCTACAATATAAAATAATACTTAGAGCGCCTAGTATTATTGCTCCATAAATAACAAATCCATAACCAAAATTCATAAGAATACTAGGATTATCTAAGATACTTCTAAATTCGGTTAAAATAAATAGTAATTTTCCACCTAATACGCCTGATATTATAGCTAGAATTATTAGATTTAATAATGAATCTTCATTATATCCTTTACTTTTTGCTTTTTTTAAAAGTAAAGAAACTGATACTAATATCCCTATAGCAATCATTAATCCATAGCTTTTTACTTGTATTCCCAAAAATTCAAATAAAAATATCTTCATAAATATCTCCTTATAGTATTAAATATCAAGGAGAAGCATTAAGCTTCTCCTTGATATTTAAATTATAATACTAATGTTTATTAATGGCAAACCTTATTTAACCTTGATTTTAGAAACGATAGTATTTAAAACTGTTTTTATGTTTTCTTTATAATAATCTTCTTTTACATTAAATAATATTTTCATAGTCTTTCCATTATCACTAGTTAAATAATAACAAATATTTTCAAATGTATATCCTTTTTTTACTTTAGTTTTATATTGAGATAATACACCAGACACATTTTGAAGTTTAAATGGAGTTATTTGCTCATTTGTATAGGTTAATGGTAGATTATTCAAATCATTTTCTGCAAAAGCCCCTAAATCACTTTGTGTATCTATCACTTGTAAATATCCTGTAATTTTATTTTCTTTATCTTTAAAATCTGCTTTATAACTAATATATTGTCCTATACTTTGTTTTTCAGATACTTCCCATTGATTTGGTAATGAAAAAGTATATTTCCCGTCCTCAAAACTATATTCTTTAAACTCATTTATTCCGTTCTCTACAAGAACTACTTGTGTGAATGATTCTTTAAAAAATGATTGTGTTATGCCCAATATAATCATTAACGAAACTAAAATTGACATAACTATTATCTGTTTTTTATTCATAACAATTTCTCATTTACTGCATTGGAACTACGATAGTAGAATTCTTGAAATCATAGAACATGAGCCAGTAACCTTCATTCCTCATTTCATTATGTGTCCATGTTACAAAACCTGTTTTTCCTTCATAAGGCTGATCTGAAATATCTTTGCTACCTTGTATTCCATAGACAATATATTTTAATTCTCCGACTGAATCACATTTATAACCTAATAAAAAGTGTTTGCTCTTATTTATATAAGGATAATAATTTAGCATTGGATAATATGCTAATGTATATTTATTATAGTTAGACACATTACATAAATCATCAATTCCTTCTACTGGTATACTATACCATTTACAATACTTAATCCCATCTAACCCTTGTGAATATTTATCAAAGCCATCAGCAATTTGCTCAAAATATTCTCCAATCTTTCCTTGTATATTAAAGTTATTTGAGGATGTATCTTTTATTTTTTGAATATCCTTTTCGTATTGTTCAAAATCTGCACCATCGATTATGCTGTTTTCTTCAATTCTTCTACGATTACTTTGTATTGAATAATCATATGAATTTTTTTCGTATTGTTCAGAATCTGCTGCATCCATTATAGTATTTTCTTCAATTCTTTTATGATTTTCTTGCCCAATACAATTAGAATCATTTTTTACATCTTCAATAATCTTTGAGCAACCTTGTTTTGATATATTTTTTTCTTTCTTTTCTTCTTTTGCTTCCTTTTGTTCTTTTTGCTTCATTTCTTTCTTTTCTTCATCTTTACATTTCTTGTTATCTTTTTTGTCTTTCTTATCGTATGAATTATCTAATTCCATATCAATTTTCAATTTATTTTTAGATTTAGGTTCTTCTTTTTTATCTTTCATGCTTTCTTTATTTTCAGATTTAGGTTTCATAGATTGATTTTTTGACATTTCATTTTCTAGTTTTTCTTTATTTTGAATGTCTTCCTTAATCATTTTAAAATTTTTCCAATTTTCTTTTGGTTCTTCTCCATTCATGAAACCATACATAAGGAAGATAATTTCTCCATTATTAGGTTTGCAAATAGCAGCTCCTACTATCTTGTCATAGGATATACCTAAACCAGCTATGTTATTAATATAGTATTCTTTGCTGGTATCTCCCTTTCCAACTTCATTTATTGTTAAAAGACCCAAATTTACTAAGTGTTTAGAATCTTTTTTACAACAGATAAGTACCATGGAATATTTTGATTCTTGTTTTAAGTTTTGAGCATAAAAAGATATTTTGCATTTGTCACCCTTTGTTTCTACCTTAGCGTATCCAGATAATGCTTTATTGCTAGATGTTGAATTTGCCTTTTCATCTTCCTGTAAAATTATAAAATTTCTATATAATTTGTTGTGTGACACCCCCATAATCCCTCCACATATATTTATTCAATACAGTATATGCTTTTATTAGTGGATTATGATTAAATACTATAAATGTTTAAGGCACATTGACTTGTTATTTTTTTGAATGTGCCTAAGTTACTAATACTATATAAAATACATAAAAAAATAATAGATTAACATACTTATATATTTTAGCTCATACATTTTTTAAAATGGCTTAACAACTAATTATTAATCCATTTTATCTACTTTTCTGAAATAAAATATATTGTACATCTTTAATCTATTATTTTTATGTGGCTAATTTTTATTTTAGTCTATGTTTTAAAATAGTGTTGATATTGTAGTATAAGGGCGAACTGGCATTGGAATTTGCTTCTTAGAACTCTTAATAAAGATTTGTACAATTAATTGCTTGTCAACGATCTTTGATTGGGAGCATGCATTAATTGGACTAAGCTTTATTTTAGTGTTCTTAAAGTAAATTCCCCTGTCCATGAGCTTTATACTACAATATCAACCTTCACTTAAAACATAGCCTTATTTAAATTTATATATACTATCTGATAAAGCTGCAAATTCTTCTAAAGTTAAAGTTTCAGCCCTTCTTTTAGGATCTATTCCAGCATCATTAAAAGCTTCTTCTAATTTTTCTTTAGATAAACCTATCTGTTTTGCTGAATTCCATAAAGTTTTTCTTCTCATATTAAACCCATTTCTTACTATATCAAAAAACAATTTTTCATCTTTAGCGTTTACCCTAGGTTCTTCTAATCTGTCTAATCTAATAACAATAGAATCAACTTTCGGTCTTGGCATAAAACTTTCTGGTGACACTTTTCTAATTATTTTAGTATTACAGTAATATTGAACTAAAACAGATAATGCTCCATATTCTTTAGAATTTGGTTCAGCATTTATTCTTTCTGCAACTTCTTTTTGTATCATTATCGTTAAAGATTTAAAATTATATCCTCCCTTTAATAACTTTATTATTATTGGAGTTGTAACATAATAAGGTAAATTAGCCACAAGTTTAACACTTTCCTCATCACCTATGATAGCATCAAAATCTACCTTTAAAGCATCATTATGTATTAATTGAAATTTTTCATATTCACCTAATTCTTGTTCTAAAATTGGAATAAGATCATTATCTAACTCTATACATGTAACCTTTTTAGCTTTTTGTAGCAATTTAGCTGTTAATACACCTACACCAGGACCTATTTCTATAATAAAATCTTTTTCATTTACGTCTGCACCTTCTACTATATCGTCAAGAACTTTATCATCTAATAAAAAGTTCTGTCCTAAACTCTTAGAAAATTTGAAATTATACTTTTTTACTAAATCTCTCGTTTTTATATCCATTAAATCCATTTACTTTTTACCTACTTCCAATTGTTTTTCTATTTCTTCTATACCTTTAACAAATTCTTCTTTTGTTATTCCATAATTATTCAATCTAGATATCATTTGAGCTGCATTTCCATAACCTATTCCAAGTATTTTACCAAGCATACGTCTTCTTTCTTTTGATGTTATATCTCCTGTTAACTTAAAATAAAACATATCTTGCATTGTAAAGAAGCTTCTTTTTTCTTCTGTTGTAATTTTAGCCATTTCAAGAGCCTTTAAAATCACTTCTGGCGAAGCATTTTCTACTCCTATATCTCCATTTTTTAATCCATCTTCCTTAGCAATATATGCATGTTTTATTCCATTTACTCTTTTAGAAATTATTCTTCTAATTTTTTCACCTGCAAAATCTGGATCAGTAAGAACTATTACTCCTTTTCTCTTTTGAGCTTCCTTTATTCTTTCTATAACTTTTGCATTTATTCCAAATCCACCAACTGCTATTATTTCAGCATCTAATGCCTTTTTAACAGCATCAACATCATCTCGTCCTTCCACTACAATAACTTCTTTTATCACTCTTATACTCCCTTTCCTTTGTTGTTGAATATCCATTAATATATTAATAGTATATCAAACTTGATTTTATTTAAATAATAAAAAAAAAGAGATAACCTTACTGTTACCTCTTACAATACATTACCACTCTCCAGGGTACGCTACCACGATTACATTCACTGATCTTCTTCCCCAGCTAGAACATTCACTTGATGAATTAAGATATAAATCAACCTTATTTCCTTGTATTGCACCACCTGTATCGGCTGCAATTGCATATCCATAACCCTCTATATATACTTTACTTCCTAATGGAATTACCGATGGATCTACTGCAATAGTACTCAATCCACCTGGATTTCTAACAGGTTGTCTACCTGTAGCTGTAGTGTTATGTCCACTATATGCTGTTGCCATACAAGACACTTTTTTTCTATATTTTATATCTCCTGAACCTCTGCTTGCATATACTTGACCTGTGCCTTTTAAGACAACTTTATTTTGTGGTTCAACAAGAGTTTTAGTACTCTTTACTTCCCTAGAAACTTCTACACCATCTTTATACATCACTTGATATGTGATTTGTTTTTGTCCATTAGTTCCTTCAGTTTTAACCTTTTGCACACTACTATCAAGATCTGCATTCTTTTCTACTACTGTATCAAAATTTATTGTTTGATTTTCTACAACCTCTTTAGTTTCTACTTTAACGAGTTGAACTTTTAAATCGTTTTGTATTTCTGATTCCAAGTTCGGTAATGCTTCATCAACCTCTTCGTTAAATTCGACGCCTTGTTCCTTTAGCGTGTCTGACTCTGCTTTTAGCATATCCCCAACAGTATCTTCTGCTGTTTGTAGTGTTATCGTTTTATCATTACTAACAATATCTACTGGAATAGCTTTCTTAATCTTAATGGCCTCTTTTTCAGATACTTTGGATTCTAATGATGGTTGCACTTTGTCTTTTTCAGATAATTCTATTGATTTATCTTGCAACACATCCTTAACAGTCCCTTTATACGTGACAAAAGTTTCCTCTTTACCGTCTATACTTATTGTGAGCGTTTTTCTCATACTCATTACTGTCGCTGTAGAAACAATTGCTATAACAACTGCTCCTAAAATAATTTTTGCCTTCGGACCGTTAGAAAAACTTTTTTTGAAATAATCTTTTAATTTTTCTACCATTGATTTCCCTCCTTTGGCAAGAGCGTCTACTGAATTATATCCTAAAACATGTAATCTTGTCAAATTGATAGACTCTTGCAATACTTGAACCCTAGTTATAATGCACTCTGTGCATAAAATATAAAAATATAAAAAATTATGATAGCTATATAAAAATAGGTTCTTTTCAAAGGTATTATATCAATGTTATTAAATTTTAAAATTATATTAAGCGGAATCTTTAATTAAAATTAAGTATAAATTCTATAGTAAATATTTTACATTAAATTTCTTTTCTTATCAACCTACAAAAATTACCATTAAGCTTTAAATTTAATTGAAATGGATCAATTTCCTTGATACTTGCTAGTTTATTTATTATATGCTCTATGTAATCTGATTTATTTCTTTTCCCTCTATTAGGTTCTGGAGCCATATATGGACAGTCTGTTTCAACCAACATTCTATCAATTGGGACTACATTTGCAACTTCAACCAATTTTTTTGCATTTTTAAATGTAATAACTCCCGTAAATCCTATATAATATCCTAACTTTATACATTCTTTTGCAAATTCTACACTTCCTGAAAAACAATGTACAACTCCAGTTACATCTTTAAATTCTTTCATTATTTCTAATGTATCTTTATGTGCCTCTCTATCATGAATTATTACTGGCAAATTTAAATCTTGTGCTAATTGCATTTGCTTTCTAAAAACTTCTTTTTGAATACTTTTTTCAGGATTTTCATCCCAATAATAGTCTAAACCAATCTCTCCTATTGCAACTATTTTATTATTAGACTTTATATACTCTTTAATTTCTTCTAAAACACTATCAGCAAATTCATTTGCATTTTCAGGATGTATTCCTAATGCACCATATATAAAATCATATTCTTTGGTTAATCTATTTGTAGTTTTTAAGCTTGAATAAGAGGCTGCACAATTCAAGACCCCTATAACTCCATTTTCTTTAATTTCATTAAACACCTCTTTTTGATCCTCTATAAATGCCTCATCATCATAATGCGCATGACTATCAATTATCCTAAATAATTTTTCCATAAAAACATATCCTTTCAAATACTAATTTATATTTTATAATTTTCTCTACCTTAAAAATATACTTTTTTATTTAAATCTATTTATTATTTACTATATAATTGTTAAATTTAAAAACAATTTAAATTTGACACATATTTGACATATTACACTGGTAATATTTAAGTTGTAAAGTAGTTAAAGCATTATTATTTACCCCTTTTAACCATTAATTTATTAATGGTTTTTGGAACATCTCACCCCCTAAATGAGATGTTCCAGTTATTTTTTAATTTTGTAATCTCTTCGGAGATATTTTTTTTATCTATTTTTTCAAATAAAATCCCAATTTCACCTATATTCATTTTTCTTACTTCTATAGGCATCCATGTAGAATTCTTTATTCCTAAGAAACCTCTTATTTTTTGTGATGAAAATGGCATAAATGGTTCCATTAAATTAGATAAATTTGCAATTATTTGTACACAATTATAAATTACCTGTTCACATCTTTTTTTATTATCATGTATGTTTATCCAAGGCTTTTCATCATCAAAATATTTATTGGTTGTTTTAACTAAGCTTAAAACATCCTTTAAAGCCTCTTTAAATCGTCCCTCTTCTATTTTATCTCCAACTTTACAATATATATTAAATAAGTTCTCTTTTAAATCTTTATCTATTCTACAATCAGGTATTTTTCCATCAAAGTTCTTATTTAAAAACATTAAAACTCTACTTACTAAATTTCCAAATAATCCTACCAAATCGTTATTATTTGTTTTTATAAAGTCTTTCCACATAAACTCAGAATCTTTAGTTTCTGGTCCGTTTAATATTAAATAATATCTAATTAAATCAGGATTATATTTTTCTAACATTTCATCAGGCCAAATTGCCCAATTTTTTATAGTTGAAAATTTCTTCCCTTCTAGCGTTAAATATTCACTTGAAATTTCTCTCATATTAGGATTCTTTATCCCTAATCCTGCCAAAATAGCTGGAAATATTATTGTATGAAACGGTATATTATCTTTTCCATGTACAAAATATACTCTGCTATCTTCTCCAGACCAATATTCTCTATAATCTTCTTCTCTTTCATCTATACATTTCATACTTGCAGTCAAATATCCCATTAAAGCTTCTATCCAAACATAAATTTTCTTATCCTTATATCCTTCTAATGGGACATCAATTCCCCAATTAAAATCTTTAGTTACTGCACGGTCTCTAAGACCTTCATCTAAATATCTCTTTGCAATTTTTTGTGCATTTTCTCTCCAACCATTCTGTCTTATATAAACTCTTTTTACATATTTTTCTAGTTTGGATAACGCAAAAAATAAATGTTTGGTTTCTTTTATTATTGGTTCAGATTTACAAAAAGTACATTGTTTATTTAATAAATTTTCACTTTCTAATATTTCTGAACACTCATCACATTGATCTCCAATTGCATGAGAACCACAATAGGGACAAATCCCTTCTATATATCTATCAGAAAGATATTCTTCACAAGTTTCACAATATATTTGCTCAATATTTTTCTCATAGATATACCCCTTATTATATAAATTTAGTATAAATTCTTTTACCTTGTTTGAATGATATTCTGTATGAGTTTTTGTAAAGATATCAAAAGAAAATCCTAAATCTTTAAAACACTTTTGAATCTTCTCATGATATTTCTCTTCTACTTTTTCTGGAGTAAGCCCTTCCTCTTTAGCTTTAATAGTTACTTGAGTTCCATGAGAGTCACTTCCAGATACAAAAACCACATCATCTCCCATTAATCTGTGATACCTAGCTAATATATCGCCTGGTAATAATACAGCTATTCTTCCTAAATGAAGCTCTCCATTAGGATAAGGCCAAGCATTTCCAATTATTATATTCATACTTTTCACTCCTTCAAAAGTTTTTATAAAAGCAATCTTTTATAAATTTAAAAAGATTGCTTTTAATTAAAAATTATCTAACTATATTTCCACTTAAAATTTCACCTGGATCTACAACTTTTAATTCACTATCATCATCAGATGCTGAACATAAAATCATACCTTGTGATAATTCTCCTCTAAGCTTTACCGGTTTTAAATTAGCCACTAAAACTACATTTTTTCCTACTAATTCTTCAGGCTTATAATATTTAGCTATTCCAGAAACCACTTGTCTTTCTTCTCCAGCTAAATCTACCTTTAATTTAAGTAATTTTTTAGCTCCTTTTATTGGTTCACAAGCTAACACTTTAACTACTCTTAAGTCGATTTTTTCAAAATCATCTATTGTTATTTCTTCTTTTATAGGAGTTATTTCTCTTTTAGCTGGTGCTTGTGCTGCCTTTAAAGCTTCTAACTCTTCAAGTTTCTTTTCTACATCTATTCTTGGGAATAAATTTTCACCCTTAACTACCTTAGTTCCAGCTTTTGTTCCGTTAAATGCTTTTAATGATTCCCATGATATTTCATTAGTATTGATTTGTTCATTAATTTTCTTAGCTGTATCTGGTAAGAATGATGAAATCATAACTGAAGCAAATCTTAAACTTTCAATTAAGTTATATAATACTGTTCCTAATCTAGCTTTCTTACTTTCATCTTTAGCTAAAATCCAAGGAGTTGTTTCATCTATATACTTATTAGCTCTACCTATTAATTCAAATACATGTTCTAATGCTAAAGGGATATTTAATTCATCAATAGCTTCCTCAACTTTTTTAGGAGTAGCTAATGCTAAATTTATTAATTCCTCATCAAATTCACCTTTTTCAGCTTGTGGTTGAATTTCCCCTTCAAAGTATTTTTCTATCATTGCGACACTTCTTGATAAAAGATTACCTAAATCGTTACAAAGATCTGAATTTATCTTTTTTATGAATATTTCATTATTAAATAGACCATCTGCTCCAAACGGAATTTCTCTTAATAAGTAGTATCTTACGGGATCTACACCAAATTCGTTAACTAAAACAACTGGATCTACAACATTTCCTTTAGATTTTGACATTTTTCCACCATCAACAAGTAACCATCCATGACCAAATACTTGCTTTGGAAGTGGTAAATCTAAAGCCATTAACATTATTGGCCAATATATTGTATGGAATCTTAGGATATCTTTTCCTATTAAATGTACATCTGCTGGCCAGAATTTATTATATAATTCTTTGTTATCTTGACCATATCCAAGTGCGGTAATATAGTTTGATAATGCATCTATCCATACATAAACAACATGTTTTTCATCAAAAGTTACTGGAACTCCCCAATCAAAACTAGTTCTTGAAACGCATAAATCTTGAAGACCTGGTTTTAAGAAATTATTTAACATCTCATTCTTTCTTGATTCAGGTTGAATGAAATTTGGATTTTCTTCTATATATTTGATTAATCTATCAGCATATTTACTCATCTTAAAGAAATAAGCTTCTTCTTTTGATTTTTCAACTGGTCTTCCACAATCAGGACAGTTTCCATCTACTAATTGAGTATCTGTCCAGAATGATTCACATGGAGTACAGTACCAGCCTTCATAAGAACTCTTATAAATATCTCCTTGATCATATAATTTTTTAAATATATCTTGAACTGCTTTTACATGGTAATCATCTGTAGTTCTTATAAATTTATCATAACTTACATTCATCATCTTCCAAAGATCTTTAATACCAGCTACAATTTCATCTACATGTTCTATTGGAGTAATTCCTTTTTCTTCTGCTATTCTTTGGATTTTTTGACCGTGTTCATCTGTACCTGTTAAGAACATTACATCATATCCTGTTAATCTTTTAAATCTTGCTAAAGCATCAGCAGCTACTGTAGTATAAGTGTTACCTATATGAAGTTTTGTTGATGGGTAATAAATTGGTGTAGTTATATAATATGTTTTTTTACATTCTTTACACATTTTTAAATATTCCTCCTTATTTTAAACAGTAATCTTAAATACTATTTCTTTACCTCTTAATATTTATTAAATAAATCCTATATTTTTTAGAATTTATAATTTAACTAAAAAAGTCTCCATATAGGTATATTTAACCTATATAGAGACGTATATACGTGTTACCACTCTACTTCCTATTCATTTTACAATAAATAACTCACTAGGTGACCATCATCACCATGCACTATAACGGGTGCTTCCGTAAATCCTTAACAAATATTGCTCGGGAAATATGCTCCAAGTCCATCTTCATGAAAATTTCCTTTACTAATTTTCACCAAACATTAGCTCTCTTTAAAAATTCCTTTTCATTACTCTTCTCTTCATAGCATTTATACACTTATTATAATAGAATAAATACATTTTCATGTCAAATAATTTAATATAAAAAGAAGATTGAATAACAACCTTCTTTTTATATTAAATATTAAGAAATTTTATTTAAAGACATAGGCTTAAGAACATCTTTTATTTCTGCTAAAGATTTATTCATACTAGATTCTACTGCTGCTGTAATTGCTCCTTCTACTAAAGGTGCATCTACGATTTCCACTTTTTCTCTAATATTATCATCTAAAAATTCTATAGCCATTTCTGTATTCATAAATGCACTCCCTAAATCAAATAATACAAGTACACCACTCTCACTATAAACTTCTTCTATTGAACTAGTTATTTTAGAAATATCTGTACCTATTCTTCCATCACTTGTTCCACCTGCATCTACAATTGAAACTTCTGGTGCCATTTGAAGCGCAACTTCTTTAACACCTTTAGCTATAAAATTACTATGTGATACTATTACTATACCAACCATAATTAATTCTCCTCTTTAGTCAAATTTTCTATTATAGTATTTAAAATCAAGTACATTGAAGTAGCTCCTGCATCAATATGTCCTATACTTCTTTCTCCAACATAACTTGCTCTTCCCTTAGTTGCAATTATATCTTTTGTATGTTCCATACCTCTTTTAGCTGCTTCTTTTATTTCAAGTAAGACTTCTTTAGCAGATTTATTTTCTTTAATAGACTTTTTAGCGGCTTCTATTGATGGTGATAAAGTATCAATCATTGTTTTTTCACCCTCTTGACCTTTACCTCTCATTTTTATTCCACCTAAAGCTTCTTCTAAAACTTTAACAAAATCATTTATATCCATTTCACTTTTTTTATTAACTACCATAGCTGCTTTCATAAAAGCAGTTCCATATAAAGGACCTGATGCTCCTCCTACATTAGAAACTAAAGCCATACCTGCGTTTTTAAATATATTTCCTAGGTCATCATCTGGTAAACCTTTTACCTTTTCAACAAGTGCTTTAAATCCCTTACTCATATTTAAGCCATGATCTCCATCTCCTATTGCTGCATCTAATTCACTTAAATATAATTTATTTTCTTCTATAACTTTTTCTATCTCTACTAGAATATCTTTTACTTCTTTTACTGTTACCATAATTAACCCTCCTCTAATATGATGCTATTATATAACCTTAAGTCCTGGAGTATCAGCTTTTGCATCAAGTAATCCTTTAAGCTCATTATCGAGTTTTAATATTGAAATAGAACATCCTGCCATTTCTAATGAAGTCATAAATTCACCAACAAAAGTTTTATGTGTACTTATGCCTTTATCTTTTAATATTTCATTTACCTTTTTATTTATAATATATAACTCCATATATGGTGTTGATCCCAGACCGTTTATCATTACAGCTACCTCATCACCTTTAGTTATACTAATATCATCTAAAATTTTACTTAATAAATGTTCTGCAACTCCATCAGCAGTAGAGATTTTTTCTCTGTGAGTTCCAGGTTCCCCATGTATACCCATTCCTATTTCTATTTCATCTTCACCTAATGAAAAGTTAGCTTTTCCTGCTGCTGGTACTATACAAGATGATAAAGACATTCCCATACTTCTAACATTATTTATTACTTTTTCAGCAACAGCCTTTACTTCTTCTAAATTTCCACCAGATTCAGCTTTTGCTCCAGCTATTTTATGAACGAATACAGTTCCAGCAATTCCTCTTCTTCCTGCTGTATATAAACTATTTTCTACAGCTACATCATCATTTACAATTACTTGTTCTACATTTATCCCTTCCATTTCTGCCATTTCTTTTGCCATTTCAAAATTCATGACATCTCCGGTATAATTTTTTATAACAAGAAGAACTCCATTTCCATTATCTGTAGCTTTAATTGCTTCATATACTTGATCAGGAGTAGGTGATGTAAAAACTTCTCCACATACTGCACCATCTAACATTCCGAAGCCAACATATCCTCCATGTGCTGGTTCATGTCCACTTCCACCACCGCTGACTAATGCTACTTTTCCTTCAGATTTTTTACTTCTTACCAAAACATTAGCATTTTCTAATTTCTTCAAATACTCTGGGTGTGCTGCCACAATTCCTTCTAACATATCTGATAAAACATTGTTTGGATTATTTATTAACTTCTTCATTATTAAGCACCTCCTAAATAATATAGTTTTAGGCCTTGTTAGACTTTGCTCTAACAAGACCTGTTATTTAATTTATTTTTATATTAATTTTTTATACTATACAATTGCTTGATATAAGAATGCACCTATTAAACCACCAACAATCGGAGCTACAACTGGGATCCAAGAATATCCCCAATCTGAACCTCCCTTTCCTGGTATAGGTAAAATAGCATGTGCTATTCTTGGTGATAAGTCTCTGCAAGGGTTGATTGCATATCCAGTAGGTCCACCTAAACATAAACCTATAACGAATATTAATCCACCAACTGCTAAAGTATTAAGTCCTGGTGCCATTTGAACAGCTCCTAATCCTAAAATACCGAATACTAACATGAATGTTCCAATAACCTCACCTATAAAGTTAATTCCAGTATTTCTTATAGCTGGTGCTGTACAGAATACGCCTAATTTAGATGCTTGATCTTCAGTTGCTTTAAATTGATCATAGTACATAACAAATACTAAGATAGCACCTAAGAAGCCACCTAAAAACTCACCTGCAAAATATTCTGGTACTACTGACCAAGAAATACTTCCTATTGCAGCAAGTGCAACAGTTAATGCTGGATTAAAGTGTGCTCCACTATATCCACCAAAAATAAGTGCAGGAATTGCAACTGCTAAAGCCCAACCTGTTGTTATAACTATCCATCCTGATCCTGTACCCTTTGAATCTTTTAGAACAACGTTAGCAACAACGCCATCTCCTAGAAGGATAAGTAACATTGACCCAATTAATTCAGACATAAAAATTGACATAAATAATACCTCCCATATTATAAATTATTTTATTTACACTTATTACTAATAGCAATTGCCGTGCCAACTTGAATTAATTGTTAAATTTAAGACAAACAGTAGTGTCTACATATTATCTCTACTATATTGTTTTGGTTATATTGTATTGTCTTGGTCAAAAATACCAATTGAAAACGTTTGTATTGTTCTTTTTTCCCAACTATTACTGTTTATTAAATATATTAGTCTTTATCAAATATGTATATATTCTATACTTTTTTGTAACTAATTTTGTTTTTTTTGGATATTTTTGTATTTAACTTGCCTATAAATACAAATTATATACTAAAAATGACACAATAACCTTAATACATATTATTGTGTCATTTTATTCTTATATTTTTATTTTTTTCCAGGAAGTTGTCTTTTCTATTCCAAATTCTTTCGCTTTAGCTGCAATAGTTTTATGATTAAGTCCTAATGCTTTTCCTGCTGCATTAAAACTCCCATACTTTTTCAAAGCTTTCTCTATTATCATTCTTTCATATACTTTCATAGGTAATACTTCTTCTACATTTTCTATAACATTTAGTATTTCCCCTCTTTGATAACTTATAATGTCCTCATCTTTAAATATTTTAATATTACTTTTGTTTGATTTTAAAGTTTTTTCCTTTACGTATAATGGTATATCTTTTAATGTAATAATATTGCTTTCATTTAATGCTAATATTCTTTCTATCACATTTTCAAGTTCTCTTACATTCCCATTCCATGAGTAATTTATAAAAGTATTCATTACATCTTTTGAGACTTGCTTATGTTTATTATCTTTTTGAAATTTATTGATAAAATGTTCAACTAATATTGGTATATCTTCTACTCTATCTTTTAACTCAGGAATAAATATAGGAATTACATTTAATCTATAATATAAATCCTCTCTAAATTCTCCTTTCTTTATCATTTCTTCTAAATTCCTATGAGTTGCTGCTATAACTCTAACATCAACTTTTATAGTTTCTTCTCCACCAACTCTTTGAAATTCTTTATATTGTAATACTCTTAAAATCTTTGCTTGAGTATTTTTATCCATTTCTCCTATTTCATCTAAAAATATTGTCCCATTTTGAGCTAACTCAAATTTGCCAAGCTTTCTTTTTATTGCTCCTGTGAAGGAACCTTTTTCATGTCCAAATAATTCACTTTCTATTAGATTTTCTGGTATAGCAGCACAATTTACTCTTATAAATGGTCCTTTATTCCTCTCACTTGCATAATGTATGCCCTCTGCTATAAGTTCTTTACCAGTTCCACTCTCCCCTCTAATGAGCACAGTTGCAGAACTTTTAGCTGCCTTTGTAGCTAATAATAATACTTCTATAATTTTTTGACTATGTCCTATAAATTTATCAAATGCCTTATGAGGTTTATTTATTGCATTTAAATCATCTTCTAAAACCTCTTCATTTTCGGATATATCTCCTAAATTTTCTGGTAATATTGACATACCACCTAGTTTATTAATAGTTGACAATATTCCAATAATATTATTATCTTTAGTAATTGGATATGCTGATGTAATAATCTTGCTTTGTTTGTTTCTTATTTTCCCTATTTCACTTTTTCCAGTCAAAAGCACTTGTTTTCTTATTCCATTTGGAGAAACTTCATCAATATGTTTCCCTAATATATTTTCATCCTCTTCAGATAGGGTAAAGTATTCTGGATTGGCATATGATATATATCCATACTTGTCCAAAACACATATACCTTCTTTAATAGAATTTAATATTATTTCAAATTTATCTCTTATCTTTTTGGTAGCTATTAACTCTTTATTTATTTGCTCTATTTTAGATATATCTTCAAATACAATTACATTTCCTTTAAAAATTCCTTCTAAATATATTGGACTTTTCCTTCTTAAAAGTACTAATTCTTTACTATCTTTTTTAAAAATATATACTAAAGATTCCCCATTTATTAAATGTAATCTTGAATTAGAAATACATTTTTCAGGAGATTTACCTACTACGTTTTCACTTAAAACTCCAAATATATTTTCTGCCTGTTTATTTAATAAATTTATTGTATTATTCTCATCAATGACTAATACTCCATTTAATATATTGTTAAAAATATATTTCATTATATTTAGATTTTTATTTGTAATTGAACCCTCATTAATATAATCGATTTCATTAATATTTTTTGGATTAATATTTATCTCCCTAACCATTCTCATATATACACCTCTAAATCTACTACCCTCCCAATATATAACTTTTGAAAACAAAAATATTATTATGTTATAATGTTTTCAAAATAGGAGGAATAATATTTTGAAGAATTTTAAACTTCCCAAAATAGGGCTAAGAAATTTAAAAACTGCTCTTGCAGTTTCATTATGCATGATAACTTTTAAAGCTTTTCATCGCACTGATTCCTTTTATGCTTGTATTGCTTGTGTTGTTTGTATGAAAGATACAGTCTATAATTCTTTTGATATGGGTAAAAATAGACTAATTGGTACTTTCCTTGGTGGATTACTTGGAATTATAGTTATATATTTAAGTACATTAATTCCATTCTTATTTAACATAACTTCTATTATTACAGGTTTAGGAATAATTATAGCAATATATATATGTACATTATTAAATAAACCTGCTTCTGTTGCTATTTGTTGCATAGTCTTTATTAGTATAATGGTAAATCATCCAGGAAAAGCTTCTTATCTATATGCTCTTGGTAGATGTATTGATACCGCTATTGGTATAATTATAGCAGTATTTATAAATAAATTTATACATCCACCAAAAGAAAAAATATTTTAATTAGTATCTATTAGTGTTAACTTAAATAGCATTTTATTAAAGAAACTAATAAGCCTTAATGTTTTATAATATTCGATCTATTAGTTTCTTTTAATGCATGTTATATTTCCTTAGTAACTTCTCTAAGGAATATTTTTTCATCTTCATTTAAATATGGACTTAATTTTTTATAAGTTTCACTATGATAATTATTTAACCATACCTTTTCTTCATTACTTAATAAAGATTTTTCTATTCCATCTATATCTATAGGACAATATGACATTACCTCAAACTTATAAAACTCACCAAATTCATCATTTATACAGTCCTTGACAACAAGCATTACATTTTCAGTTCTTATACCATGTTTTCCTTGTCTATAAACTCCTGGTTCATTAGTTAATATCATTCCTAGCTCTAATGATACTTTATTAGGAAGTGGACTTATTGTTTGTGGTCCTTCATGTACACTTAAAAAGAATCCGACACCATGACCAGTACCACATTTATAATCTATGCCTTCATTCCATAAAACTGTTCTGGCTAATACATCTAAATTTGATCCTGATGTACCTTTTAAAATTTTTGCTTTCATAAGATTAATATGAGATTTTAATACTAATGTAAAGTCTCTCTTTTCTTCTTCTGTTAATTTACCTAAGATGAAACTTCTTGTTATATCTGTAGTACCATCTAAATATTGTCCACCTGAATCAACTAATAATATACCTTCTGGCTTTAATTTATATGCACTTTCTTCTGTTGCAGAATAGTGCATCATAGCTGCATGATCTTTATATCCTGCAATTGTACCAAAACTTTCTTCAATAAAAAGTTCTCCCATTTTTCTAAATTCTAATAATTTATCAGCAACAGTAATTTCTGATATTTCTATCTTTCCAACATTCTCTTTAAGCCATTTTAAAAATCTAACCATTGCTACACCGTCTTTTATTTGACACTCTTTAAGATTTTGAATTTCTGTTTCATTCTTTATAGCTTTTAACTTTGTAGTTATATTTGGTTGTTTTATAATTTTTACATTCTCTTTTATTAATGTATATATATATGCACTAATTTTATTAGGATCTACAGTAACACTATTATCTATTTTTTTAACATCCTCAAATATTTTATTATAGTCCTCTACTCTGATACCATTTAATTCTAATTTAGATTCATCATCTTTTGAAAGTTTACACTTATCAATGTATAAAATCGCTTCTTGTTTATTTATAATTGCATAAGCTAACGCTACTGGTGTATTCTTTACATCATTTCCTCTTATGTTAAATGTCCAAGCGATATCATCAAGTGAAGATATAATATAAGACTCGGTTCCCATTTCACTACGTATTTCCTCAATCTTTTCTTTTGCAGATTTACCACAATATTTTACATCATGTAGAAATACTTTTTCTTTAGGTAACTCTGGTTTTTCAGTCCATATTTCTTCAATTAAGTCTTTATCCATTATTATTTTTATATTTTTTGTATCTTCTATTTTTTTAAATTCATCATATTGATTAATAGAAAATAATCTTCCATCAAAACCTAAAGTTTCTCCCTTATTCATATTCTCCATTAACCATTCTTCTAAAGTTGGCCAACCTGGTATCTTCATTTTATAAAGCTCTATACCAGAATCTTTTAATTGTTGTTCTGCTTGAATAAAGTATCTTCCATCTGTCCAAAGAATTGCTTTTTCCAAACCTATTAATGCAGTTCCAGCAGACCCTGTAAATCCTGTTATATATGCTCTTGATTTAAAATGTTCTGCAACATATTCACTTTGATGAAAATCTGCACTAGGAACTATATAATAATCTATATTTTCTCTTTTCATTATTTTTCTTAAATTTTCTATCCGTTCTAATACTCTCATATATTTCATTACCTTTCTTAATAAAATAATTTACCCAACTCTTAAAAAAGAGGATACCACTAATGGTATCCTCTTCATTATATCACAATTTAAGTCTAATCTTACTTCTAAATATTATTGTTTTCATCATAAACTTCTATTGGTTTTCTAATAAAATATACTAATATTATTTTTTATAATAATATTTTCTTTCCTTAATAATGCTTATCAAAATCCATAATATAAGTGCTGCTGATATTAAATATCCTATAGCTCCAATTAATGATATCCCATTATATATTGGCTCAACGTTATTACTTATTATCATGGAGGATCCAATTATTAATGAAGATACTAATATTCCTATAATAATTCTATTTATCATTCTATTTATTTCTTTAAAAATAATATTTTTATCTCTAATTGTTAATTGCAATTTTCCTTCTCCTCCACATAGCTTATTTAATAATTCTACAGTTTTAGATGGTATTTTTATTGTATCTCTTCCAAATGAATATAACGAAATCAACAATTCTTCATCTTGTAAAAAATCTAAAATTATTGCTTTATTTTCATTTTTAATAAATATTATTACAACATCTATAATTTCTAATTCTGGGTCAATTTCAGCAATAACACCCTCTAATATTATTATAGTCTTCGTTAAAGCTATTAACTCTCGTGGCAATTGTATATTATTTTTATTAGCTAAATCAAATATTTCCTGAAGCAATATAGATATTTTTATATTCTTTATAGATGTAGATAAATATGTATCAAATATGTATGATACTCCATCATATAAATGTATTTTATTTACTTTACCTTTCTTTATTGAAATTGATAATATACAATCTACTAATTTTTCTTTATCTTTTGTTGCTATAGCAAGTATAGCTGTATTTAGAATTTTCTTCATCCAATCATTTAATCGCCCTACTATTCCAAAGTCTATAAAACATATTTTCCCGCAATTTATTAATAAATTTCCCGGATGAGGATCACCATGAAAAAAACCATCTTTAAATATTTGTTTACAATATGATAGAGCTAATTTTTTTGCAATTTCTTTGTTATCATATCCATTTTTATAAAGCATATCTAAATCATTTATTTTAAATCCATCTATTTTTTCTAATATTATTACTTTTTCACTTAATAACTCGTTAACTATATAAGGGACATACACTGAAGCTAACCCAATATTATATTCCCTAAACTTTTCAATATTTTTTGCTTCTAGAATAAAATTTAACTCTTCTTCCGCCATAGATTTTATTTCCTGCAATGCTTCTATAGCATCAATTGGTATAACTGAATTAACTTTTGTAAATTTAAATATTCTTATTAATATAGCAATATCTAAATTAATTTTTTCACTTATATCTGGCCTTTGTACTTTTATAACTACTCGTCTACCATCCTTTAAAATTCCTTCATGAACTTGAGCTATAGATGCAGATGCTATAGGTAGTGGATTAATATATTTAAAGTGTCCCTCTATAGAAATATTTAATGAATCTTCTAAAACATACTTTATTATTTGAAAATCCTCTTTAGGAGCTGAATCTTGCAATCTAGCTAATTCTTCAAGATATTCTTTAGATATAATATCCGGTCTTGTACTCAATATTTGCCCTAATTTAATAAATGTTGGTCCTAGTTCCTCAAATGCTTTTCTTAAATTTTTAGGAGATTTTTTTTCTACATCATGTTTGTTGTCAAAAATATATCCAAATCCATATTTAGCAAAAATTTTTATTATTTCTTTAAATCTTTTTGAAGACTGTTTATTCATAAAACATTCCTCCTTAAAAAAACTGCCTTAAAAATTTCTATTAATATTAAGACAGTTCTTTATTTACTTCGGCAAATAAAATGATAATTCAAAGATGTACATTAATTTTCTTTTAATTTTTCTTCTAATGATGCAATTCTATTTTTAAGTTCTATTAATTCTTCCTTAGTTACAAAATCAAAGTCTTCTAACATTTCATACATCTCATCCTTAGTAATTGGTTTTATATCCTTAATTTTTTCACTTGTTTTGATTTTTACATTATCTGTTTTCTCTTTTAATTCTCTCTTTAATTCTTCTGACAATTCTTTTCCTTCTTCTATAGTTACTTTCCCCTTTTCAACTAAGGAATTTATAACTTCGTTAGCTTTTTCATAAGTCATTGTAGTTGCTCCTACCATAGCAATAAATAATTTTTTAGCTTCATTAACCATTAAAGATCCTCTCCTATACTTTATAATTTGACTAAAGAGCTATCTCAAAAAAATATCTATATAACCTTACTATATTTAAACGAGCATTTATATATTATATTAATTTTGAGAAATCCTTTTGAGATATGTTTTAAAACATGTCCTTATATTTTATTTATATATTAAATTTAGTTAAATATTAGTATATGTTTAAATTATTTAAGAATAAATAAGTTAACTATAAAAGCTGCCATAATTATAGCGGTTAAATCTGCAAAAATAGCTGCCCATAATGTATGTCTTATCTTTTTTACTTTTACTGCACCAAAGTAAACTGTAATTGTATAGAAAATTGTTTCGGTTGTTCCCATAATAACAGAAGATATTAACCCTATTTTAGTATCAGCACCGAAACTTTTTATAATATCTGTAAACACACCAATTGCTCCACTTCCTGAAAGGGGTTTAATAATTATTAAGGGAATTATCTCCTTAGGTAAACCTATTAAATTTCCAACCGGTGCTATTAAATTATTTATAATATCTAATAATTTAGCTTCTTTAAATATTTGTACTGCAATTATCATTGCTAATAGATATGGAAATATTCTTAAACAAACACTTAATCCTTCCTTAGCACCTTCTACAAACCATTCGTATACTTTTTTTCCTGAAATCATCCCATAAGTTATAATTACTAAAAATATTATAGGAATTATACTTCTACTTAAATAATTAAGCATATAAGCACCCCCTTCTAAAAATACCTTTGTAGTAATTTACAACAAAGTATACCAACAGTAGCTGCTGTTGCAGTAGATATTAAGGCTGGAACTATTATTATTCCAGGATTAGCCGAATTACAAGCAGCTCTTATTGATATAATTGTTGAAGGTACTAATTGTATACAAGCTGCATTTAATACTAAGAAAAGTGCCATATCATTTGATGCCTTTCCTTTTTCTTTATTAAGTCTATCCATTTCCTCCATAGCCTTAATTCCAAATGGCGTTGCTGCATTTGATAATCCCATCATATTAGCTGTAAGGTTCATAACTATAGCCCCAAGTGCTTTTTCATCTCTAGCTGCTTCTTTAAATATAATTTTTAATAAAGGTTTTAAAATTTTAGCTAATTTATCTGTAAGTCCACTATTTTCTGCAACCTTCATAACTCCACACCAGAAGCACATAATTCCTGTAAGTTCAATAATAAATGTAACTGTACTTCCTGATGAGTTAACTATGGCTTTAGAAATTGTTTCTCCATTTCCAGTTATCAATCCAACTAGAACTCCAAGAAAAATCATTAAAAACCAAATATAATTTATCATCTTCTCCTCCAAAACATAATTGTTCATTACATTTATATGCCTTGCACTTATTTTTTAGTAGTGATAGGATAGAAATGATTAAACTTAATTTGACAAAAAGGAGAAACTTTATGAAAGAATCAACTTTAAAAATAGCTCAACAAGACATAGATGATGCTATTAAAACTATACAAGATATAGAAAAATCTCTTAATACAAATACTCCATCAAAAGAACAAATAAAAGAAAAATTTATCTCTTTATCTGAAACGGTTCAAAAATTAGAAGATACTTTAAAAATTGAAGGAATAATATAAAAATAACCCCTTATCTTTAAACTAAAGATAAGGGGTTTAGTTTTATATAACAGATTGTTCTTTTACTTTAACAAATTCTTTTTTAAATTCTCTATTAAATTTTAAGAATACTATTAATGTTATTATTGCTGATAAAAAATCTGATACACAACCTGCTATCCATATTCCATTTAAGCCTAGAATTCTTGGTATTATTAATAATGAAGGTATTAATATTATTACTTGTCTTAATAAACTTAAAAACATTGAAACCTTAACTTTCCCTATTGACTGGAAGAAATTCGTTGTTACTATTTGTGCACCTATTATAGGTAACATCACTAAAAATATTCTCATACCTGGAATTCCTATTGTTAAAATTTCAGAATCTCTATTAAATATAGAAATTAAAAGTTCTGGTACTGTTTCAACTACTAAAAATCCTACAGTTACTATTATAGTTGCTACAAGTGCTGAGTATTTTAAAGCTTTCTTAGCTCTATCATACTTTTTAGCACCATAATTATATCCTACTATTGGTTGCATCCCTTGATTTAATCCAAATATAGGCATTAAAAATATTAATACTAAACTATTTATTATAGTCATAGCACCAATAGCAGCATCCCCTCCATATCTTTGAAGAGAATTATTAGAAACTATTTGTACCGCACACTGAGCAATCTGCATACTAAAAGGACTCATTCCTATTAAAAATATGCTTATAACTACTGATTTATTAAGTTTTAAATACTTTTTCTTAATCTTAAGTACACTCTTTCCTTTAGTAAAGTAATATAAAATCCATATTGTTGATACAATTTGAGAAATTACAGTAGCAATTGCGCCACCTTGTACTCCAAGTCCAAATGTAAATATGAATATAGGATCAAGAATAATATTTGTTATAGCACCTATTAGCATTGAAAACATTGCTATTTTAGGACTTCCATCACTTCTTATTGAATGGTTTAATCCAAAACTCATAAGACTAAATATAGTTCCTATAAAAATTATTCTTATATAATCAACAGCATATCCTATAGTATTAGGGCTTGCCCCAAACATATTTAAAAGGGGTTCCATAAAACTTAATCCTATAATTGTTAAAAGCACACTTATTATTAGTAATAGTGTAAAAGCATTTCCTAAATGATGCTCCGCACTTTCTTTATCATGTTCCCCTAATTTTATTGAAATTCTAGTAGCCGTTCCTATACCAACTAACATTCCAAATGCTAAAATTATAGTCATTAAAGGAAGTGTAATACCTACTCCTGTTATTGCTAAATTACCTACCTCAGGAATATGACCTATATATATTCTATCAATAATATTATATAAAGTGTTTACTAACATCCCTATGATAGCTGGAATTGAAAATTCTAATAGTAATTTGCCTATTCCTAGCTCACCTAATCTCTTTTGATTATTCATTAAACTCCTCCTTCTGATATATAATTGCAATACTAATTATTTTATCATTTTTTATTTTTAGTTACAATTGTAGGAGTAAATTTCTTGATTCATTGATTTTAGGCACATTCAAAAAAATAACAGACCAGTATGCTCGTCTATTTTGCATGATACTGCGTCATCAAATTTAGCTAATAGCTTGCTATTAACTAAATTTGCTTCCTTGTCTGACACAAAATATACAACGCCTCTTTGATCTATTATTTTATTTCATGTGCCTTATATAAAAAATCAGTATTCACTTAAAATATAGAGTACGTTTAAAAATATTTCCAAAATAAAATAATGCCTTATTTTTAAGGCATTATTTTATTAATTGTTTTTTATAATTAAATTGTACTTTCTCTTTCTATTAACTCATGTTCTAAAACATAATGTGCTTCTTCTAATTCATTTTGATTTAAAAGTTTTATAAGCATTCTCATAGCAACTGATCCCATATCATATGTTGGTTGAGAAATAGTTGTTATTTTAGGATAGAAAATTGATGCAGCATAATTATCATTAAAACCAATAACGCTAACATCGTTAGGTGTATTAATCCCTTTTTCTCTAAATCTATTTATAACTCCCATTGCTATTTCATCAGAAGCACATACAACACCGTCAACTTTAATTCCTTTTTTTATGAATTCGTCTACAGCTTCATATCCTGATTTTACTTTTATTGTATCAAGATAGATTAAATCATCATTTACTTGAATGCCTGCTTCTTTTAATGCTTTTTCGTAACCTAGATATCTGTCACCCCAAGCATTCATATTGTTTTTCTTAGTACCAACAAAAGCAATATTTTTTAATCCCTTAGAAATTAAATACTTAGTACTATCGTAACTTCCTTTAATGTTATCTATTGTAACACTTGGAAGTTTTCCTTCTTTATCTTTTGTTTCAACAAGTACTGTCTTTAAATCTAATTCATTAATAAGCTCTAATATTTCTTCTTGAAGTGAACTACTCATATAAAGTACTCCATCAACCATTTTTTCTTTAAGAACTCTTAAATATTCTTTTTCTTTTTCTATATCAAGATCAGAATTACATAAAATCACATTATAGTCATATATGTTAGAAACATCTTCTGCACCTCTAACAATTTCAGGATAAAACTGATTTGATACATCTGGTAATAATATACCTATTGTTTTGGTCTTTTGCGTTTTTAGACTTCTAGCAATTATGTTTGGTCTATATCCTAATAACTTTATTGCATCTAATACTTTTTTCTTAGTATCCTCATTAACGACATCTATATCGTTTAACACTCTAGAAACTGTTGCAATTGAAACACCTGCTTCTTTAGCAACATCTTTAATAGAAGTAGCCATACTAATTCCTCCTTTATATTATTCTAGATAATTAATTATACTAATATTATCTTATAAAAATCAAGAAACTTGTTGATAAATAGTGATTTTTCTGCAAATTTAAAGGCTAGATATCAAAAGGAGTCCTTTAGATTCTAGCCCTTAACTATATATCTACTTAATTACTTCAACTGTCATTTCCAACTTTTCACCATTTATAATAGTTTCTGTATACTCTTTTTCTTCATTATAAATAACATCACAAGTTAATGTTTCTTTCTTTATAGTTTCTGCAAATTTTTCAATTATATTTAATAATAAATCATTATTAGCAACATAAAGTTTTATTTTGTCAGATACTTCAAAGCCTTTATCTTTTCTCATATTTTGAATCTTTGAAATAATTTCTCTTACATGACCTTCTTCTTGAAGTTCTGGTGTAATTGTTGTATCTAATACAACACCTATATGTCCTTCACCTGCAAATGCATATCCTTCTAATCCTTGCATTGTAATTAAAAGATTTTCATTTGTAAGAACTATTTCTGTTCCATTAACTTCAATAGTTTCACTATCACCGTTTTGAATCTTTTGAGCTAATTCCATTTGATTCTTTTCTGAAATTGCTTTTCTGATTTGTGGTATTAGTTTACCATAAGCCTTACCTAATACAGGTAAGTTAGGTTTAATTTCAAAGTTAACATATTTTGATAAATCTGCTCCAAGTTCAACCATCTTAATATTTAATTCTTCTTTAACAATATCACCATAGTATTCTGGTAAAGAATTTGTTGAAATAAGAATTTCTGAAAGTGGCTGTCTATTCTTAATATTAGCAGCATTTCTAGCACTTCTTCCAAGCTTAACAAGTGTATAAGCTAAATCCATTTCCTCTTCTAATTCTCTATTTACAGCATTACTATCTACTTCAGGCCATTTACATAAATGAATACTTTCTGGTGCATTTTTATCAAGATTTACAACTAAGTTTTGATAAATTTCTTCTGTCATAAATGGAACAAATGGTGATGCTACCTTAACTAAATTAGTTAATACTTTATATAAAGTTACATATGCACCAATCTTATCATCTGTTAATTCTTGAGACCAGTATCTAGATCTATTTCTTCTTACATACCAATTTGATAATTCATCTGTAAATTCTTCAATTGCTAATGCTGATTGAGTTATTTTATAAGAACTTAATCCTTCATCAACAGTTGCAATTAATGTATTTAATTTAGATATAATCCATTTATCCATTACATTATCTGATACAAAATCAGCATATTTAGTTGGATCAAATTTATCTATATCTGCATATAAAACATAGAATGAATATACATTCCATAATGTACCTAAGAACTTTCTTTGAGTTTCTGCAACATCATCAGTTGAGAATCTTGTTGGAAGCCATGGTGCACTTGCAGTATAGAAATGCCATCTTGTAGCATCTGCGCCTTGACTACCTAATACTTCAAATGGATCTACAACATTTCCCTTAGACTTAGACATCTTAAGTCCTTTTTTATCTAAAACGTGACCTAACACTATACAATTTTCAAATGGGTTTGTATCAAATAAACATGTTGATATTGCAAGTAATGTATAGAACCATCCTCTCGTTTGGTCAACAGCTTCTGATATAAATTGAGCTGGAAAATTCTTTTCAAAAGTTTCTTTATTTTCAAATGGATAATGCCATTGTGCAAAAGGCATTGAACCAGAATCAAACCAACAATCAATTACTTCATGAGTTCTAGTCATTTCTTTTCCACACTCTGGGCATTTTAATTTAATTGCATCAACATAAGGTTTATGTAATTCTATACCCTTACAATCTGTAGTTGATTTAGCTTCTAATTCTTCTCTACTTCCAATACATTCTTTATGACCACATTCACAATTCCATATTGGCAGAGGTGTTCCCCAATATCTATCTCTTGAAATACCCCAGTCAATAACATTTTCAAGGAATTTACCAAATCTTCCTGTTCTAATATTATCAGGATACCAATTTATCTTATTATTATTTGCTAATAATTTATCTCTCATTTCAGTCATTGCAACAAACCAGCTATCTTTTGGATAGTATAATAATGGTGTATCACATCTCCAACAGTGTGGGTATGAATGCATATGTCTGTGAGCATTAAATAATTTATTATGTTCTTCTAGATATTTAACAATACTATCATCACATTTCTTAACAAACTTTCCTGCCCATGGAGTTACTTCTTCAACAAAGTTACCATTTGTATCTACTAAATTTATAAATGTAATTCCATTTTTCTTAGCAACAAGACTATCATCTTCACCATAAGCTGGAGCGATATGTACTATACCAGTACCATCTGTTAATGTTACATAATCTCCATGGATTACTTCAAATGCTTTACCTTCAACCTTTGCAAAAGGTAATAGTTGTTCGTATTTAACTCCTAATAGTTCTTCACCTTTAAACTCTTTAATTAATTCATATTCTGTATCGCCTAAAACTTTTCCTAGTAAATCTTTAGCTAAAATATAAACTTCTTCTCCAACTTGAACTTCACAATATGTATATGCTTTGTTTATACATAAAGCTAAGTTAGATGGTAATGTCCAAGGGGTTGTTGTCCATGCTAATATATATTTATTTTCTTCTCCTACAACTTTAAATTTAGCAGTTGCAGTTAAGTCTTTAACATCTTTATATCCTTGAGCAACTTCATGAGATGATAAAGCAGTTCCACATCTTGGACAGTAAGGCATTACTTTATGACCTTTGTATAATAACTTTTTATTCCATAATTGCTTTAAAGCCCACCATTCAGATTCAATATAGTTGTCATGATAAGTTACATATGGATCATCCATATCAACCCAATAACCGATTTGTTCAGACATTTTTTCCCATAGGCTTACATATGAGAATACACTATCTTTACATTCTTTAATAAATTTTTCTACTCCGAAATCTTCAATTTGTTCTTTACCTGAAATCCCAAGTTTCTTTTCTATTTCTAACTCTACTGGAAGACCATGAGTATCCCAACCAGCTTTTCTTAAAACTTGATATCCCTTCATAACTTTGTATCTTGGGATTATATCTTTCATAACTCTTGTTAATATATGACCAACGTGTGGCTTTCCATTTGCTGTTGGAGGACCATCATAAAAAGTAAAATATTCTCCATCTTGATTAGAATCAAAATTCTTTTGTATAATGTTTTTTTCTCTCCAAAGTTTTGCAATATCTTTTTCCATACTTACATTACTCTTTGTAGAATCTACTTTATTGTACATTATCTTTTTCCCCTTTCAATGTAAATTGACTATAAAAAAAACTCCATCCCACAGGACGAAGTTGAATTCGCAAACCACCTAAGGTAAACATTCAATATAATTATTAAATGTCTCATTTCAAGTACAAACATACTCTATCCTTTAACGCTGGCTAACGAGAAAACTTAATCGGTAAAACCTTTCAGCCTCTAACTCCTAGGTGATTTTCTCTTAATTCTCCTATAACTTTGCACCAAACAGCTACTCTCTAAAAGTTGAATTTAAGATACTTTTCCTAATCACAGTCTTTTATTGTAATCATTATATATTAACGTTATTTAAATGTCAATTGATGGTTTTAAATTTATTTTTTTATAGTTTTAAACTTATTTCTAAAAACTAAAGTGGCCATTGCAAACACTGTAATAGGCACAGTCCAAACAATTCCAAGACTACCTGCAAAAGCTGTTATTATTTCTGTTGTTATTATTTCCATATTAACAATAGTTGCATAAGTCATTTTTTGAGCTGCAAGTAAAAATATTAAACTAAATGCTCCTCCTGCATAAGCCAAAATTAAAGTATTAGACATAGCACCTATAATATCTTTACCTATATTCATACCACTTTTTATAAAATCTTTTTTTGTTATATTGCTTTTAATCTGTAATACTTCGTCCATAGCTGAAGTAATTGACACACTAACATCCATAACAGCTCCTAAAGCACCAATTACTATAGCAGAAAACATTATCTGCTTAAAGTTAAGCTCTATACTTGCATTAGCATAGGCTATCATTTGTGATTCAGTTTCAGCAAGCCCTGTTATTTTGCACAAGTTACCTATGATAATTGCTGCAATAGTTGCAATTATTATGCCTCCAGTTGTCCCAAGTATTGAAACTATTGTTTTTTTATTTATTCCATTTATAAAAAATAATGAAGATGCTACAGTTACAATACATACTATAATTGTTGCTACCAATGGATTAAATCCACTAATTAATATTGGAAGTAATACTTTTATTATCATAAAACCTGTAAAAATTAAAGTTATTATTGATTTAATACCTTTTTTCCCACAAATTAAAATAACAGATAATATAAATATTCCTATTAATATATATAAATAGCTTTCCCTAACCATCTCATATAAATGTATTGAGTTTATTGTTCCATCATTATCTGAAATAGTATAATTTATTAATATTTCATCATTTTCACTAACAATTATTCTATGTATATCTATAGCTTCTATAGTATTTCTAATCTTATATTTTTCTCCTTTATGATTACCATTAAGTATTGTAATTTCAAACTCCTGCTTAGTTTGTAGTACCTGATTGTTTTCATCTTCTAATTTATTAGTATCATCATAATCTATTTTATCTACCCTTGCTTTTGCAAAAAAGTAATTACTATTAATATTAAATTTTTGCTTATTACTTTCTACAATTGAAAATGTAAATAATCCTATTACAATTATTGCCAATAAAGTTATGCATATATACGTATTTCTGTTTACTTTTTTCATAATTACTCCTATTGTTTATACAATGTTTTAAAATAGTATTGATGTTATAGTATAAGGGCGAACTGGCATTAGGATTTGCTTTTTAGAACTCTTAAGTGAATGTCCAAATTTTATATTTGGCAACATTAACTTTCACAGAGTGCAATTTTATATTTTGTTCCTGGAACTTACTGAACGAATGTATATGAGTCAAGTTTCCTATTTCAGTTCTGTCCATGAGCTTTATACTATAATATCAATTTTCATTTAAAACATAGCTTTTCTTTAATATTATATTTAAAACCAAGCAAAGTCATAGAGATACAGAAATTTAACCCCTATGACTTTACAATCTTTTTTAAAATTTATTTTTATATTTACTTAGTGGTAAAACTTAATTTTTATTTATTTTTTACATCATCCCAAGTTACAGATTTTGAATTAGAAGATGTTTGTTCTTCTGCAACTCCAGATAAAGTTACACTTCCATTATTAATGCATTGTACTGCTTTTTTTCTTTGTTCTTTATCCCAATTATTACCTATAACGCTCCAATTATTATCACATTCAGGAGTTATAGTTCCACCCTTAACTTCGTTTATATATTTTCCGATTAAATCTCTTATTCTTCCATCACCTAATCCAGCAGTTTCTTCTGATTTTCCTACAAGAGTTGGAAGAGCTTCTCCGTCTTTAAATATAACTCCAGGAGTTAATAATTGAGTTCCACCTCTATAGTTATTAACTGTTACATAAAGTTCATCTGAATCATTTATTTTACTTCCATCATTTCTTGTTAAATTAACTACTCTATTTCCAACATCCTTTGATACATCTACATTATATTTTATACCACCAAACATATCAAAATTGTATCCTGGGATAGATTTATTAAATGAAACAGTTAAATCTCCAGGGTTATATTTATTGTAATAACCAAAAGACCATTCCATATATTTCTTAAGTTGACTTCCTGTCATTTTAAGAACATATAATGTGTTGTCAAATTTATATATATTAGCAGTATCACATTTCTTAATAGTTCCTGCTGCTATGTTTTGTCCATCTTTAAATACTGCTGCAGATGAAACGTCTATTTTATGATTTGCTACTTTTTCACCATAATACATTTGAACATTATGAATTAAAGTAAGCATTGGTGTAGGTTGAAGTTTTGCTTGATCTATTCCTTTAATTTCATTTGGAGGTGTTAAGTTTCCATCTTTTAATGTACCAATTGGTGTGTTAGCATCATCAATTGCTCTTTGATTATAGCTTGCTAATGATTTTGTAAGTTCATTATCAGCTTGAACAGCAGTTCCATTTTTAGGGGCCATATCATAAAGCTTTGTTGTAATATCTGTACCTTTATTTGCAACTACATATTCTCCATTAGAATTTTTAGTTAAATTAACGTTAATTTGACCAAGAGTCTTAGCCCATTTATACGCTTCTATTATTACTGTTCCATTAGCTTTTGCTTTATTGTAATCTTCCATAGTTACATCTGTAATTGTTCCATCCTTTGTTACTGCTGTAACCTTATTTTTACTAGCATCTAAAGAATATATCTTATGGTCATAATAATAGTCTCCAGCTATTTTCACATGATAATGAGCTGCAACGAAAGCAGTTATTTCTGGACATTCTTCTAATATATCAATAGCACTTGATCCTTCAGTACCATATTCTTGTGTCTCACCAATGTGATTAACAGCTATTATTGTATTTACATTTTGCTTTTTAAGTTCTGCAATTGCAGCTTTAGTTTCTTCTACAGGGTTAGTAACTTTGTATCCTTTTAAATTAGCCGCATCCCATTTAGTAATATTAGGTGTTACCATACCTATTATTCCTACTTTAACTCCACTTCTTTCAACTATTTTATATGGTGCTGCAATTCTTGTTTTGCCATCAGTGTCATATACATTTCCCCCTAATACAGTACCATTAAATTGTTTCATTATATTTTTTAAAGCTGGTATACCATAATTGAATTCATGATTTCCCAAAGTAATAGTGTCATATCCTATTTTATTCATAGCAGTTATCATTGGGTTATTTGAATCATTTATAAATAATGATTCTGAATTATCTTGAATAATATCTCCTGCATCAACAACAATTGTATTATTAGGATTTTTAGATCTTAAATCATTAACTGCAGTTGATATTTGTGCAAGACTTCCTGAATTATCAGTAACATTTACAGCATAGTCATATGGTAGGAATCTACCATGAGAATCTGTAGTTGTTAAAATTTGCAAGTTAACGTTTCCATCTTTGGCCAAAAGAACATCTTTGTTACCATTAACTGTTTTATTTCCAGTTAAATCGATTACTTCATTATTAGTATCAGTTTTAGTATCTGCTTTTACTGTTATCGGTGTAAATAAAGTAAATACCATCATTGATGCTACTATAGATGATAAAAATTTTTTGTTTTTAAGTCGTCTAAACATTAAAACTGTCCCCCTTGTTTGAATTTTACTATTTTACTTAATTTTCATTATATAGTTAATTATAACATAATGATTTTTATAAAAAAAGATACCATAAAAAAATCATATTATAAATATAACAATTTATGAATTTTTTACTTTACACTTCATTTTTTATATTTTTAGACATCTTTATTTAATAAAAATATAATTTTAGTTATATAACCCAATTAAAATACATATTTAGTTTTTTATGTTTTAATATATTATATATTAAATTAATTATTTGAAATAATAATTAATTTTTGATAATTATTATTCATTAATATTTACTACTATACAGTATTATGTTTTAATTATGATAATAAACTAAATCTTAAGGAGAGAATTTATGAACAATAATTTAAATGAAGAAATTTTAGATAAATTAACAAAAACTTGTATTTGTAAAAGTATAACTAGAGCTAAAATTAAACAATCTATAAAAAATGGTGCTAAAACTTATGAGGATGTTCAAAAAGATACTGGTGCTGGATTAGGGTGTTGTAAAGGGCAAAGATGTGCTGAAAAAATCAAAGATTTAATTAAAAATTTAAATAATTAGTTATATTTTTAAACATAATAAAATAATTAAATATTAGATAATTATTATGTTATAATCATATGAGATATTTAAGAAAGATTATAAATCAGTTTTATTCTGGTTTATAATTTTTTTAGGTTTTATTTTAGTTAAAAAATTATTATACTAATTTAGAAAAGATTTTATTTTAGTAATTTAAGGCTCTGTTTTAAAATAGTGTTGATATTATAGTATAAGGGCGAACTGGCATTGGAATTTGCTTTTTAGAACTCTTAATGAAGATTTGTACAATTAATTGCTTGTCAACAATCTATGATTGGGAACATGCATTAATTGGACTAAGCTTTATTTTAGAGTTCTTAAAGTAAATTCTTCTGTCCATGAACTTTATACTACAATATCAACATTCACTTAAAACATAGTGTAATTTGAAAATAATGCCTATTATTAAATATAATAATTATTTTGGAAGGAGTCTTTTATAATATGGCAAGTAAATTTTATTTACATAAAGGGCGTAGTGGTAAAGCTGAACATGGTCGTCCTTGGATATATACTGATGAAATTAATGAATATGATGGTGAATATCAAAATGGAGATATTGTAGAAGTATATAATCATAAAGGCTATTTTATTGGAAAAGGTTATATAAATGATAAGAGTAAAATAACAATTAGAATAATGACAAGAGACTTAAATGAATCTATAGACGAAGATTTCTTTAAAAGAAGATTTAAAACTGCCTTCGATTATAGAAAAGGGGTTATTGATACATCATCTTGTAGATTTGTATTTGGTGAAGCAGACTTTTTGCCCGGATTAACTATTGATAAATTTGAGAATTATTATGTAGTCCAAATTTCTACATTAGGTATGGATCAATATAGAGATTTAATAGTTAAATTATTAATTGAAGAATATAATGCTAAAGGTATTTATGAAAGAAGTGATATTGCTACTAGAGAAATTGAAGGTCTAGAACAAACTAAAGGTTTCTTAACAGAAGAATTTGATACTAATGTTGAAATTATAGAAAACGGTGTTAAATACATAGTTGATTTAGCAAATGGTCAAAAAACAGGCTTTTTCTTAGATCAAAAGGAAAATAGAGCAGCAATACATAGAATATGTAAAGATAAAGATGTTTTAGATTGTTTCACGCATACTGGTTCATTCGCATTAAACGCAGGTATTGCAGGTGCTAAATCTGTACTTGGTATAGATGTTTCTCAACATGCTATTGATTGTGCTACTAGAAATGCTGAACTTAATAATTTACAAGATACAGTTAAGTTTGAATGTCATAATGCATTTGATGTATTACCAGCATGGTCAAGAGAAGAGAAAAAATTTGATGTAGTAATACTTGATCCGCCTGCATTTACTAAATCAAAAAATACAATTAATGCAGCTAAAAGAGGCTATAAGGAAATAAATCTAAGAGGTATGAAATTAGTTAAATCTGGTGGATACTTTATCACTTGTTCTTGTTCTCATTATATGAGCGAAGAACTTTTAAGAAAAACAGTCTTAGAAGCAGCTCAAGATGCACGAAAGATGCTAAGACAAGTTGAATTTAGAACTCAATCATGTGATCATCCAATTCTTTGGAATTCAGATGAAAGCTATTATCTAAAATTCCTTATCTTCCAAGTATTTTAAAAAGAAGGACTATCTTATAAGTTTTATAAACTTGAGATAGTCCTTTGTTTATTCTATATATCTTAATCCATTATTGATATTTAAAATATAATATTTAATTATCTATTTTCTAATATTGTATTTAATTTAATATCTTCAGTAATCAAATTATCCTTATATTTATTCTTTAATTTTAGAAGATATATATCATTATGAATATGTTCAGATATTATTGAACACATAAGAATATTATCAGTAAAAGTACCCAACATTTCTTCTCTATGTTTTCCTTGATCAGCAACTAATGTTCTTTCGCAATCTACTACTAACATCATCCTTGTTTCTTTTCCTAAACAACTAGTCTGTTCATGAGCATAAATTTCAATTGGTAATTTATCATTTTCTAATTTAGAAAATGAGAATACAATTATTCTAATACCCCTATCATAGATTTCTTTAAGCTCCTTAGCAAAAATATTTAAATTAAAATCTGTATTTATATAAACTTCTTTTTTTGCACTTAATAACATCTGCTTTATTTTTATAATTATGTTATCATAACCTTCTATATTAAAATATCTTTCATCAACACTTGATGTTTCTAATTCTTTTAACTTTTCTTCTAATAATTCAGTTGTTTCAATAAATTCATTTTTCATCTTATTTATTAAAATAGATGGACTCTCTGCTTTATAAACTTGAGTATTTCCTGGTAGTAAAAATACTATTCCTTTTTTATATAATTTATCTAATGCAGCATACACTGAAGATCTAGAAATATTTAAATTTTTAGCAATCTGATATCCTGTTAATGTGGAATTTTTTAATAAGTCTATATATACTGAGGCTTCTGTCTTTGAAAAACCTAACTTTTCTAACAGCTCTGTTATTTTTTCCATAATTTATATCACCTATTCTTCATACTGAACCCTTCATTTTCTAATAATATATCTAAATTTTTTATTAATTCATCCATTTTATATAAAATGGCATTACCTTTTTCTATTGAGCATTGCAACAATTTCTCAATATCACTTTCCATATTTTTAGGAATAATAAAATTATTATCTTTTATAATTTTTAAAATCTTTTTTTCACCAGGATGAGGAAATTCATTTATTGCAAATATAATATCAAAATAACTAGCTAAAAAAGCAGCTATTCTATGATTTATACTAATAAAATCCTCTCTCTTTAATGCCTTCTCTATTTGATAATAATATGCTGGACTTTTACATTTTAATAATTGATAATTTTTTTCTATTATATTGCTTTTCAATTTTAAAGGATAAGGTAAATTGTACTTTCCTTTTAGACTTGTTAATTTATCATTCTTATCATAAAGTATTTCTGAATTTATAATATTACTCCAAAAACATGTTGTATATCCTATATCTGCTTCACATTTGATTAATGTTCTACTTAATGTTGAATCAATCCATTCAATATTTCTATATATTATTTCTATAGGGATATTACATCCTTTTAATATCCCATCATCTTCTGATTCCCAGAAAGTATTATTTAATTCTATATAAGAACAACATTTATCAGTAATCCTTTTTCTATCTTTTAAACTTAACTCTTTAGTTAAATAAACATAAACATCATAATCAGAATTTTCATCACTTGTTTTACTTCCGTATGAGCCTCCTAGTAGAATCCCCTCTACATCTGATAACATTGAAAATTCATTAACTATTTCTAATAAATTTGTATTGATATCCAAAAGTACTCCCCCTTAATTCAATAATCCCCTTCAATAAAGTAGTATATATTATACTACTAATTAAAGTTTAATATTTTATCTTTTTAAAATCAATACAAGTATTTTTATTTATACAAAAATATCCACTTATGTTTTAAAATATAGACTTTATTTTTCCATCAGCATATTCAGGAACTATATCTATTATGCTTTTCTTTGTACAATACTCTATATCATTATCTAAATTTAAAGTTTTCATAACTGCATAGTGTCTGGCCTCTTTAATATAATTTATGGTATTCTTATTACTCTCATATATCATATTTGATGTTTTACCTATATCGGTAAGATCTATATTTTTCTTTTCATTCAATATAGTATTTATGATATATCCACCGCATATATAATCGTCCATAGAAAATTCTCCATTAGTTCCTGCGTTAACTATAACTACATCTTCATTAATTTCTAAAAGTTTTTTAGCAACAGCCTCTGCGTTAATCATAGCCGCTATAAAAATCCTTTTTGCTGGCAAACATTTTGTAAGAGCTCTGGTTCCATTTGTTGTTGTCATAAGTACCGTCTTATCTTTTACTTTTTCACTTGTATATTCTAATGGTGAATTGCTCAAATCAAATCCTTCTATCTTTACAGCTTTTCTTTCACCACCTAATAAATATGTATCCTTTTTTAAATTCTTTGAAGCTTCTATGGTTTCTTCTATTGTAAGATATGGTATTACCTCCTTACATCCATTACTAATTGCTGTTGTTATAACAGATGTTGCTCTAAACATATCAATTACAACAACTATTTTATTTTCAATTCTGCTTTCCTCTATATAATCTGCTGATATTATAACATCTATTTTCATATATGCTGATCCCCCTATTTGTTAGACATTTATCTCTTTTAATACTTGATTAAAATTATTTGTTATTTAAAATTCTTGCCTTGGTATAAATGATTCTCCTCTAAAGATTTATCTATTGCATTTAATACTTCCCATTTTTTTAAACTCCATAATGGTCCTATTAATAAATCTCTTGGGGCATCACCAGTTAATCTATGAACCACCATATCTTCAGGTAATATAGATATCCCTTTACATATTAAATCTATATATTCTTCTTGTGATAAAAATTCTAATTCTCCATTTTCATATAACTTTACCATAGGAGTTTGTTTCATTAAGTGCAATAGATGAAATTTTATTCCTTTTGCTCCTGAATGAGCAACATAATCTATTGTTTTTAACATATCATCATGATTCTCTCCAGGTAATCCTAATATAGTATGTACAACAACATCTATGCCTTTTTCTTTTAATTTCATCATAGAATCTTCAAATACACTTAATGTATATCCTCTATTTATCTTTTTAGCAGTTTCATCGCTTACTGTTTGCAAACCAAGCTCAACCCAAACATATACTTTTTTATTCATTTCTTCAAGTAAATCTAAAACATCATCATCTAAGCAATCGGGTCTTGTAGCTATTGCTAATGCCACTACATCTTCCTGACTTATAGCTTCTTCATATTTTTTTCTAAGTTCTTCAATAGGAGCATAAGTGTTAGTATATGCTTGAAAATATGCTATATACTTTCCATTTTTCCATTTATTCGCCATCATAGTTTTTACATCATTAAATTGCTTTGTAATAGAAAAACATCTATCTCCTGCATAATCACCTGAACCTCTTTCACTACAAAATAAACAACCACCTTTGCTTATTTTTCCATCTCTATTAGGACATGAAAATCCACCATCTAGTGATATTTTAAATACTTTTTCACCAAATTTATTTCTTAAAAAACAATTTAAACTATGATACCTTTTACCATTCCAAAAGTTATTCATCTTTCCTCCTAGTTATATTATTTATATACTTTCACTTTAGGCATAATCAAAAATAACAAATCCATCTACCAAGCCTATTTTTCATTATACTGCGTCAGTAGATTTGCCTAATAGACTAGCTATGAAGCAAATCTACTTTCTTGTCTAATGAAAAATAATCAGGGTATTTGAGACTCGTTATTTTTATTCATATGCCTTATTTAACTTTCTTTTTTATTTATAGTGGCTTTTTGTAGATTAATCTTATAAATTCCTGATTTATCATCACTTACTTTTCCTATTCCATCTATCAGTGTGACTTTAATTGTAACTTCTTCTTCACTTGTATACATAACTTTTATATTATACTTATCAATAGGAAATTTATCTTCAACATTTAATGGAGATCGTTCACCACTCTCAGTATCAAATATTTTTAATCCAATCCCCTTACCATTTTCACTATAAGAAACTAATAATTTATCTTCTAACGAGTTAAATACTACACTATCAATTTTGCAGTTTCTTAATACACCACAATTACTCATTTTTTCAGTTTGTACTTTTTCTAATGTTTCATTGATATTATCTTGATTTTGTGATTTATCATTACTATTGGCTCCAATAGTAGCAACTGAGTCTTTTTCTTTTACATATAATATTCCGATAAAATTATCTGTTCCATCTGTTCCATCTGTTGTAACATATGTAACTTTATCCTGATTATAACCTAATGCAGCACATGAGAAGTTGTTATTTGGTACTTTTAATTCTTCTAATGCTCCACTTTCTTTATTATATACCTCTTTAGGAATGTCAGAAAGTTTTAATAAAAGCTTACTTTGACCTTCAGATGATTTTTTCATTCTTAATTGATTATTTATACTATATACCTCTGCTACTTCTTCAGTTTTCAAATTATTTACCTTATAGTTATCTCCCTCTTTTATAACATTTACATTATATTTATCTAGACTACTATTAGACCCATTATCATTTCCTCTTATTATATCAAATATAATAGAAAGTTTATTGCCAGAATCTACAGTTTTATCAACCTTGAAGGATTGAATTTTAAAATTACCCAAATTACTCTGCTTTTGAATTGAAAAAAATTCATCTGTACATAATTCTTTAGCTTTTTCTAAATCCCCTTCTTGTAATATTATTAAATATTCATTAGCAATTGCAATTGCTTTTTTACTATCATATACATTAACTTCACTTTGACCTAAGCTATTACTTTTGCAACCTATTAAGATGAACATTGTAATTAAAATCATTATTTTTGAAATAATTTTTTTCAAAATAAATAACCTCCCTTTTAAATATCTTGTATTTATTTTTCCTAAGAAATGTAGTGTTATGCGAATAATTGAAGAATAAATGAAATACTTATCTTATATAATTAATAATGAAAATATTGTTAAGGAGAATGAGAATTGAAAAAGCAATTTATTAGTATACTTCAGGTAGCTGCAGTATTTATAGGTACAGTTGTTGGTGCTGGATTAGCATCAGGTAAAGAAATTACAGAGTTTTTTACATCATTTGGTATAAAAAGTTTTATAGGAATATTGGTTTGTGGAATATTTTATATATTCATAGGCCTTATTATATCCAGGATAAGCATATTCTATAAATTAAATTCATATGGTGAGCTAATTAATACAATAAGCCCCAATTTTATAGGTAAGTTTACTGGTTTTATAACTACTTTATATCTTATTTCTAGTGCATCTATAATTTTAGCTGGTAGTGGTGCTTTAATAAATCAATTTTTTGGTATACCTAAGTTAATTGGATCTCTAATAATGATTTGTATATCATTATTTTTTCTACTACGTGATACTGATGGATTAATTGAAATAAATTCATTTATTGTACCATCTTTAATATGTACTATAACATTAATTACTATTTTGTATTTTTTATTCTGTAAAGATGCCATATCATTTCAAAATTTAACTAGATTTAAGCCTAGAAAAACTGGTCTAGCCGTTTCAACAATATTGTATGCTGGATATAATATACTTTGTTGTTCTGGAGTACTTGTTCCTCTTAGTACTCAAATGAAAAAGAAAAAAACTATGATTGTAGGAATATCCCTTGGAGCCATAGGTCTTACTATACTTTGTTCAATGATAAATCTTATGTTAACAGTTAATCAACCACATATATATAAATATGAAATTCCATTATTACTTGTAGCTAATAGGTTTGGTAATATTATTCAAGCTATTCTATTGGTGATAATTTGGCTCGAAATGTTTTCAACAGAAGTTTCAGATGTATACTCTATAAGTAAAACTTTAGAACAAACTTTTAATATAAAATTTAAAAAAGGTATTTTTATCGTTTTGGCTGTAGCACTTCCAATCTCTCAAATTGGATTCACTAACTTAATCACAAAATTATATCCAGCTTTTGGAGTATTAAGTTTGATTTTTATAACTCAATGTATAATATTTTATTTTAAACATAAAAAACAATTTGTTGATTCACATTCAGAATAATAGATGAAAAAAAATAACATGTTAATTTTTTCAATGTCTATAACAGCATGATATAATAAAAATATATAAGTTCCAATAAAGTTTATTCATTAATATAATTCTTAAAATTTTTATAAATGATATGACTTACCAATATAGTGAAGAACTTATATATAAATAAACTATATTTTTAAATAGTAATGATACTATAAATATATTTTTGAGATAATTACTTAAGGAGATACGTATGAAATATTCATATATGTTAAAACAGTGTACACTTTGTCATAAAAATTGCAAAGTTAATAGATTGAATAACGAAATAGGATTTTGTAATGCTTCAGATAAAGTTAAAGTAGCAAGAGCAGCATTACACTTTTGGGAAGAGCCACCCATATCAGGGAAAAATGGATCTGGAACTGTATTCTTTTCAAACTGCAATTTGGGTTGTGTATTTTGCCAAAATCATGATATAAGTCAACAACATAAAGGAATAGATATCTCTATTGCAAGGCTTGCTGATATATTTTTAGAGCTTCAAGAAAAAGGAGCTCATAATATAAATTTAGTTACTCCAACTCATTATGTTCCTCAAATAATAGAAGCACTAGAAATTTCAAAATCAAGAGGATTAATCATTCCAATATTATATAATACAAATAGTTATGATTCTCTTGAAACCATTAAGTCTTTAAATGGATATATAGATGTTTATCTTCCTGACTTTAAATATTTTAATGATAAATATTCTATTAAGTACTCAAAAGCTAAAGATTATGCCTCAAATGCATTATCAATAATAGATGAAATGGTTAAACAAGTAGGAAAGATTAAATTTGATTCAAATGGTAACATAGTTAAAGGAGTTATTATTAGACATTTATTGCTTCCAGGACTTTTATTTGATTCAAAAAAAATTATTGATTTATTATTTAATAGGTATGGAGATAGTGTTTATATTAGTTTAATGAATCAATATACCCCTATGTTTAAAGCATGTAATTATCCTGAAATAAATAGATCATTAAATCCTAAACATTATGATAGTTTAATTCAGTATTCTTTAGATCTAGGTCTTAAAAACGGATTTGTTCAAGATGATGGGACTAATAATACAGAATTTATACCTTCATTCAATTTTGAAGGTGTATTAAAATCTTAGATATAATAATGAATTTTTACAATAAACTATAGTATGTTTTATATAATAAATAAAAGGATATCTCAAATATGTGATATATTTTTGAGATATCCTTATTTATTCACTATTCAAAGTAAGAGAAATTAGGAATGTTTTTACTATATGATTGCGGAGTCATTGGAGGAATAAAAATTCTCTCTTTCTCAAAAGAACCTCTAAGCTCTGCTATTTTAGTTACTCCTACATAAACATCAGATATTTTATACCATGTTGCATAATCAACAACTCCCGTTTGAGGTAAATTAAATATCCCCTGAAATGTCTTAACTGCTTCTGCAGTTTTAGGATTATATACACCATCTTCTGCAACCTTAGGAATTAATGGATAATTTTTTGATATTGTATTTAATTGATTTTGTATTGTTTTAACTGGTTCTCCAGATGACCCTATAGTTAAATCATAGCCTGGATATGATTTAGGACTTCCTTCTACCTTTTCTGCTGTTTCTAATTCAATATCATTTCCATAATAATATTTTAAAATATCAAATGGAGGCATGCCTTTTGATCCTAGACCCTGACTTCCCCATTGACTTAACCATTGTGGACAGGTAACACTTTTACCATCACAATATTGAGTTAAAAGTGGCTGTTTCTTTCCTATCCTTTTAATATAAGTAGAAAATATTTCATCTACAACTGCACTTATGCTATCATAAATATTTCTTCCATAATTGAATGCATGGTCAAATGCAGTAGAACTTGTAATATCGAAATTTTTTCCTTTTCCTCTATACCATTCCGTATATATTCTATTTAAAGTAAATGATATTATACAAAATATATTTGCCCTTATTGCATTATCTGACCAAGTTGAATAAATTTCACATGAAGCAACATTTTTAATATATTCTTTAAATGGCACCTTATAATTAGGTGCTGATGTATCATTAGGTCCCCCTTGATGAACTATTATATATTCAGGTACAACTGGTTGGGCTAAAACTACTCCTGATGTAGGTGGTGGTAATGGTTTTTCATCATCTTCTGGGATTTTTGGTGGAAAATTTCCATTAAGTCTATTGGGTTGAATATCTATAACTCTTTCTTGTCTAGCGCTTGTAGTACGTTTAATTAAATTACATCTTTGATAAGCAACTTGTTCAGAGAATATTTGACATCCTCTTATTATCAATGTTTGGAATCCCTCTTTTTGTACTGTTATATCATACAAGCTATATGGTAATTTAGTGTTATTCTCATCTAAAGAATATTCTATAGGTGGTGCACTTAAATCTATTTGTTCTGTTAATCCAATTGTATTAGTATTTAATTGAGCCGCTGAGGGTGCATTTTCCATTCTCTGAGCTTCTCTAACTAAAATTTTAGCTCCTTCTACTGGAATATAGTTATCACCACTAAAACATTGTATTTTTAAACTTCCTATATCAGCCACATGATTACTCCTTAATATTTTTCTTCCAAAATATCATATGAAATAAACTAAGTATTTGTTACTTACGATTTTATTTGCTTCATATTTCAGGGGTTCTTATAAATAGTTTTCCTATATAGAATTCATAACTCTTTCTATTATTATTTATATTTTGTAATTTATTTGATTGATCTATCCTATAATTATATTTTTTTCTACCACCTAAAATAGCATTAACAGTACTCTCAACTAAATAAAAACTAGAAAATGTACAAACAGTTCCATATCCCCAGATTGGATTCGGATATTTTATATCAGTTCTAGTTCTATTTGCTCCTCTTACCAAATAATATTTTAATCTTTGTCCAAATAAATAAGGGTCATTCCCTTTAACTATTCCCCATTCTATAAGTAATGCGCAAATACCTGCTACTTGTGGTGTAGCCATAGATGTTCCTGTTTTTGTATCATATCCACCATTTGGTATAGGCCCTAATATTCCTTCTCCAGGTGCTACAATATCTGGCCTTATTGTTCCTCCTAAAACATCTCTCCCTCTTCCACTAAATGTTGAAATATTACTAGTTATAGCATTATAACTTCCAACAGCAATTATATTGTCAACAGTTGCTGGTATTCCTAAAGTATTAAAAGTTAATGGTTCTAAAAATTTTGTCCTTGGATTTAAACCTTCTGATACAGGAAGCCATAGTGAATATTCTCCCTCATACTGGTTTATTACTTGTATTTCTAGTGTCCAGACGCCTTCTGCTATATACTCCCCTATTGGTGAAATAACTATTTGAATCTCATTATTTAATTGAAATGGTTTTGGACCTGCAACATATATATCATATCTATTTCTTCCTATATTACCTTGAAAATACCCTACTTCTAAATTAATAGCCCCACTACTTTGCCCTGTGGGAGCAATTATATTTATCACGGTATCTGGAAGAATAGACTTATATATATTTATAACAACTGATGTTTCATCGCTTGCTATATTAAATGTTATTCTTTGCATTTTCTTTAACATACCACCAGTATGATGTGCAGCATCGCCTTCATTTCCAGCTGCAATAACAATTGATATTCTTTCTAAATTAGCTATTGTCCTAATGTATTGTTCTAAAAGACTAGTTCCATCATGTGCTCCATTATTAGTACTTAGACTAATATTTATTACCAATGGAATATTAAGTTCCTTACTTTTATCTAATAAAAATTTAATCCCTTGCATTATTTGTGAACTTAAAATTGAAACACCCCTTGATGCTTTTACCATTGCTATTGAAGCCTCTGGTGCTACACCAATATACATAGGGTTAATATTTCCTCCTGCACATGCAATTCCTACTACATGTGTACCATGACCTGTATTATCTCTAGATGGTACTATTGAAAATGGATCATCTGATTTTATTGCTTTATTAATAGTCTCTTTGTTATATATAATTCCTCCAGTACTCAAATCATAAATATATTCTATTCTAGTATTCCCTTGTTTATCCATAAATGCTGGATGAGTATAGTCTATTCCCGAATCTATAAATCCAATTAAAACCCCTTTTCCAGAAACATTATAATTAGATACGGCTTGAGGTATACACGATGCTTGATTACTATACATATCTGTTTCATATAAACTTTTAGGTAGCTCTATATATTGGATACTGTTACTTAAAGCTAATTCTTGTAATTTATCTACTGGTATATTTACTATCCCAAAATTAAAACCTAAATCTATAAATTTCCCACCTAAAGTTTCAACTTCTAACTTTACCTTTTCAGATGTATCTCTATATAAAATTACAATTTCAATTTTATTATCTTCTTTACTTAAATTAAATTTGTTATATAATTTATTCAATATACCACTTGGTACATTAGTCAATAAGCCTATGGATGCATCTACTTTAGATAAATCTGTTGGCATTAATAAATCACTTCCATAAATATTTATATAGATTATATTATGCATGTAATCATAATATCTTCACATTAATAAAATAAAAAAATCTTAGTAGAATATTCCACTAAGATTTTTATTTATATATTAAAAATATTAAGTTCTTATATTTAAAGTGTTATTTCTATTCTTTCTAGTTTTGCTATTACGCTTATTTCCTTTACTTCCATAGTTTCAGTAAGTAAAGACCCTGAATTACTAACTAAAAGTACCTTAGAATTCCCTAGACTTTTTATCTGTCTAATTTTCCTTTTACCCTTATATTCTATTAAAAATAATCCGTTATTACTAAGTTCTTTAACTATATGTGCAAATACCAAATCACCCTTCAGCATTCTGAACCCTGTCATTTCGTCATCTTCTATCTCTAGATAAAAAACTTTATCTTGTGGGTATCCTTCTACTTTATTTGAATGAATAGGTAATTCTTTAGAACCTTTTTTATTAGAAAGAGAATAATCATATATAGGTACGCTTTTAATTACTGATGCAAAAGCATCTGTCCACACCTCTGATTTTTCTATTTTTTTATTTGGTAATTCTTTTATACTTTTCTTTTCCTTCATAAGTTCTTCATCGGTAACAACCATACTTATATCATTCAAATCTGTTTTTAAAAATTTAGCAGCTCTTTCTATAAACGATTCATTTGCAACTTTTCTTCCAAGTTCAATATCATTTATATATTTTTCAGCTACACCTAATTTTTTAGCTAAAACTTTAGCAGATATACCATTCTTTTCTCTAGCTTGTTTTATCTTTTCTCCTACACGACTCAACTTACTCTCTCCCCTTTTGTTGTGTTTTAAACCATTCTCTCTCTTCAATTAAATGTTCTAATAAATACTTAAATGACCAATTACTAGAAGTAGGTGTTGTTACAGCTAACACCCCTCCATTAACAAAGCCTCTTATATACTTTATTGCACCTTTCAATTCCCCTTCACTGAATCCATTAAAAATTATCATCTGTTCATCTGGAATTTGCTGCTTTTCTAATGACATATCATTTCCTTCTATTATGTCTTTAATTTTTATGTTACCCATGTCATTAGTTAATTTAATAACTTTTCCATATCTCTGCTTTATTTTAGTAATTATGCTTTCTTCTATCCCATACACTAGTATACATTTAATATTTTGACTCATTATACCACCATCTTTATAAAATATAACTCATTATTATTCTATTATTTCTGGCTCTTTATATTCTTCCCCTTGAGTATCAACTTTCATACTTTCAATCACTTGATCCTCATAAGGTCTATCATATACATCAGTTTTTGAAGAAACTATTTTTTGTGCAACATCCATTCCTTCAATTACTTTACCAAATGAAGTATATTCACCATCTAAATGTGGAGCATCCGCAACCATTATAAAGAATTGGCTTCCTGCAGAGTTAGGATCCATAGCTCTTGCCATAGATAATACACCCTTTGTATGTTTTAAATCATTTTTAAATCCATTATTTGAGAATTCTCCCTTTATGCTATATCCTGGACCACCCATTCCATTACCTTCTGGGCATCCCCCTTGAATCATAAAACCTGGGATAACTCTATGAAATATTAACTCATCATAAAATCCTCTATTTATTAAATCAATAAAATTATTTACTGTATTAGGTGCTATTTCTGGGTATAATTCTGCTTTAATAACCCCTCCATTTTTCATAGTTATTGTAACAATCGGGTTTTTCATGAAAATTCTCCTTTCAAATTCAAACATTTAAGTTAAAATAATTAAATATCTGTTTTTTCTTAAATTTAGGCACATGAAATAAAATAATAAATCAAATAGACGAGCATACTGGTCTATTATTTTTTTGAATATGCCTTAATATTATTATTAACTAAATAACTTTTATAATTCATTATTTAGTATTAATACTACATATTTATTAGTTTTTCGCATAGACTAATAGTTTCTTTACTACCATTAGAATTGAATATAACTACCTCTCCTTTTTGGCTTTTATCTGTTAGTAATCCTTTTTCTTCTAATCTTCTTTTTAATTCCTGAGAAGTTCCAACACCACCATCAATAATAGGTACGTTCTTATCCACTATATTGTATAAAGTTTCTTTTATAAAAGGATAATGTGTACATCCTAAAACTATCACACCAATTTCATCAATTAAGTAAGGTGCCAATTTTTGTTTTAGGTAGTTTTCTAAGTCTTCACCTTCAAGTACACCTTTTTCTATATATTCAACTAATTTAGCACATGGTAATGATATTATATTATAATCTTTATCATAATTCTCCATTAGGTGTTTAAATTTTTCTTCTCTTAATGTCATAGGTGTAGCCATTATTATTATACTACCTTTTCTATTATACTTTACTGCTAGTTTTAATGCTGGTTCTATTCCTATTATAGGGACTTCTTTATACTTATGTCTAATTAAATCTATTGCTGCACTTGTTGCTGTATTACATGCTACAACTATCGCCTTTGCATTTTTTTCTAATAATAGATCAACTGCATTAATAGTTAGCTTTCTAACTTCTTCTAAACTTTTTATACCATATGGTGCATTTTGAGAATCACCAAAATATATATAATCTTCATTAGGCATTAAACGAATAGCTTCTTTCATTACACTTAATCCGCCTACACCTGAATCAAAGAATCCTATAGGTCTATTTTTAATATCCAAAGTGTTCACACTCCAATTTTCCTAGATTATCTAATAAATATTTTATTACTTTATTAAAAATAAATCTATATAGAATTATTTTTAACTATACTTTTATGGTAAATTTTATTTATAATATATAAGATATATAAGTTCCGATAAAATTTGTTCATTAATATAAATTTAAAAATATTTATAAATGATATTATCGCTCACTACAGGTGAGGAGCTTATGTAGAAAACTTATGATATATATGCTTCTAACTAGATATTATTAATTAAAGATATAGTTTCCTATAAAAATTATAAATATAATAACTTAATTAGAATTACATATTAAATTTAAGTTTAAATATATTGACAGTCGTACATACTTATAATAGAATTCTTTATAATAGTTGAATTCGCGAATATTAAAACTTATTTTTTATTATTTGTTCGACATAAGTCACTCTATAAATCTATAATTGAAAGGATGTGAAGAGCTTATTACAGAGTTATGCTGTAGTAGCCGATTATATGAATAATTTACTTTATATTATTAAAAAAGAGAATCATACTGCTCAAGATTTAACAAAAATCTTGAATGAAAATCCACAAATTAAATTTGTTTCATTTGTGGGTATTGATTTATCTGGTAACGATACGGATGAAAAAATCCCAATGAAACTTTTCTTAGAAGACATAGATTCTTTTCTAAATGGAATAGCTGTTCAAACAGACGGTTCTTCTGTTGTACTACCAGGAATTGCAACTTTAAATAATGCTAAAGTTGATATGGTTACAGATTTAGATAGTACTTGGTTTGTTGACTATAACTTCAATTTTATTGATCCAAGTAGTAATAAACCTGTTGGAACTTTAAGAATTCCTTGTTTCTTATATCATGATAATAAACCTGTTGATTCTAGACACATCCTAAAAGCTGCTGTATCTACCTTCAAAGAAAATCTTAGTAATATTTTTAAGACTAAACCAGAGATTTTAAAGCCTTATGGAATAACTCCTGAAGATGTAAATGAGATAATTATTACTTCAGCTACAGAGTTAGAATTCTGGGTTAAAACTCCTAATGATAACGCTGAGGTTGAAGAATTATCAACTTCTCAAGTATTACATGAACACTATTGGACTAGAACTAAAGGTGCAGTAAGAACAGCATTAGAAGAAACTCTTATTCTAATGGAAGAATACGGATTTGAACCTGAAATGGGTCATAAGGAAGTTGGTGGAGTAAGAGCTAAATTAAACTCTTCTGGAAATTTTGATCATGTTATGGAACAAATAGAAATAGATTGGAAATATTCAGATTCATTACAAGCTGCAGATAATGAATTATTTGTTAGAATATTAGCTCAAGAGACATTTAGAAGAAATGGGCTTGAAGTAACATTTATGGCAAAACCAATTGAAGAAGTTGCTGGTTCAGGTATGCATACTCATTTAGGTGTTAGCTTAAAATTAAACAATGGTAAGAGAATTAATATCTTTAATGGACCTAAAGATCATTTCTTAAGCATAATAGGATATGGTGCAATAATGGGTGTTCTTAAAAACTATGAAGTTATGAATCCATTTATTTCTTCAACAAATAATTCTCTTAAGAGATTAAAACCTGGATTTGAAGCTCCTGTATGTATAGTAACATCTCTAGGACAAAGTCCAGAAAATCCATCAAGAAATAGATCTATATTACTTGGATTAATTAGAGATTTAAATTCACCACTAGCTACTAGATTTGAACTTAGATCTCCTAACCCACATACCAATACTTACATAGCTATGGCTGTTTCTTACATGGCAATGCTTGATGGTATACTTTATGCTGTAAACAATAATAAAACTGAAGATGAACTTCTTAAAGAATTATCAAAGAAACCTGGTGAAGATGCTGATTATCTTGAAAAAGATAGATCTTATAGATCTGAAGATGATGTATTTGAAGCATTTACTGAAGATGAAAGAAATGAATACTTTGGTAAAGCACCAGCTACAGTTTATGAAAACTTAGCTCAACTTGATATGTATCCTGAAAAACTTCAAGTATTAAGAAACAATAATGTAATGACTGAAGCAATTATTAATAGCTTTAAATTAGCTACTATAGAAAGATGGTCAACTGAAATTTCTCATAGAATTATTAATACTTATATTAATGAAATTAGATCATTCTCACCTTTACATTCATTAGATAAAGCTTTAGACTTAGATATCTCTATTTGGATGAAGATAAATGATTTAAGAATTTATATAATGAAAGATACTTATACTACTGAAAGCTTATTTACAAAGATTAAAAAAGCTTTTGCTAATAAAGATTATAATAAAGCCTCAGAATTATATTTAGAGCTTGAAGATAAGATGAAAAATCTTAGACAATTATACTCTTCTTATAAGAAAAATCTTTTAGATATTTAATTCTAGATTACAAAAGACAGTCTAGTATATAAAAATAGAAATCATAACTTAGTTATGATTTCTATTTTTTATAATATATAATTATTTATTCTGATAATTAATATTTTTTACTTAAATAAGCATACCTCCTGAATCTTATGGCGTTGGATTATATGATCTGAATGTTCACATTTTTGATAATACAAATAATAGAGTATACTATGAAATATTAAGCCACTTCTAATTTAGGTTCTTTATTTAAACTTTTCTTTTTATATAACATTCTATAAAGAACTAAACTACTTATTAATCCTACTACACATAATGCGATCATATATATAAATATAATTCTATATCCAATAATACCAGGATATTTATCTAATAATCCTCCATAAAATGAGTTTATAAACATATCTGGAACATATCCAATAAATGAAACTATACCAGCTGCAATACCAGTATATTCTCTTGGTACATTAACTTCATCAAGTGGTGCAAAAAATACACCTTTCATAGCTAATAAAACTATTGATAATACAAGCATATTAATTAAAACTATAGCTATATACGATGGTTTACCTGGAATTAGTATATATGCTCCCGTAAATATAATTGATAATATAAATCCGATAATCATAAATCTAATTGTTGAACCCATTTTATCTGCTACTATTCCGGCAAGTGGCGGTGCTAATGACATTATTACATAACTTCTTATAATTCCAATAAATGCTCCAACTGTAACTGACATCTTAAATATATCTGTAACATATGGTGTTAAGTAAGCTAGTCCTGAAAATGCTGCATAAGTTGTAAACACTAATGAAGCAGCAAGCCAGACTTCTGGCATTTTTATGACTTTTTTAATTCCATCAATAATATTTGCTCTTGTTTGTTTATCTTTTGCTTGCTCTTGTTTTGAATCTTCAAGCAAGAAATAAGCTAATACTCCAAGTATTATAAGTACTACTGAATAAAATATAATTATTGACTTTATTCCCAGTAATCCCTCTCCTAATTTAGCTAACATTCCCAATGCTGCAAATGAAACTATTGTAGAAGATACCCCTCTACCGCCTTCAAGAAAGCCAAATAATTTCCCTTGTTCTGAGCTATCACCAAGCATTCTTACAGCTTTAACCATTGTTGGCCAGAAAGTAAATACTGTCGTAATAGCCCAAGCTCCATTAATTATAAGACACATTGTATAGGAGGGTATAGTTGCATACCAGAATCCTAAAATCCCTGTAGCAATTAATGAAAATGGTACTAATATTTTATAGGAAAACTTATCTGCAATGATTCCACCTGGTATATATAATAAAAAATTTACTATGCCATACATGCTAGTTAAAAATCCCATTTGAAAATTATCAAATCCAAATACATTTTGCATAGGAATATAAAATACTTCTCTTAAATATGGTAATCTATAAATTACACCACCACCAGCGCACAACACTAATAATGTTATCCACTTTTTCATATTAGAGTTCTTCATAAAATTTTCCTCCTAAAGCTGTTTATTATAATAAGTCTTTTAATATATTGGGATAATTAGTTATAATAGCATCTACGCCTAAATCTATCATCTTTTTCATATCTTCTTTTTTATTAACTGTATAAACATTTACTTCAAGATTATTATCATGAGCTTTTTCAACTATTTCTCTAGTTACACTGTTATATTCAGGATGAAGTGCATTGGCTCCAAGCATTTGTACATAATTATATGGTTCAAATATGCAATCCCAATATAATGCTCCTGTTTTTATAGTTCTATCTAACCTTATACATCTCCTTACTGAATAGTGATTGAAAGTGGAAATTATAACTTTTTGTTCTAAATTATATTTTTTAACTAAATCGTATGTTATTTTTTCAATATTTTCATAATCAATTATACTGTTTTTTATTTCTAAGTTTATAATAATATCTTTATCACTAATATATTCTAAGAATTCTTCAAGTGTTGGAATTTTTAGTCCTTTAAATTCTTCACCAAATTTTATTCCAGCATCTAATTTCATTAATTCTTCTAATGTATAATCTTTAATTAATCCTGTACCTGTTGTAGTTCTATCAAGTTCTTCATCATGACATATTACAGCATATCCATCTTTAGTTAATTGGACATCAGTCTCAATTCCATCGCAACCTGCTTCTAAAGCTTTTTTAAATGCTAACATTGTATTTTCTGGATATAATCCACTTAATCCTCTATGAGCAATATTTAATGTTTTTTTCATAATATTTCCTCCTAAAATTTTCATAGAACTATTTCGTAATCATTTTTCAGAAACTTGAAATCTGATAATTAGATTTTAATTTATAGGTTAAAATTCACACAAATAAATCTACTTCTTTTTTCAAATTATGTCAATTTTATTGTATTGCAAATATCAATTAATAATATATGTTTTTATTTAATTTAATATTAAAAATCAATTAAATTTATTGATTTTTAGATTTTTCAAATTAAATTTAAAAATTTAATTTATATTTGTAATTTAAGGCTTAAATGTATTAAACTATCCTATATATCTACACTATTTATTATCCTTAAAATAATATAATTATATATTAGGACTTTTCGTAAACTTTTATCATAATATAAGGAATATATGGTATAATAATTCATATCAAGATGTAACTATGCAAATGAAGTTGTGAGGTGCTATAGAATGCGTTTAGTTCCAATTGAATGTGTAAAAAATGATTCTTTATTAGCTAAAACCATATACGATGAAGAAGGAAGAATTCTACTTAGACCTGGAGTTAAATTAACTGATAGTTTAATTAAAAAAATTAAGGAATTACATATATTTTCTTTATATATAATTGATGAATATAGTGACTATGAAATAGAAGATATAATAAAACCCGAGTTACGTCAAAAAGCAATAAAAGTAATCAAACAGACCTTTACAGACATAGAACGTGTTTCTTTAGTACATGATTTAAAAAAACGCTCATTAAGTGATTATTCTAAAGAAGAGTTGGATTACTTTGAATCTATTAATGATATTGCAGAAGAATTAATAGAAAATATATTATCTAATAAAAATCTACTTATTTCTTTAGTAGATATAAAGAATATGGATAACTATACATATCAACATTCTGTAAACGTTGCTGTTTTATCACTTGTTTTAGGCATTAGCTTAAACTTTCCTAAGTATAAATTAATTCAGTTATGCACAGGAGCTCTATTACATGATATCGGTAAATCGTTTATTGATAAAGACATAATATTAAAACCAGATAAATTAACACGTGATGAATTTGAGAAAATAAAATCTCATCCTTATAAAGGGTATGAATTTTTAGGAAATATATGTGATTTATCCTCTAATAGTAAATTAATAGTTCTTCAACATCACGAAAGGATTGATGGACTAGGATATCCATTTGGACTAGAAGGAGATAAAATTAATTATATGTCCAAAATTGTTAGCATAGCAGATGTTTATGATGCTTTAACATCTGATAGACCATATAAACGTGCTATGTGTCCTAGCGATGCATTAGAATATATGATGTCTAATGCTGGAACATTTTTTGATTATGAAATGATTAAAGTTTTTTCTCGAGTTATAGTACCATTTCCAAATGGCACCATAGTATGCCTTAGCAATGGTGATATAGGTATTGTTCAAGATACAATCCCAAATTATCCATTAAGACCATCAGTTAAAATATTAAAAAGCATTAATGAAGATATTATAGGATCTAATATTAACCTGTTAAATGAATTATCTATTGTAATATCAAGCATTCAGTATGATGCTTAATAGTATAATTTAAACAAACTATATATACATATAATATGTAATATAGTTTATTTCTTTGTTTTTAGTTAAAAATTAAAGAAGATATCTAAAAACTATTTTTAGATATCTTCTTTGTACTAAGGCACAATCAAAAAATTGAAAATATTCATTGCAACTTTAAACTTATTATTTATTTTCATGTGCTTAAATATATTATTCAGCTATATTAAATACTTCTAAATTTTTATTTTCATCTAGTTTTGCTAATTCTACATCTGCAATTGCTCTTAACGTATCAAGTGCTGTAATTACTCCTAAGTTTCTTTCAACAGCTGCTCTTCTGATTAAGAAACCATCTCTTTTAGAATCATTACCTTTAGTTGGAGTGTTCACAACTAAATCTACTTCTCTATTCTTAACAATATCTAATATATTAGGTTTCTCTTCATTAATTTTACGTATTTCCTCTGCATCAATACCAGCTTCTCTTAAAAGCTGACATGTTCCAACTGTTGCTATAAACTTATATCCTACATTTGCAAGATCTTTTGCTATAGATAAAAATGCTTCTTTATCATGCTTATTAATCGTTGCTAATATTTTAGATTTTTCTTTTGATGGATACATATTTGCTGCAACAAAGCCTTTATAAAGAGCTTCCTTAATATTTCTACCTACACCTAAAACTTCCCCTGTTGATCTCATTTCTGGTCCTAAACTAACTTCAACATTAGGTAATTTTTGTGTTGAAAATACTGGAACCTTAACCGATACTAGTTCTGGTTCTTTATATATATCTACTCCATATCCTAAATCTTTTAATTTAGCTCCGAGCATAACCTTTGTAGCTAAATCTACTATTGGAACCTTACTAACTTTGCTTATATATGGTACTGTTCTTGATGCTCTAGGATTAACTTCAATTACATATAATTGTCCTTCAAATTCTATGAATTGAATATTTATCATTCCTTTTATTCCTATTGCTAAAGCCAACTTCTTCGTATATTCTAATACATCTGCCTTAATTTTTTCAGAAATATTTTGGCTTGGATACATAGTAATACTATCCCCTGAATGAACCCCCGCTCTTTCTAAATGTTCCATTATTCCTGGAATCAATATATTTTCTCCATCTGAAATTGCATCTACTTCTATTTCTCTACCCATTAAATATTTATCTATTAATATAGGATTTTTCTTATCTTTTGCAAATGCATTTTCTAAATAGAATGTTAATTCTTCTTCATCATGAGTTATTTCCATTCCTTGACCACCAATTACATATGAAGGTCTAACAAGTACTGGGAAATTTAATTTTCTAGCTTCTTCTAAGCCTTCTTCAACTGACCATATTCCTTTACCTTTAGGTCTTGCTATTCCTAGCTTTTCTAATAATTCATCAAATTTCTCTCTATCTTCAGCCATATCTATTTGATCAGCTGTTGTTCCTAATGTTACAATATGCTTTTCCTTTAAGAAATTTGCTAGTTTAATAGCTGTTTGACCCCCAAATTGAAGTATTACTCCATCTGGTTTTTCTTTTTCTATTATATTTAAAACATCTTCTTCTGTTAGTGGTTCAAAATATAATTTATCAGATATATCAAAGTCAGTACTTACTGTTTCTGGATTATTATTAACTATTATAGTTTCAATATCCATAGCTTTTAATGCCTTTACACAATGTACAGAAGCATAGTCAAACTCAATACCTTGACCTATTCTTATTGGACCAGAACCTATAACTATAACCTTCTTTTTATCTGACACTTCAACTTCATCATATTGTTCATAAGTTGAATAATAATATGGTGATAATGCTTCAAATTCCCCTGCACAAGTATCAACCATCTTATATGAAGGTTTTATATTCCATATACCTCTAAGTCTATATATATCATCAGGATCTATATTTAACATATCAGCTATAGCTTTATCTGAAAATCCTTTTTTCTTTAAATTGTGTAGCCATTCTTTATCTAGATCTTCTATTTTACTTAACTTTAATCTTTGTTCTTCTTCAACTATCCATTTTATTTTTTCTAAGAAGAACATATCTATTCCTGTAATTTTATTTATTTTTTCTACCATGTAATCTCTTCTTAGCATTTCTGCTAAAGCAAATATTCTTTCATCATCTGGTGACATTACAGCTTTTTTAAGTTCTGACATACTTAATTCTTTAAATTTCTTATGATCTAAAGAATATTTTCCAATTTCTAAACTTCTTATTCCCTTTAAGAAAGCTTGCTCAAAATTAGCACCAATTGCCATTATCTCTCCGGTTGCCATCATTTTTGTTCCAAGCTGTCTAGTAGCACCAAAAAATTTATCAAAAGGCCATTTAGGTATCTTTACTACTACATAATCTAATGCTGGTTCAAAACAAGCATATGTTTTTTGAGTTACTGCATTTTTAATCTCATCTAACCCATATCCTAACGCTATTTTAGCTGCAAGTTTTGCAATAGGATATCCTGTTGCCTTTGATGCTAAAGCTGAACTTCTAGATACTCTTGGATTTATTTCTATAACTGCATATTCAAATGAATTTGGATTTAATGAAAATTGTACATTACATCCGCCTTCTATCCCTACAGCATTTATTATATTAATTGATGCCGTTCTTAGCATTTGATATTCTTTATCTGAAAGAGTTTGCGATGGAGCAACAACAATACTATCTCCTGTATGTATTCCTACTGGATCTATATTTTCCATATTACATACAGTAATACAATTTCCATAAGAATCTCTCATTACTTCGTATTCTATTTCTTTCCAACCCTTAACACTTTTTTCAAGTAAAACTTGACCTATTGTACTTAATTGGAGTCCTGATTCTAATATAGTTCTTAACTCTTCTTCATCATTAGCTATGCCTCCACCAGCTCCTCCTAAGGTATATGCTGGTCTAACTATAACAGGATATCCAATTCCACTCGCAAATCTTACTCCTGATTCTAAATCAGTTATAATTTCACTTTTTATAACTGGCTCTCCAATTTCATTCATCATATCTCTAAATAATTCTCTATCTTCACCTTTTTTAATAGATTCAATAGATGTTCCTATTACTTTTACATCATATTTATCTAAAATCCCTGCTTCATAAAGTTCAACTGCTAGATTAAGTCCTGTTTGACCTCCCATTCCTGCAAGCAAACTATCAGGTCTTTCTTTTTCAATAACTTTTTCAACAAATTCTAAAGTTAATGGTTCTAAATATACTTTATCTGCAACGTCTTTATCAGTCATAATAGTTGCTGGATTTGAATTTATAAGTACAACTTCTATTCCTTCTGATTTTAATGCCTCACATGCTTGTGTTCCTGAATAATCAAACTCAGCTGCTTGACCTATAACAATCGGTCCTGATCCTATAACTAAAACTTTTTTTATATCTTTATTTAATGGCATTTTCAATAACCTCCTATAGTGCATACTCTAAAAATTTATCAAATATATATTCGCTATCCTTTGGCCCTGCTGATGCCTCTGGATGGAATTGAACTGAATATATTGGTAAAGTTTTATGCTTTAATCCTTCTATTGTTCCATCATTTATATTTATATGCGTTACTTCAACATCATCTGGTAATGTTTCTACTACATAACCATGATTTTGTGAGGTTATATGAACTAAGTTTTCTTCTAGATCCTTAACTGGATGATTGCATCCTCTATGACCAAACTTTAATTTAGTAGTAGTTCCACCTAAAGTCAATGCTAATAATTGATGACCTAAGCAAATACCTACTATTGGTTTCTTCCCTATCATTTTCTTTATATTATTTATTGCAAAGTCTAAGTCTTCTGGATCTCCAGGTCCATTAGATAAAAATACCAAGTCTGGATTAACAGATAAAATCTCTTCTGCTGTTGCTGTTGCTGGAAAAACTGTTAGTTTGCAACCTCTTTTTTGAAAATTTCTTATTATATTTTGTTTTATTCCAAAATCCATTATTGCAACATGTTTTCCATTTCCATCAATTGTGTATACTTTTTTAGTAGTTACTATATTTACTGAATCTTTGCTTGAAAAACTCTCTAAATTTTTCTTAACTTCTTTATGTCCTATATCTTCTAATACTATTGTTCCTCTCATTGTTCCATTATTTCTTAGAATTTTAGTTAAAGCTCTTGTGTCTACTCCTTCTAAACCTATAACCTTATTTTGTCTTAAAAAATCTTCTAATTCTAATTCACATCTAAAATTACTTGGTAAATTACATTTTTCTTTTATTATAAATCCTCTAACTTTTACTGAATCAGATTCTAAATCTTCAAGATTTATTCCATAGTTCCCTATCAAAGGATAAGTCATTGTTACTATTTGCCCATAATATGATGGATCAGTAAGTACTTCTTGGTAACCTGTCATCCCTGTTGTAAATACTACTTCTCCTACGCATTCACTTAAATATCCGAATGCTTTACCTTCAAAAATCATACCATTTTCTAATATAAGCTTTGCTTTCATCACTTAGCCCTCCTTAATTTTATGTTTAATTTAAAATACACTTAAAATCTATCTTTTTAGGTAAAATAAAAAGGATAATAAAGAGACTACAGAAACACTGGTCTCCTCACTATCCAAACATATTTATAATTAATTTTACTAAATGCCTTCAAAGACAAAGCTATGAAATTATTTTTAAATTTATTAAATAACATAGTTATAGACTCCTTTCTGGCCTCACTGGACCAATTTAAAGTGTATCTTTTTCTTATTCATTTTTTATTTATTTTTATCTTGTTTCTTATTTTAGTTTATCATACAATCACTGTCAAGGAAAATAATCTTATTTTTAAATGTATATATAATAAATTAGTTATAACTATGTTCTTATTTTTATATAATTATTCTTCATAAACATTCTTATCTAAAGTTTCTAGTTTCTCTGCAATTTTTATTATGTCTTTAAAGTCATTAATTAATTCAACAGATAATTTTTCTGCTTTTGAATATATTTTATTTACTTCATTATCTGAAATATTATTTTTAAGTCTGGATATTATATCTTTCCCGAATTTATGAAAATCATTATGTTTCTTCTCTATCTTAATCCAAATTTCTAATATTTCTTTATTTTTAGGTTTCATTGAATAATAAAAATGTCCAAACCCACATTTATGTTCATTAACTTGTAATGGTATTATTTCTTTTGTGATAATTATATTTTCTAAAGTTTTTAACCAATTTTGATGTGCATTTATAGCCTGATTCATTGTATCTATAAATAATTTATTAGTTATCATATAATATCTATCATTAACTAAATTTCCTATTATTGTTGAAGCTTTATCTAATTCTTCTTCCATTAATGATACAGGTGAAATAACATTGCTTAAACTTGTACTTATTTCTTTTAGCATAGTAGTATTATTATTTAATTTATCAACATCTTTATCAAGTGTCCTTATTGATGATGTTACTTCATCCATTGAACTATTTATTTCTTCACTATTAGCTGCAACTAAACTTATTGCTTCTGTAATATTATTAATATTCTCTTTATTATCATTACTTGTCTTAACAACTGAATCTAGTTTTTTATTTACCATCTCTAATGATTCAACTGTGCTATCTACACTATTAGTACTTTTATTAGATGCTGATTCTATTGCAGACATAAAATCTGACATGCTAGATGTTAATGTTTTAGTCTCATCTGATAATTTCCTTATCTCCTCTGCAACAACAGCAAATCCTTTTCCACTTTCACCAGCTCTAGCTGCTTCTATAGATGCATTTAATGCTAAAAGATTTGTTTGTTCTGAGATTCCCTCAATAGCATTTATAACACCTTGTACATTTTTTATGACATTAATTAAATTACTCATATCTTCCTTCATTCCCTTTGAATGATTAATTGCCATATCTGAAAAAGCCTTTATATCAACCAATTCTGTTTCATTTTTTTTACTTGATTCTAATAAAACATCAGAATTTGATGATAAATTACCTATTGCTTGTGTCATATCAAAATGTGCTGTTGATACCTCTTCTGATATTTGAGTTGATATTTCAGAAGCATTTGATATATTATCCATAAGATTTACTATTTCTTTACTTATATAATCTAATTTCTGTTCTTTATCTTTTAGTATTAAATCTAAACTACTCATTTGTATAACTGAGTTTAAAACTAATTTTGTTATCTCCTGAAAACTTGATTTTCCAACGTCTAACCTCATATAAATAGATTTAAATTTTTCTAAAGTACTATTATCTATTTTTATATTACTATTTATCGGTTTTAATAATGATATATCTGTTATTAATTTATCTAACATTCTATTTTTGCTATTAAACATATGTCACATTCCTCTCTAAAATATTACTTAAACTCTCTTTAATTCATTATAAAATTCTTCTCAATCCAATTTATTATATATTCTATTGCATTATTTTCATTGCTTGGTGCAATAAATTTAGTACTCTTTATTGTTCTTTCTGCTCCACTTTCTACGCAGAATCCATAATCAGCTAATTTTATCATCTCAATATCATTCATATTATCGCCAACAGTAATTAGTTTTTTAAATTTAATATTATATATATCTACTAACTTTTCTATAGCCTTACCTTTAGATATATCATTAGGTAATATTTCTAAATATCTAGCCCCACTTCTTATTATATTTCCATAAATGTTATCAAGTTTTTCTTCTAAAAAGTCTATTTCATTTTCTTCTCCAACAATAAGAACCTTTGTCCATCTTTTATTCCATACTTCTTTAGGCAAATCATAGATAACATCATATCCTAGCTTTGAAAATCTATCTGTATATTTACATGAAGAATATATGTATATACTTTCTTCTGAATAAACCTCAATCCCTAAAGTAGGATATTTTTCTTTTACTATAGTAATTATATTTTTTCTATCTTCTTCAATAAATTCTTCATAAATAACTTTTTTATTTTTATAATCATAAATTTTTGTTCCGTTATATAGTATTACAGGCAATGTTACTTTTATTTCTTCTAAAAACTTGCCTGCTGAAGCAATGGTTCTTCCAGTTGCTAAAGTAAAATTCCCACCTTTATTTATAAAGTATTCTATAGCCATCCTATTTTGGTCTGATAACTTTCCTGAGTCATTTAATAGTGTCCCATCCATATCAGATACCAAAAGGTATCCATAAAAAATCTTATCCATTTTCTTCCCCCAATTTATAAAGTATTATTTTTTAATATTACTTTTCTGCTTAATGCTCTAGGTATAAATTTACTAAACCACACAATTAATTTATTCTTTGTTCCTGGAATAATAATTGCTTTTCCTTTTAAAAATCCCTTATACCCCTCTTTAGCAACCTCCTGTGGATTCATTAAATATTTTTGTGCTTGTTTTGATTTCTTGATTCCTGATTTATTTTGAAATGATGTCTTTACAGGTCCAGGGCATAAACAACTTACCTTTATTCCTAAATCTTTTACTTCTTCGTGTAATGCCTCTGTTAATGATAAAACATATGCCTTACTAGAATAATACATTGCCATTTTAGGCCCTCCAACAAAAGCCGCGGTTGATGCTACATTCATTATTGAACCTGATTTTCTTTTTATCATATCTTTTATAAAATATTTTGTAAGTTTTGTTAGTGCTCTTATATTTATACTAATTAAATTTTCATCAAATTCTTGCGTACTATCATAAAAAAATCCGAAGGAGCCAACACCAGCATTATTTATTAAATTATCCACAACTAAATTTTTTTCATCCACAAAATTAAATATTTTTTCACAAGAGTTATCAACAGCTAAATCAACAGCTAAAATTTCTACATTTATACCATATTGTTTTTCTAAGTTCACTTTAACTTCATCTAACTTTATTTTATTTCTTGCCACTATAATTAAGTTATGTTTATCTTTTGCAAACAGTTTAGCAAATTCTAAACCAATTCCTTCACTTCCACCTGTTATTAATGTGTAATTCTTCAAACCTTCCATACACACGCTTCCTTTTTAATTATTTATTCCAATTATATCAAATAAAATATCAATATAAAAAATATTAATCCTATATTTTTATTATCGCTATGTTTTAAGTAAATATTGATATTTTAGCATATTAACAAACTAACATTAGAATTTTATTTATACTAAAATATCAACACTAGCTTTAAACATAGCTAAAAATAAAAGATTATCTCAAATATAATCTTTTTGAGATAATCTTTGTTTGATTATTATAATATATCCATAAATTTATTTACTTCCATGTTTTTTATCTCTATAGTTTCTCCAAAAGAATTTGTAGCAATATCTATTTTATATGTACATAATTCCTTTCTTTTTTGAAATATAGATTGTTGTACTTCTAAAGATTGTATCTTATCTTTTTTTACGATATAGGTTACTTTTGTTATTGTCCCCCTTGTAAGTAACACTAAGTTTTCCTCTACAGATATACCATTATTGAGATAATTAATATATCCAAGAACAACTTGTGAAATCATTAATATTAATATAACAATATACTTAATCGAAATAGAGAAACTGATTTTATTAAATACTATATCAAACAAACTAATTGATATTATAGATAATAGTAAAATAATTATAGTCCTTTTAATTATAAACCTTGAAATTGCCCTTTTAGGAGGTTTATTTATAGGTGACTCAACTGAATACTCAGGTAATAATTCTGTTATAAAGTTATTTTTTAACTTATTATTTACAATTGGAAAAAGTAAAGAATTGCTTTTATCATCACCAATGACTACTGATTCTATTTTATACAGATTAAAAAATTGTTGTATTATATTCTGTTTAAATTTTATTGCTTGTATTTTATCTATAGGTATCGAGTATTGCTTTAAATTAATTAGTCCATATTGAACATTAAGAGAATCTTTATTTTTAAATATTTTAAATTTATTGTATCTTACTAATTCAATTATTATAGAAATTATTGTTGCTAAAATATATATACTTAATATAATTAAAATTATATTAAATATTAAAACTATTTTATTTTTATATAGAAAAAATGTTTTAGTCATGTTTGCATAATTATCTATGTTATTAGCTATTTTTTCTTTAAATAAATCTTTAAATTTATCTACTACTACATATAATATCAGCATCCAGCTAAATTTATTTTGTGTTAACGCATATATTATTATGTCTTTAGTTGTTGCTTTAAATTCCTTTAATTTATTAATTTCTATCTTAGTATCATCATTCTTATTATCTTGTACTAATATTAATTTTTTAATTTCTATAGCGTCTACGCTTTTAACACTCATTTTAAATTCCGATTCATCTAATGTAGCATTTCCACTATTTAATTTTAATGTAGTAGCTCCTAATATTCTACCTATTGCATCTGATTCCATATCCACTGTAGTTATCTTATTTAAAGGTATTTGTTCTGTACTCTTTCCAAAAACACCTTTAACATAAATAAAGATATTATCTTCTATATAAAAATAATTACTTCTCCAATGTAAAATTGAATATGAAATTATAGCTAATGTAAACACTATTATACAAGTTAAAATTTTTGAAGATTCAATATGCTTAAAGAATATTGCTATAAAAATAAATACAGAATATATATTAGAAAATATTATTCTAAGTATATTACTCCAATGCCCTCTATATATCTCTGTTCTACTCATGGATTTCATCCACTTTTTGCTTTATCTTTTTATTTAAATAATCACCTATCTCTTCTGCAACTTTAATCTCTATATTAGGAATTTTATGTTCCCCACCAGCAGTAAATATTTCAAGATCTGCTAGTCCTAATTTTGAATTTATAGGCCCTATATTAACTTTTATATGTTCGATTCGTACTATCGGCACTATTGTCCTCTTCTTAATAAATATCCCTTCAGTAAAATCTATCTTATCATCTGTAAGTTTATACACCCATTGATTATATTCCAATAACGGATATATTATTGCATCTATTATTAATAGTATCTCTATAATCATTATTAAAATTAATATATATTTTTCTCCTCGTATTATCCACTGTATTTGAAATTCATGTTTCATAATATAAGTAATAAGTAAAGAAATAACTAAAAATATTACAGCTCCTATACTTCTTGCTATAACCCATGACTTCACAGCATTCTTGTGTAATTTATTCATCAAATCCCCCAATATTAATAAATATTTTTACAATTTTAAATTCAAATAACTAACCCAATTTCATTTTAATATGAGGTATATCTACCTCATCATATATATCAGAAACAACTTTAAATCCTACACTTTCATAAAGCTCTTTTACATACAATTGAGCCGACACAACAATCTCATCTTCATTAAGCTTTTCTCTAAGAAATTCTACACTTCTTTTCATAAGATCAAAAGCTATACCTTTTCTTCTATATTCTTTTAAAACTAAAACTCTTCCTATTGAAGATTGAGTATATGTAATTCCACTTGGTATAAGCCTAGCATATGCAACTATTTTTTCTTTATCTTGTAAAAATAAATGGAATACCTTTTTATCTATATCGTCAAAGTCATTTTCTTGAAAAATTTTTTGCTCACATGCAAAAACTTCATACCTAACTTTACATATTTCATATAATTCATCCAAAGTAAGTTCACTAAATTTTTTTATCTTCCACTCCATAAAATCTCTCCTTAACTTATAATTATAAATAAAATAATAAAAAAAATCTCTGATTAAATTCTTAATTTTTACTAAATATATCCATATAATAAAAATCAATCACGCTAATATTATATTAAAAAATACAAAACTAACATGATTGCTTCACTAATTCTTTTATTTAAAAATGTATTTTGGATTATATTGATATTAAAATAAATTCCTCTGTATAGTGAGCTTTATCCGATAGCTAGTATCTGTAATTACATAACAGCTACTAGCTCCTGAATAACAATTTCTAACCTTTAGTTAAAAGCAAGCTTTACCTAAAGCTAAGAACTCTGTTTATACTACAATATCAACATTCACTTAAAACATAATCTTATTTTAAAATACATTATCTTATTTGACCATTTCCATAAATAATATATTTAGTAGTTGTAAGTTCAGTTAATCCCATAGGTCCTCTTGCATGAAGCTTTTGAGTACTTATTCCTATTTCAGCTCCAAATCCAAATTCACATCCATCTGTAAATCTTGTTGAAGCATTAACATAAACTGCAGCTGCATCAACTCTTTGTAAAAACTTTTGTGAATTTTGATAATTATTTGTGATAATAGCTTCTGAGTGCCCTGATCCATATTTATTTATATGTTTAATAGCTTCATCTATATTATTTACAACCTTAACCCCAATAATAAAATCAAGATATTCTTTATTCCAATCTTCCTCAGTTGCCTCTTTTACATCATTAACTATTTGTAGTACTCTACTATCACCTCTTACTTCAACATTTTTTTCTCTTAATGCTGAAATAATAGTAGGTAAAAATTTATCTGCTATTTTTTCATTAACTAATAATTTCTCTTCTGCATTACAAACAGCTGGTCTACTTGTTTTAGCATTTATTATTATATCTTTTGCCATATTAAAATCTGCTTCTTCATCAACATATACATGACAATTTCCTACTCCAGTTTCTATTACAGGAACTGTAGCATTTTTAACAACAGCTTGAATAAGTCCTGCTCCACCCCTTGGAATAAGAACATCTATATATTCATTTAATCTCATCATTTCATTTGCTACTTCTCTACTAGTATCTTCAACTAATTGAAGTGAATACTCTGGAAGTCCAGATTCTTTTATTCCTTCACTTAAGGCCTTTACTATTGCTTTATTAGAATTTATTGCTTCACTTCCACCTCTTAAAATTACTGAGTTACCAGCTTTTAAACAAAGACCTGCTGCATCACAAGTTACATTAGGCCTAGCTTCATATATTATACCAATAACCCCCATAGGAACTCTTTGCTTTCCAATTTGAAGATCATTAGGTCTTTTCCACATAGATATAACTTCTCCAACTGGATCTGCAAGATTAACTATTTGATTTAATCCATCAGCCATATCTCTAAGTCTTTTTTCATCTAAAGAAAGTCTATCAAGCATAGCTTCAGATGTTCCTTTTTTTATGGCATTATCTAAATCCTTTTTATTTTCTGCAAGAATATATTCTGTATTTTTTATAAGATATTCACCCATTTTTACTAATGCATCATTTTTTTGTGTCGTTGTAGTATTCATAAGTACATATGATGCTTCTTTAGCTCTTTGTCCTTTCAATACTAATTCATTCATTTTTTATACCCCAATTTCTTTCCTATAAATAAAGTCCCTATTTCTTCTCCTGATATAATATCTAATAGTATGCTTGGATCACTACCATTAGCTAATACCATATCTACTCCTGCTTTAGTTGCTGTTTTAGCTGCTGTTAATTTAGTTATCATTCCACCTGTACCAAGATTTGATCCAGCACCACCTGCACACTCTTCTAATTCTGGTGTTACTTTTTCAATTTCTCTTAATAATTTGGCATTTACATTATCTCTTGGATCTGAATCATAAAAACCATCTATATCAGATAATATTATTAATAAATCTGCATTAACTAATGAAGAAACTATAGCTGATAAATTGTCATTATCCCCAAATCTAACTATATTTTCTATCTCATCTATAGAAACAGTGTCATTTTCATTTACTATTGGTATTATTTTATTTTCTAATAAAGTTTCAAAAGTATTGCACACATTTTCTCTAATATGATCATCTTCTACTACATCCCTAGTAAGTAATACTTGACCAACAATATGACTATATTCTCCAAAAAACTTACTATATATATGCATTAATTCACATTGTCCTACTGATGCAACTGCTTGTTTTTCTCTTATGCTTTCGGGCTTTTCTCTTAATTTTAATTTACTGACACCAACTCCAATTGCACCTGATGTAACAAGTACAACCTCTTTACCTGAATTCACCATATCAGATAAAATTCTTGTTAATTTTTCAATTCTATTTAAATTGATATTTCCATTTTCATATGTTAGTGTTGATGTTCCTACCTTTACAACTATTCTATTTGCATCTTTTAAATTATTACGAAAGCCCATTTTTACATCCCCTTAATTTCATTTTACTCCTATTATAACTTATTTACTTTATCAACACCACTTTACAATAAAATTATATGAGTTCGTCATGCGAAACAAGCAAATTAATTACATCTTTGACTGTTGCTATATTTTTTGCTAGTTACAGTGTTTTAAGCAATTTATCAAAAATGAATATTTCTAACTCTTATATAATACAATATTTCCATTGAAAAATTTCATCTATAAACTTAAATAAATTGTCGTTTTTAAACTCTATATTTGCAATTATAGTAGCATCGAAATCATATTAAATTCGTATCTTACATAATTATCATTTTTTCAATTCTGTAGTAATATATTCTTGATTATAGAAACCACCTTTCTTTTATAAATTTGTTTTGTAAAAGAAAGATTATTTCTGTCTTGAGACATAATTATATGGATTAAAATTAAAAATGTGGATAGAAAAACATTCAGAATATAAAAAGGTATAATTAATTACACAGTTCATGAAAATCATTCCAAATAAATTAATATACAGTATTTATTAAAAAATATAGAAATAATATACATAACAATAATCATTATTTAAAGATAGCTCTATTTTTACGTAAAGTATGAGCATTATTATCTCTGTAAATAATCATAGTTATGATATTTATAAAGATTATTTCTAAATATCAGGTTATAAAAACTGACTACCTTTCTATATAAAATAGTCAAATTTTCTTTAAATTTTAGATATAAAATTTAATATCTTGTATTTATCAGTCCTTTCTCAAGTTTATTATATTTATATATAATATTTTAGTATAAATTTTCCCATTTATATTACAAATCATGTAATTAATAAATATATTTACTTTTTTTGTAATAAGTGTTATTATTTATATGAAATATAAATAATAACAGAATATATGTAATTATTCGTAAAAATAAGGGGGATATTATATTGAATAAAAATTTAAAAATTTTATTAAGTACATTAATAATAGGTATTAGTTGTGCAGGTGCCATTCCAGCCAATGCTGCAACAGTTCCAATGACTAAACCAAGTGGCACCATATCACCTGCATGGGTTTCTGAGCATCAACCAAAAAATGGAGAAGGTTATTCAAAATTATGGTGTACTGGTTACCATGTAAGGGTGCGTATGGCTCACTCAAGTGATATAGCAGCATATTTAGATGTTGGGGATTGTATTGAGGATGTTTCTGTACGTAACGGCTATGCTTATTATTATATGGATAAGATTGGTGAAGTGAGGGTTAGTGCTAACTATTTAACTACTCGTAAAAGTGATGTATAGAGTATAGCATAAGTATGAAAGTAGATAGGTTTGTATAAAAACAAAACTATCTACTATTTTTTACATAATTAGTTTAGTAATTTTGAAATAATATAATTTATAAATATTTAAGACAATTTATTATGATAAAAATAATTGATGATAATTTTAATTACAAAGCTAAAGTGAAAAAGTGTACAGCTATTGATGATCTTTTCGCTTTATTGACAATATCAAGATCGGATTGTTGCTTACATTTCTTACATTAATACTAGGGATTAATCTCTTTATATAAAACAATCTTATACAATTGCTCAAAATGAGAATTAGGACATTTTACTTTTTGTTTTGTTCATTGTTCTTCTCCTTTCAATGGTGCTATTGGGTTCTTGTTAAACTCATAGTATTCCCTAAGATTGGGAAGATCAATATTTATATAACTTAATTGAACGAAATATACTTCAAGGAGAAATGAATATGAAAAAAATAAAGGTTTTTAAGAAAATTTGTTTGTTATTTTTTACAATTTTTATATTTAATATTATATTTATAGAAAATAAAGTACATTCTATAACAGCAAACTTAGATAATAATATTAATCTAATTATTATGTTTAATGATAATAATATTGATACAAGTGTTAAGAATTTCATAAAAAATTCTGGTGGAGAAATAGTTAATACTTTACCTGAAGTTGGAGGAATAGAAGTTAAATGTAATTCTAATCTTATACCCAAAATTAGATCTTATAGCACTGTAAAATCATTAGCACCAAACCATACTATTAAACTTCCAAAAGAAAGACAAATAAAATTCAAAGAAAATAAAAGAAGTAAAAGAAGTAAAAGAAGTATTATTACTCAAGACGGTGATTTATACAATTTATATCAATGGGACATAAAAAGAGTAACAAACGAGGGTAAAAGTTTCCAATTAGGTACTGGAAACCATAATGTAGTAATAGCTATCTTAGATTCAGGAGTAGATAAAAATCATCCAGATTTAAAAAATAATCTATTAGGTGGAGAAAATTTTATTCCAAAAGATTTTAAAAATGATAAAACAGAAACTGGAGATCCAAAAGATATAGAAGATAGATTAGGTCACGGAACATATTTAGCAGGAAATATCGCAGGTAACGGGAGAATTAAAGGTGTAGCTCCTAATATAGGATTTAAGAGTTATCGTGTGTTTGATTCACAAGGGAATACAAATGCTACCATAATCTCTTCTGCAATAATAAAAGCTGTTGATGATGGTGTTAATGTTATTAACTTAAGTATGGCAAGCTATGATCTAAATGGTAAATGCTATTGGACTGATAATAAGACGGGTATTAAATATGATTTAGGCGATGATATGGCTGAATATGAATTGTATAAACGTGCAATTCAATATGCAATAAATCACAATGTTACCGTAGTTACTGCTTCAGGAAATGACGGTCTTGACTGTACAGATGAAAAAACTTTAACTGAATTTATTAATAAATCAGCTGAAGAAGATGGCTTGGAATATATAGGAGTAATCTACGAAATTCCAGGAAGTATTGATGGAGTTATAAATGTGTCAGCTACTGGAAAAAAAGATACTATTGCAAACTATTCAAATTACGGAAAAAACTTTGTTCATGTAACAGCACCTGGTGGTGAGTATTCTAAAACACACTCTGTTTATGATATGTGTTTTAGCACAGCAATGGATTCTTCATATATGTTTCAAGAAGGAACATCAATTGCAGCTCCAAAGGTTGCAGCAATAGCAGGTCTTATTATATCAAAAGATAAAAACCTTACTCCAAAAGAAGTTGCAGAAATAATTTATGAAACATGTGATAAATTAGCTAATGATAACTCAAAACAATATTATGGAGCAGGACTTGCTAATGCATATAATGCCTTAAATAAAAATAACTAAATATCTAGTTATCATGAATATTATTAAAAAGGATATTTTACTATAAAATTAAAAAAATATTAGAAAAATCATATGTTCTCTTTATATTATACAGTTAAAATAATGAAACTGTAACTATAGAGGGGACATTTTATTATGAGAAGAAAATCTAAGATATTGCCAGAAGTTAATATTAAGTTTGTATAATAAAATTCTCTTAAATCAAATGGGTAAAATTTAGAAGTAAATCAAAACTCTATTAGAGATTAGTACATAAATATAAAACATTTAAGAATTCAATAAATTCGATAAAAAAATAATTTCACTTTATGCTAAAGGGATTACAAGTAGTGAAATTCAAGTAGAAATAGAGAATCTTTACAGAATAACAGATTCCCAATCAATGGTATCTAGACTTACTGATAAAGTTATGGATGGAGCTATTGAATAGTAAAATAGAGCACTAGATAAGATTTATCCTATAGTTTATCTAGATGCAATGTATTTTAAAGTTAAAAGTAATGGAATAATTGTAAATAATGCTGTTTACATTTGTTTAGGATATAACATGGAAGTATATAAAGAGATATTAAAAAGTCGGGTAAGACACTCTCAGAGTTATCAATAATATTTGCATAGCAATTAAATCAATAATTAGCTTAACTTCTTGTGCTTTTTGTAAAATTTATATATAATATTAGATTTTTTTCAATACTATAAATATATATAAAATATATTTTTAGAGTTTACTGGAAATATAAAAATATTGATGATAATTGTCTGTAAGTCATATATCTACATAGGTTATATCCTAAAACCCTAATTCTTTTGATACATATCTATCAGATCTACTCAAGTAAAAGTACACACTTTCACCTCAAACCAAGGTTTCGCCTTAATCTTCCTTCAAATTCTACCTTATAATTGCCATTATTGCTAGCTTCCATTGCAAACTTTCATCGTTTAGTGCGTGCCCATGCTTAATACACTTAAAAATATAACTGGATATTATCTCCAGTTATATTTTATATTGTAATATTTAATTTATATCCTGTTATTTGCTTTTTAGTGTAAACTTAGATATTTCTTTTTCTAATGTCTGAGCTTGTACTGCTAATTCTTGGGTCGCTGCAGCAGTTTGTTGTGCTGTTGCAGAATTTGTTTGAATTACCTCTGATATTTTATCTACACCTATTGTCATTTCATTTATTGATTTTGATTGATATTCAGATGCAACTGCTATATCCTTAACTAATTCTGATATATTATCTATATCTTTAGAAATAGCTTCAAATGCACGCTCTGTTTCCTTAGCTAATTCTCCTCCATTATTAACTGTATCTATAGATTCTGTTATAATGCCAGTAATACTTTTTACTGATTTTGATGATTGTTGAGCAAGTACTTTAATTTCTTCTGCTAATACAGCAAATCCTTTTCCTGCTTCTCCCGCTCTTGCAGCTTCTATTGCAGCATTTAATGATAAAAGGTTTATTTGTGATGATATTTCTTCTATCGTTTCTATTATTGCAGCAATTTCTTTTGAAGATTTTATAATATTAATCATGGATTCCATTAATGCATCCATCTTAATGTTTCCATCCTCTACAATTTTCTTTGTACTTTCAAAAAAATTACTAGCTGTCTTAGTATTTTCTGTGTTCTTATTAACTCGTGTTAATATTTCACTAAAACTTGATAGTAATTCTTCAACAGCACTTGCTTGTTCAGTTGAACCATCTGCTAAAGTTTGAGTAGTTGATGAAATTTGTTCTGAGCTACTTGCTACTAAATCAGATACTTCGTGTATATTCTTAAAAATATTATTAAAAGAATTTATAATATTTTCTAAAGAAGTTTTTATAGGTACGAAGTCCCCTTTGTAATCTACTGAAGTATCTATATCTAAATTTTCATTTGCTATATTTTTTATCACTACTGTTAAATCACTTAAATATAAATTCAATGTTTCTATAGTATTATTTAAATCTTTAGTCATTTGTCCCATTTCATCTTTAGATTCATAGCTATAATCAGTATTAAGATGACCTTCTGATAAATTTTTAGACATCTTCATAATATGATTAATACCATCTAACAAAACTTTTCTTATAATGCTACTCATTAAAGCTGATAAAATTAATATAACTATCAACATTATTATAGATATTAGCATAACTTTTTCCTTAGATTCATTAGCATTTTTTACAAAAGCTTCAGCTTGTTCATTTGAATTTTCAGAAATACTTAATATTGCCTTTTTTGCAAGTTCTTCTTCCTTAGTATAGTCTCCCATTACTATCTCATTTGCTTCTTCGTCTTTTCCTTCTAAAATTAATTTACAAATTTGATTTCTATCCGATTCAATATTTTTCATATAATATTCGAAATCATTTATTAATTTTTTATCACCTAAAAACACATTCTTTAGTTCTTTTAAATCATTATCTAAAGCATTCATTTCCTCATTTAAATTATCTATATGATTTTTTATTTTATCTGCATTAGGTTCACTCATAGCTTCATACATATATTTTTGCACTCTTATAAATTCTGCTCTTATACTCCAAGTTAACTCATTAACTTTAAATGGACCTTCATATAAATCATTTGTTTTATTCGCTACATTTTGAAAGCCCTTTAATGATACTCCCATAAATACAAAAGTTAATATCAATATAGTTAAAAATCCTGTAGTTATTTTTCTTCTTATAGAAAAGTTTTTAAACATATTTTTTATACTTTTGTACATATATCTCTCCTCCTTAGTTGTTTAATTTAGATTTAACTACTAATACATTATATGCATCTACTTTATTTCGACTTAATTATTTTTTAAAATGTTTTAAATTTATATCTTTTAATTTACTAATGGCAAAATTAGACTACTTATATTTATTAATTTTAATTTTATGAAATAATAATTAAATATTTGCTATAAATTAGGGCTATCTTTTTTATGCCTTATATATTAAAATAGTATCTGTTGTATATTTATGAAAAAATTAGGGGGAAAAATGAATAAAAATTCAAGTATTAATTTAAACATTCTTTCATTATTAAAATTTATGATACCTTCACTAATGGGTATTTTATTATTTATGACTCCAGTAAAGATAGATGGAAATTTTACAATTCCAATAGCATTTCTATCTAACTTTATAGTTAATTTATTAGAAAATATTCTTCCGATTTTAGCTGTTATTTTTATTTCAGTATCAGCAATTGGAAGTATTTTAGTTAAATTATTTAAATCTAAAAATAAATTTATAAATTCACTATTTAATGTTAGTTACCCTTGGTTAACTGCAAGAATAATAGGTATGTTTTTAGTAATAATGTGTTATTTTAAAATAGGACCTGAATTCATATGGTCAGAAAAAACTGGTGGAATGGTATTATTTAATTTATTACCTTTACTAACATCAGTATTTTTATTTGCTGGTTTATTTTTACCATTACTACTTAATCATGGCCTATTAGAATTTTTTGGTGCTTTATTAACAAAGGTAATGAGACCAATTTTCAGACTTCCTGGAAGATCTTCAATAGACTGTATTACATCTTGGCTTGGTGATGGAACTATTGGAATACTTTTAACAAGTAAACAATATGAAGAAGGATTCTATACAAAAAAAGAAGCTGCTGTAATCGGAACATCTTTTTCAGCTGTATCAATTACATTTAGCTTGATGGTTATAAGTCAAGTTGGACTTGCACATATGTTTGTTCCATTTTATCTAACTGTTACATTCTCTGGAATAGTAGCTGCTATCATTATTCCTAGAATAAGACCACTATGTAAAAAACCGGATACATACATAGATGGAACACCTCTTAAGGAAAATGTAGACTTTATTCCTGATGAATATACTCCATTTACTTGGGGTTTAAAAAATGCTCTTGAAAAAGCTGAAAGTAATTCAGGTTTTAAAGCATTCATTTTAGATGGATTAGAGAATGTAATAGATATGTGGTTAGGAGTTTTACCAGTGGTTATGGCCATGGGAGGGATTGCTCTTATGATTGCGGAATACTCTAGATTCTTTGAAATATTAGGATTGCCATTTATTCCATTTTTAAAATTATTAAGAGTTCCTGAAGCAGTTGCTGCCTCTCAAACATTAGTTGTAGGGTTTGCTGATATGTTTATACCTTCAGTATTAGCTACAACTATTCAAAATGAAATGACTAGATTCATAATTGCGTGTACATCAGTAACTCAATTAATATATATGTCAGAAGTAGGTGGATTACTTCTTGGATCAAAAATACCTGTATCTTTAAAAGATTTATTTATTATCTTTATAGAACGTACTTTAATAACATTACCTATAATTGTACTTATAGCTAATTTATTATTTTAATATAGAAATTTTAATAAAATATAATATAAAAAAACTGTCACAGAATATTTTGATAAATCATTCTGTGGCAGTTTTTAAATTTTAAAAATTAAATCCTTCTATAAGGTAAGCTTTATACTAAAATATCAACCTTTACGTTATATTTTTAAACCACGGAATCTATTAAATGCTGACATTATTTCTTGTCTTCTTGGCATTGATAATCTGCCATTGCCACCTCTTGTATTGCTAATTGAAATAATTCCATTCTTTTCTATATAGTTCATTATTTCATCTGTTATTTCTATCAATGTTCTCTTTCCATCTATAACATTATCTTCTGCCCATTTCATTATTTCTCCAATAGTATTAATTTGTTCACTATCAACAATCTGCTCAACTGCTCTTAAATCTATATTTTCTTTATTAATAAATAATCCATCTACACCTAAAGTTTTTACTTTTATACCTTTGTATCCTTTTTCAATGCTACCCTTTTTTACTACTCTATTTAGATTTATCTTTATATCAGAATTTCTTTCTTGTATTTTTGAAAGTATTTTTCCTTTACTAAGAGTTTTTGCTTGCTCTGTTACATCTTTTATATTATAGCAATCCATTTGTATTACATTATCAGCTATATCAAAATAATCTCCTGAACTTCCTACTACTATAATCGTTGAGATTCCCTTTTGACTATATAAATCTCTAGCAACTTCAATAAAAGGTGTTATAGGTTCTTTATCTTTAGAAACTAACATTTGCATTACATCATCTCTAATCATAAAATTAGTTGCTGATGTATCTTCATCAATTAAAAATACATTAGTTCCACTCTCTATCCCTTCCACTATATTAGCAGCTTGAGATGTACTTCCGCTTGCATTTTCACTATAAAATTTAGTTGTGTCTTTTTTATTAGGTAAATTATTTATAAATAATGATATATCATCTTTAAGAATTACTCTTCCATCTTCCGCTCTAACCTTTAATGCAGTATTATCTGTTATTACAAATTCTCTTCCATCACCTTCTATATGGTTATAAACACCTAGCTCTAATGCATTTAGTAGTGTAGACTTTCCATGATATCCACCACCAACAATAATTGTTATACCTTTTTTTATTCCCATTCCTATAATTTCACCTTTATTAGGTAAAGTAAATTTAACTTCTAAATTTTTAGGAGATTTAAATGGTATCCCTTCCCTTAAAGGTTTAGTTGATACTCCTGATTCTCTAGGTAATATAGAATCATTTGCAATAAATGCAATTAAATTGTTTCTTTTTATTTCATTTCTTATAACTTCTTGATCCTCAACTAATCTTACTTGATTTATAAGTTTGTTTTTATCTAAGTTCTTATAAATAAGAGAAGATTCTACTATCTTAGGTAAAAAATCAAATAAAATCTTTTCTAATTCTTTTGAAAGGACACTTCTTCCCCTTGCTGGAAATCCTACTTCTATTCTAGCTTCTATTTTTTTATCACTTATCACAATTGAAGTTCTATCTAAGATTTCTTGTGTGCATTTACTTATAGAAATTAACCCACTTTTTCCTGACCCAAAAACCTTACTACTATATGAATATATATTTTTATAAAATATTCTAGTCAAATAATCTTGAACTGCTACTTTTTTATAAGTATCATTTACTAATTCTTCTGGAATATCCGAAATTTTTTTATCTATTATTATCCTTACTCTAGATGGAGATGCAAATGGATCTCCTTGAACATGGTCTATTGATAATATATACTTATTAAAATCATACATCCCTTCAAGTTGTTTATATGCTTTATATCCCCTACCATCTATGCTAATTAATTCTTTACGTAAATCATTAAAATTTTTCATTTTATTTATCACCTTCTATAAAAAATTCATCAATCAATGCTTCACCCATTTTTCTATACATATTACTCATTGATATCATAGATCCTATAAGTAAAAACTTTTCTTCAAAATCACCTGTAATATTATTATCATTTAATAACTTCTTTAAGTTCTCTTGCTTATTGATTACAGATGATTTAAATTCTTCACTATCCTCACTACTGATTTGTAAATAGGTATCATATAAAGCCCTTAAATCATATTCTTCATTATTTTCATATTTATTAACTATATTGTTTAAAACAAGTTTTATATCATTAATTGATAAAGACCCTTTTAAATCATAAATTAAACACATAAGTATTAAATGCTCTTTAGAATATTTTTTATTCTTTATGCTCATTAATAATTTTGCTTTTGCATAGTTATTAATCATAGTTTTAGTTAATACCTTATCTTCTTCATTTCTTTTAAGTACTGATAATTTACTTTCAAAAAGTTGAATTACTTGGTCCATATATAAATCTAAATCAGGTATATCTTTAAGTTCTATTTTTTTATCTACATTTAAATTTTCTATAATATTTAATATATCTTTATTACTCACACTTTTTTCTCCTTATCTAGTTTTAAAAACTATATAATGTATCATATATATTTATATATTAATAGTATTCTGAATATAATTCAAGAAAATGAATTAAAATATAATAATTATGTGTTGACTTTTCACTTACTATATATAATAATATTTATATATCATCATATAGTTTTAAAAACTATATGATGAATTTTGGAGGTGTAAATATGACTAAATATTTAAGAGAACCTGTAAATGGGTTAACTCATTTAATAGGAGCTATTCTATCACTTATTGGATTAATTCTAATGACAAGTAAATTAATAACTAATAACGGATCATTAACAGAATACTTTGCTGTTATACTATTTGGGGTTAGTATGATTTTACTTTATAGCGCTTCAGCAACCTATCACTCTGTTATTGCAAATTCAAAAGTAATAAAATCATTAAAAAAACTAGATCACTCTATGATATTTGTATTAATAACAGGTTCTTATGCACCATTTTGCTTAGTAGCATTACAAAATTCTACTGGTAATAAATTATTTACAGCTGTTGCTACTGCTGGAATTTTAGGAATAATATTTAAGCTATTATGGGTTACATGCCCTAGATGGTTAAGCAGTGTTATGTATATTGTTATAGGATGGTTTGCTATTTTTGCAATCTATCCATTATCTAAGGTTCTATCTACTTCTGGATTAAATTTACTTATATTAGGTGGACTTATGTATACAATAGGTGGAATAATATATGCATTAAAAAAAGATAAAATTAAAATAGGTGTCTTTGGTTCACATGAGATATTTCATATATTTATAATGCTTGGAACACTTTGTCACTTTATATGTGTATTTTTCTATATAATATAGTGTTTATATAAAATAAATGCTATGTTTTGAAACAGTGTTGATATTATAGTATAAGGGCGAACTGGCATTGGAATTTGCTTTATGCTACAATATCAACATTCACTTAAAACATAGATAAAATAAAAAAAGCTGAGTTAACTTATAAAATTATATCTTTAAGTTAACTCAGCTTTTTTATCGCTATATTTTTAATAACTATTTATATTTTATTATAATAATTAGCCAATTCCTCCATATATGATACCTAAAATTATAACTAGAACAGTAATAAATACAAAAACATATTTAGCAAAATTTAAAAACGTAATTCCTAGTTTTCTGCTAGCTCCCATATTTATTTCTTCTAATGCCTTTTTAGAATCATACATATAGTAAAATACTATAAATACTATAAGTGCTGCTGTTGGTGATACTATTATTGTTATAAAGTTAGTAAAATTATCAAAAGCACCCATACTTAAATTTAATGGAATAGATAGAATAAATCCTATACTCGCTATAATAATAGATGATTTTTTCCTATTCAATTTAGTTTGTGACATTAATGCTTCAACTGGCCCTTCTAACATATTAATAGATGAAGATATTGCTGCAAATAAAATACTTAAGAAAAATACTATTGATATTATTCTTCCACCTGGTATTTCTTTAAATATTGTTGGCATTGTTATAAATAATAAAGGTGGACCTGCCATAGGGTCTAATTTAAAAGCAAACACTGCAGGCATTATAACAAACGATGCAAGTAATGCTGCTAATGTATCTAATATTGCTGTGCTTAAAGCTGATCTTGGTATATCAAAGTCATCTTTCATATAACTTCCATAAACAACCATTCCACAACCATTTAAAGATACTGTAAAAAATGCTTGTCCTAATGCCATAACCCAAGTATTAGCTTTTAATAAAAATTCCCATTTAGGATTCAAAAGGTATTTAACGCCTTCCATAGCTCCTGGAAGAGTTAATGATCTTATAGCAAGAAGTATAAATATAAGAAATAATAATGGCATTATTATTTTATTTATTAACTCAATTCCATTTGTCACTCCCATATAAACTATAATTAGTGTTAATGCTATTGCAATAAAGTTCCATATTATAGTTTGACTATTTCCTGCAAATCCATCAAAAAATAAATTAACATCTACAGAAAATAATTCCCCAGAAATACTCATTGTGAAATACTTTAATATCCAACCTACAACTACGTTATAAAACATGAAAACTCCTGCTAAACCTATTACAGGAATTAAACCAATTAATAGTCCTCCACTTTTTTTCTTTTTATTAAACACATTTCTAATCCCAGTCATTGATCCAGCTTTAAATTTTCTTCCAAATGAAAATTCAGTTATTAATCCCGTTGATCCTAATAATAAAACAAATATGAAGTATGGAATTAAAAATGCTGCTCCTCCATTTTGACCTAATCGATATGGAAACATCCATATGTTTCCTAATCCTACTGCTGCCCCTATACAAGCTAATACAAAGCCAGCCCTACTCTTAAAATTTTCTCTTTTAGCCATTTTTCCTACTGTCCCTCCTACATAAAATAAAGCCACATAGTTCTTACTATGCGGCTTTCCTACAATTCTAATATTCTACACCCACATAGCTTTTTGTTTCTATGTGGTAAACTTTGAAGACGATAAAAATCCTCAACCATCATAGATACAAAACCAAGTTTCTTGCTTAGCCTGTACCTATAAAAACTGATACAAGCTCTATCTATAATAGCTAAAGTAATATGCGTTATTAAATTGTATAGTCTTACAAATAGTGCATATCATAATCATTATCTCCATTTAATTAATTTTCCTTAATTCTACCATCTTTTTTACAAAAATGTCAATAATAAAAAGTATTTAAATCTTATTATTATTCTCTTTAACTGCTATTCTATGGTATAATAACTGAATAATACGCAATGAAATGAGGGAAATTTATTGATAACTGTATCAAATGTTAGTCTAAGATTTGGTGGACGTAAACTTTTTGAAGATGTCAACCTTAAATTTACTCCTGGAAACTGTTATGGAGTTATCGGAGCAAATGGTGCTGGAAAAAGTACATTCCTAAAAATATTATCAGGTGAAGTAGAACCTAATACTGGTGAAGTTATAATCGCTCCTAATACAAGAATGTCAGTATTAAAACAAGAACATTATAAATATGATGATTTTCAAGTTTTAGAAACTGTAATAATGGGTAATGAAAGATTATATCAAATCATGAAAGAAAAAGATGAGATATATGCAAAACCTGATTTTTCTGATGAAGATGGAATCAGAGCATCTGAATTAGAAGGTGAATTTGCTGAACTTAATGGTTGGGAAGCAGAATCTGAAGCTTCTTCACTTTTACAAGGTTTAGGAATTGGAACTGAATATCATTTTAAAAATGTATCAGAATTAACTGGTGGAGAAAAGGTTAAAGTTCTTTTAGCTCAAGCTTTATTCGGTAATCCTGGAATACTAATCCTAGACGAACCTACTAATGGTCTAGATTTAAAAGCTGTAAATTGGTTAGAAGACTTCTTAGGAAACTTCGATGGAACTGTTATAGTTGTATCGCATGATAGACATTTCCTAAATTCAGTTTGTACTCAAATGGCTGATGTTGACTTTGGTAAGATTAAGATTTATGTTGGTAACTATGATTTCTGGTATGAATCAAGCCAATTAGCTCTTCAAATGTCAAAGGATCAAAATAAGAAAAAAGAAGAAAAAATTAAAGAATTACAAGACTTTATTGCAAGATTTAGTGCTAATGCTTCTAAATCTAAGCAAGCTACTTCAAGAAAAAAATTATTAGATAAAATCACTTTAGATGATATCCAACCTTCAAGCAGAAAATATCCTTTTGTAGGATTTAAACCTGAAAGAGAAGTTGGTAATGATATATTAACTGTTAAAGATCTTTCAAAAACTGTTGATGGAGTTAAGGTTTTAGATAATGTAAATTTCATGGTTAATAAAGGTGATAAGATTGCTCTTGTTGGTAATGAAATAGCTGTAACTACATTATTTAAAATATTAGCTGGCGAAATGGAACCAGATAGTGGTGAATTCAAGTGGGGAATAACTATAACTAACGCATACTTCCCAAGTGATAACTCAGAATATTTCGATGGTTGTAATCTTTCTTTAGTAGATTGGCTTAGACAATATTCAGAAGAAAAATCTGAAAGCTATATAAGAGGTTTCTTAGGAAGAATGTTATTCTCTGGAGAAGAAGCATTAAAAGAAGCTAATGTATTATCTGGAGGAGAAAAGGTTAGATGTATGTTATCTAAAATGATGCTTTCTAATGCAAATGTATTAATGTTAGATCAACCTACTAACCATTTAGACCTTGAATCAATTACTGCTGTAAATAACGGATTGAAAGATTATAATAGTAACATACTATTTGCTTCTCATGACCACCAATTTGTTCAAACTATAGCAAATAGAATTATTGATATCAAAGATGATGGATCTATTGTTGATAGAACTATGACTTTTGATGAATACTTAGAGTTTTCTCAATCAAATAAATAATTAAAATAAATGGCGATATTGTTTTTTTACAATATCGCCATTAAAATTTACATGAAATATGTTTTTAATATCTTCTGAAACAATATTTATATAATATTTTATTTTTTATATTTAATATGTAAAAGCTTATGTGCTCGTCCTTCACCAGGCTTGCCCATATAATTATCATACATCTTTAATAATGCTGAATTTTCATGAGATTTTCTCTTTTCTAATCCCTTATCTTGATTATATAAAACAGAAGCCCTTACTGTTCTAATATCTATTTTTTCTCTTTCTTTTGCATTTACATGAGGTTGTCCACCACCGTTTACACAACCACCGGGGCATGCCATTACTTCAATAAAGTGATACTCTTTTTCGTCTAATTTACCACTTTCTATAAATTTAAATACATTTTTAGATCCATTAATAACAGCAATATTATATCCTTTTCCACCTAATTCTACTGTGGCCTCTTTGATTCCTTCTATTCCTCTAACCTGTTTATATTCTATATCTTTTAATGACTCATTTTCTATGAAATCTTTAGCTGTTCTTAAAGCAGCTTCCATGACCCCACCTGTTGCTCCAAATATAGCGCCTGCTCCTGTGTATTCTCCCATAGCTGGATCTACTACACCCTCTTCTAAGTTAATGAAATCTATCTTTGCAGCTTTTATCATTTTTGCTAATTCTCTAGTAGTTATTACTGCATCTATATTTCTTAAGCCGTCATTCTCCATTTCACCTCTATCAGCTTCAAACTTCTTAGATGTACATGGCATTATAGTAACTGTAAATACATCTTTAGGATTTAACCCTTCTATTTCAGGATAATATGTTTTACTTGCAGCTCCAAAAATTTGTTGTGGCGATTTAGCAGTAGATAAATTTTCGATAAAGCTTGGAAAATAATTTTCTACTTCTCTAACCCATGATGGACAACATGACGTAAACATTGGGAATGGTCCACCTTCATTAATTCTTTTGACTAATTCAGTAGCCTCTTCCATTATTGTCATATCTGCACCAAAATTAATATCAAATATCTTATTAAAACCTAACATTCTTAAAGCTGTATATATTTTTCCTGTCACATCTACTCCATAACCCATTTTAAAAAGCTCTCCCAGAGCAGTTCTAACTGATGGTGCCATTGCAACTATTACATGTTTATTCGAATCATTTATTGCATTTTGTACTCTTTCAATATGAGATTTTTCAGAGAGTGCATCTACTGGACATGCAGCTACACATTGTCCACATAATAAACAATTAGTTTCATCAAAACATCTATTCTCTATAGATGATACTTTTCTTTCTCCATTATCATTTATAATCTTAATAGAATCAGTACCTGTTCTTTCACTGCATGCAGCTTCACATCTTCCACATAATATACATTTTGTTCTATCTAGTACTATAGATTTACTTCTGTCATCTACATAACTAGATTTATCTGGAACTATAAACGGTTTACTTGCTCTAGCCTTAGTTTTTATAACTAATTTTAAAAACTCACAGTTTTCTCTTCTCTTACATGGTCCACATTTAAATTCATGTTTATCTAACATATTAGAAACTTTTGATTTAATTTCTTCTTGAACTTTTTCAGAATTGGTTTTAATAACCATACCATCTTTAACTAAAGTTTCACAAGATAATACTAAGTTTTCTTCTCCTTCTATTTCAACAGCACATACCCCACATTTTCCAGTATTACTACAATCATTTAAGTAACATAATGTTGGTATCTCTATTCCATTTTCTAATGCCACTTTTAAAATAGTTTTATTCTCTTCACTTTTTATTTGTTCTCCATCTATTATTACATTTATCATAAAAGATAATCCTCCAATTAAATATTATTTAAAATTAAGCAAATATAATTTTAACATAATTATTAAATAAAAATAAGTGGTAAATAATAATATTTATTAGTTAAAAAGAAAAATAAAGGTATTTTATAAACATTTTAATACCTTTATTTTTTCTATATATATTTTAAATTTTTATTTAGTTGCTAAACCATTTAATGTGAATTCTAATGTTTTTTCAATAAGATTTTCTAAGTCAATTTTTTCTATATTAATTAATTCATATATAGCTGCAGAACATAATGTACCAAAAACTCCATAAGCCATAAGCCTACTGTCTCCTGTTCTTATTTTTCCCTCTTCAATTCCGCATTTTATATAAAATTCTAATTCTTTTATATAATTTTTTATTTTTTCTCTTAATACAATTTGCCTCTCTTCATTTCCCCATAATTGGCTCATTACTACTTTAAAAAAATCTTTATTTTCATATAAAAATGTTAACTGTATGTTACATGTTTGTTTTAATTTTTCAATAGAACTTATGTCCATTTCTTTAACTTTTAAAATTCGCTCATTAAGTATATTCAAACCCTCTTCCACTATAAAATTAAAAATATCTTCTTTACTAGTAAAATTGTAATATAATGTTCCTTTTGCAAGTCCAGCCCTTTTTGCTATATCATCCATTGTTGCCCCTCTGTAACCTGCATTTGAAAATATTTCTATTCCCGAATTAAAAATTAAACGTTTAGTTTTATTCACAACATATCCCTCATTTTCTAATCTCATTGATAATTTCATTATACCACTATTATTTTACTATATATTCCTTTTATTTTTAATTTTTTGATATTTTTAATATATATGATAAAATCATTGTATATTGATTTATTTCTTAATTATTTTAAAGAAAGAGGTATATATGATTAAAGTATATAATAGAGTTACTAAAGAATATGAAGAGGAAAAAGTCGCTGGAAAAAAATTTATTGAGTGGACTTATGAATCACCATTAGGTAAAAATTTTGCTGAATTGATAGCAAAAAGAAAAATGTTTTCTAAAATATATGGTAAATTTTGTGATACTAAATTTAGTGCTAAAAATATTCCTGATTTTGTTGAAAATTTTAATATTGATATGTCAATTGCAGAAAAAAATGTATCTGACTTTAAATCATTTAATGATTTTTTTGTTAGACGTTTAGTTCCTAATGCAAGACCTATTTCAAATGATAATAATGTGCTCATTTCTCCTGGTGATGGAAGAATTACTGTTTATGAAAATATAGATTTAAATAATATTATTCAGATTAAAGGTTTAACTTATAGTTTAAATGAATTAATTAAAAATAATGAAATAGCTAAAAATTATGAAGATGGAACTTGTATGATTTTAAGATTATGTCCTACTGATTATCATAGATTTCATTTTGCAGACTCTGGGGTTCCATCTGAAACATATAAAATAAAAGGACATTATTATTCTGTTAACCCTATTGCTCTTAATTCAATTCCAAAGCTCTTTTGCGAAAACAAAAGAGAATGGTCTGTACTGAAATCAGATAATTTTGGTAATATATTGAATATAGAAGTTGGTGCTACCTGTGTCGGATCTATAATTCAAACATATACTCCTAATAAAAAAGTAAAAAAGGGAGAAGAAAAAGGATATTTTAAATTTGGTGGATCAACTACTATTCTATTTTTTGAAAAAAACAAAATTAAAATAGATGATGATATATTATATCAGTCAAAAAATGGCTATGAATGTAAAGTTTTATTTGGTGAAAAAATTGGTATAAAATTTAATAGTTAAAATTAATGCTCACTCTATTTTAAGAGTGAGCATTAATTTTAACTATTAATTATAGTTTTTAAACTATTTTTGAATTTTTTAATATCTCTATCTAAAATTATAAGACTTATTCCCATAGCATTAGCTCTTTCATTTATGCATTTTTTATTTGGTTCTTTTGTGGCTACTAATATTTTTTTTGCATTAATTCCTCCCAGTCTTTTACTATATACATCAAGTTCATTTAATGCATTTTCATCATATTTTGCACTATCTTTACATGATATACATATTAATATATCATCTTTAACAGCTAATACATCGAATTCATTTTTAACTTTACTATCTTCTTCATTCCAGACAAATACTACTCCACATTTAACATCATCTATTTCATTTATTTCTCTAACCACTATATTAGTTAATACTTCTAACCATGTTCCACTTTTAAATATAAAGCTTTTTAAATAATTTTTTTGAAAATTTATCTTTATTTTATTTTTAATCTTTTTATATATAATTCCATCTATTTCAACTAAATATTTTAAACAAGCTTTTAATATTTTAACTTCTTCCTCTTCTAGTTCTTGTAAATCAACTAATACTTTACTATTATCAGTGTAATCATGAATAAATACATTATTATCATAAAGACGATGCTTATATTTATACCATATATCTAAATTTTCATATATTTTTTCTGTTATTTTTATTATATTAGGATATGTACTTATTTGGGTTGAATCTAATAAAATATTCGCACCTGTTATTCTTAATATATCCTCTAAATATATATCTTTAAATTTTTCACTTTTATCATTTGCATTCAATCCTAACTGATACCATCTTTTATTTAAAATATCCACGTATATTATATTAAATTTTCTAATTAATGCTTGGTTTAATAATATTAAAGAATTTATTCTTTTTCCACCTGTTATATTTATAATGGTTTCTTCTATACTCATTTTATCTAATATTTCGTTAATACCTTTTATATCCCCATTACTAATGCTATAACTTACAATATCTATCTGTGGAAAAATACTCTTATGATATTTTTCTAATTTTTCATATAATAATTCATTTTCTTTACTTTTTAAATAAATAACTTTATTAGGTTGTAGTTTATCTGTAGCTAATAAATTCCCTTCATTATGTTCATCTAATAAATTAATTAAAATATCAGTTTTCATCATTACACCTTCACTTCTATATAGTTATGTATAATAAATTTTGCTATATAAATAATAGTTTAAATCCATAATCATAATAGTCTATTATCTTTAGAATGTGCCTTAACTTTATATTTTATTATTATCATATATTATTTTTATTATTTTAAATAAAAATAAAAGACTTAGTTGATAAACTAAGCCTTTTATTTATGGCAGAGCGTAAAGGAATCGAACCCTTAATTCACCGTCCGTAGCGGTGTGTTATATCCGTTTAACTAACGCTCCTCATTATATTATTTATTTTTTCCACAAAAATATCTTATCACAAGCTATTATAATACGCAAGTTTATACAACCAAATACTTTAAGTTATTTACAAAATAACCTAAGTATTTGATACTGTTTTATAAATAAATATCTGAAAATTCTATTTCTAACATTTGAACATTATTCTTATTACAATTACTAATATTTTTATCTACTATATTTTCTGAAACTTTTATTATTGGCAATTTAATTATAAATTCACTTCCTCGATTCTCTATACTATTTAATTCTATACTGCCACCATGTGCTTTAGTTAAATTTTCTACTAAAGATAATCCTATTCCACTTCCACAATGTTCATATTGTTTTTTACTTGTAGATTGTATGAATCTATTAAAAATTTTATTTTGATCTTTTTCTGGTATTCCTATACCTTCATCTTTAACTGATATAACTAATTCATTACAACACTTTAATAAATTAATATATATACTACTATTTTCAAATGAGAATTTTATAGCATTTGAAATTAAATTCATAATTATTCTATCTAATGCTTGAGCATCTACTGCCATAATGCATTGTTCAACATTAGTATCAAATACTAATGATATATTTTTTTGTTTTGCATATCTATCTATTGATGCTATTGTATTTTCTATTAATTTAACTATATCTAAATTTCTTCTTTCTATTTTATAATAATCTTTTTCTAATCTTGTTGTATCTATTAAATTATTTATAAGCTTTAACATTTTATAACTATTTCTCTTTATATTTTTCATATATTGTTTCATTTTACTTTTATTATTTTCATCTACATACCCACTTTCATAACATTGCAATACACTTAAAATTACACTTAGTGGTGATCTTAAATCATGAGAAACATTTAAAAGGAGATCTTCTTGTAAATTTTTATAACGACTTATTTCAATACATTTATTTATTAATTCTTCTTTTGACAATTTGGCAAGTTCAGATTTACTTGGTATTCCATTTTCTTCTGTTGTATCGCTAATTAAATTATCAACTATACCCATTTACAAATTCCCCTTCTTATAAATAAATTATCTTGTTGGATTTTTTCCAAATTATTCTATTTTATATTTATATATTATCACATGCGATTTATGTAAACAACCATTTTATTTATAATTTTTTATTTAACTATCATATTAATCGTACACTTAAATATTAATAAATTCAAATATATTAAATACAAGAATGAAAATAATTACAACGTTTTCTTGTTTATTATAATTTTTTGTAAAATTATAGTGAATACTTGACCAATAAGTAGTTTAATGTTATATTTGTACTTGTTAGAATTACACATGTATTTCATAAGAATACATGATTATTATAAAGGGGGGAACTTAAAATTGAAAAATTTTTCATTAATTAAACGTATTTTTTTATTTCTTATATTAGGAATAGTATTGGGATTGGTCTGTAAACACACCAACATTTTGTTCCCAATTAAAATATTAGCGACTTTTAGTTCATTATTTTCAAGTTTTTTATCATTTGTGATTCCATTAATTATTATTGCATTTATAGTTCCTGGTATAGCATCATTAGGTAAAAGTTCAGGTAAAGTATTAATGTTCACAACTATATTGTCATATATATCTACTATTATTGCTGGGATTTTAGCTTACTTCTTAGGTGTAGCTTTATTACCAAAACTAATTACAAATGCTACATTGGCATCTAATGAAGGTATGGATGTATCTCCTTATTTTACTATAGATATACCACCAATGTTTAATATTATGTCTGCATTAGTTTTAGCATTTATATTAGGAGTTGGAATTTCTAAAATAAAAAATAGTAGTCTATTAAAAGCTTTTGAAGAATTTAGTTCTATAGTATCAATGATACTTTCTAAAATACTTATTCCACTTGTTCCTATTTATATTGGAGCAATATTTTCTAAGTTGAGCCTAAATGGAGAAATATTTACTACTATAAAATCTTTCATAACTGTTTATGCTATATTATTTGCATTACAATTTTTATATTTAATAGGTCAATATTCAATTGCAGGAGTACTTAATAATAAGAATCCATTTAAACTGCTAAAAAATATGGCTCCAGCTTATTTTACAGCAGTGGGAACTCAATCATCTGCCGCAACTATTCCTTTTACTCTAAATTGTGTTAAAAAGAATAATGTATCAGAAGATGTAGCAAACTTAGTAGTTCCACTTTGTGCAACTATTCATTTAGCAGGGGATACTATAACTCTTGTATTAACTTCAATTGGGGTTATGCTTATGAAAGGTCAAGTACCAACATTCACTATGATGATGCCATTTATATTAATGCTTGGTGTTACTATGGTAGCAGCACCTGGTGTACCTGGGGGTGGAGTTATGGCAGCACTTGGATTACTTGAATCAATGCTTGGATTTGGTGGTTTGGAAAAACCAATAATGATTGCACTTCATGCTGCTCAAGATAGTTTTGGTACAGCCACTAACATAACTGGTGATGGTGCTTTAGCGTTAATTATTGATTACTTTGTTAAAAATAAATTTAAAAAACAATCTTCATTAAAAAGAATTGAAAATGAAAATAAATTATCAGCTTAGTTTATAAAATAATTTATTTGTATTTATAAAAAAAGAGCTATCTAAATTCGGATAGCTCTTTTTTTATATTTATCTTTTAATTCATTTAGATGATTTAATTTTACTTATTATTTCAAATTTTATATATCTTAATATAAAAATAACATATACTAAAGTCCCTACTATAAACATAGTATCTAAATAAATATTAGGGAATATTATCTCTAAAATAGTTTTAAATATAAGTGGTAATGTACATGCATATAAACTTAATGAATACAACACTTTATACTTTATTGTTAATTTCATAAATATTAATGCAAGTCCTGCAAATATAGTTACAAAAATACAATTTATTAATACATTTATGAAGCACATACCTATTGCATAAATAAACGAAATACCTATTAAAACTTTTGTTATTATTGACATTTGTGATATTATTTCATTATTATCAATCTTATCATTTCCAAAAGCTTCTTTATAATAAACTACCTTATTTTCAAAAGGAGTTTTTAATGATACCCCATCTTTCAAAAATAATACATTAATGTCATTATTAACTGTTAAATTTCTTAATTCACTAGATTTGTCTAATTCTATACTTGAATCTATATATATTAAACTTGAATTTTCCTCAAATTTTAATGGAGAGTTTTTGGTATTTAATATTCCATTTTCTATAATAAATCCATTTTCTTCATCTTGCAATTTTTCATTTATACCATTTGCTTGCTTATTAATTTCATAACCTATTGATATCCCCTTCAAAGTTCCAAAAATTAATGACATTAAAAATACATATAGTATTGCTTTACCTAATCCCTCTGTTACATATTTAGAAAATTCTTTTATATTATAAATAGAATTAATAAATTTTTCTAAAAATTTAGTTTTTCCTTTCATTAGATCCTCCAATCATAGTTTTATCTTATACATTTAAGTATACTATATTAAATATCTTAACATATATTGAATATGCATTAAACATAGATGTTTATATTTAGAACTTTATGGTAATAATATAATATAAAACTATTATTTATGTTATTGAAATATAATTTTTAATTGCATTATTTTAATTTTACAATAAATAGGAGGTATATTTTGATAATTAATAGATTTATTCACTTTAATAAAAAACTTAATAAAATAATTATATATATTTTATTACTATTTCTACTGATTAGTTCATATATATTTTTTGAAGCCTATAGATACAATAAATTTTTTAATAACTTTAAAACAACTTTTAATGATAATAAATTTTCACAAGCAAATAATTTATTATTAACAAAGGAAGAATTCAACCCATTTAAGGCTTTAATGTTAAAAAAAGATTTATCTAATTACTTTGTTAATAATATTGATAATTTAAAACAAGATTTAGATAATAGAAGCTTAACTATAGAAGAGATTTTATTAAAAGTTAATGAAATCAATAGATATGGATTTAATAAAAATGAAATATCATCTTTTATTGATTCAGTTCCATTTCTTGAAGATTCAATTAATAAATATTCTAATGGAATTAATCTTCTTAATAATAATCAATATTCTGAAGCAATGATTTGTTTCAACAATATTTCTTCACTTAGTCCAGATTATGGAGATTCATTAACATATTTAAGAGAATGTAAAAATAAACTTAAAGATGATTTATTTAATAAATGTGATGAATTATGTGATAGTAATTACTATAAGCAGGCATTAAACCAATTATATGATAATGCTTATTTATTCAATGATGATAGTGAGATTAAAAGAAAAATAGCTGAAATTAAAGTTAAACAACAAGAATATCTTGATAAAGATTCAAAAGTTGCTCCAGCAGTTTCTCAATCTTTTATAAGCAACATATCAACTCAAAATATTAATACTCTAAATTTAAAAAGTGATACTCCTTATCTAATAAACATTAGTATCAAAGATCAAAAAACATATATTTATAAAGGTAATTCTAATAGTTGGGTTCTAGATAGAACATTCCCATGCTCTACTGGTATAGATGGTGAAAATACCCCTACTGGTTCCTTCTCTATTAAAGAAAAAGGGGATTGGTTCTTCTCTGATAAATATAAACAAGGCGGGAAATACTGGACTCAAATAAATGGAAATATATTATTCCATTCAGTCCCATTCGCAGAAGACCGAACAACAGTATTAGATAATACTTTAAATAAACGTTCATCACATGGTTGTATAAGGCTTTCATTAAATGATGCTAGATGGATTTACGACAATATTCCAAAAGAAACTTCTGTTATAATTAAATAACACTATATAATAAAGGGCTTTACGTTTTAGTAAAGCCCTTTATTTATTTATATTATTTCTATTTCCTTATCTAAGAAGAATGAATATAAATAACTTTGTTTAACTTTTCTTCCTGTCATCTTAAATATTGAATTACTATAATATATTAATTGTTTTTTATATTTTTCAATTAAATCAAATTCATTATTTTTTTCTATATAATCTGTTTTATAATCTAAAAGTATTAATTCATTATTTTCTTCAAAAAAACAATCTATAATACCTTGTAGTCTTATTTTTTCATTATTATATTCTTTAGATAATGTATTATCTAGTTCTAGACTACTTATTTCTGTATAAAATGGAATTTCTCTATATATCATGCCTCCAAGCTTATGAACTTTTATCAATCTCTTACCTAACCCGCTTCTGAAAAAGTTTAATATTTTATACGGATTAATAGCATTAAGCTCTTCTTTTAAGATAAATTCTTCTTCATATAGATTTTTTAATTGCTCTTTAATTTCTTCTAATGAATTAACTTTATCAAAATCTATTTTCTTCATTACAAAATGTACCGCTGTACCTCTTTCAGCTGCTGACAGTCCTTTTTCTTCTTGAAGGAATTTAGGAGTAATAATTTCGCTTGAATCTTCATATAAATTAATAGTTTCATTATTCTCTTCAGCATTTCTTTTTTTTAAGTCAGATACAGATATATTACTTTTAAGTTTTGTTGATTCTTTAAAAATATATTCATATCCTAATCTTCTATTAATCTCATACTCCATATTCTTATCTACATTCTTATCTAATATTGATACTTTATTATTGTTATCATCAACTATCTCATCTAATATATTTCCAGATTTTAAAGTTTCTTTGTTCCATATATTAATACTCCAATTAGACAAATCATTCTTACATATTTCATTTGAATACCCTAAAGTTTCCCTCAATACACTCCCATCTTTATGTTGAGATAAAGCCATTCCAATCCAATCTATATATGACTTACCTTTCAAAACTTCACTAGATAATATAAGTTTATTATCCAATATGGCTGCATTAAACCACTTTTCTATAGACTTCTCAATATCTCTTACTGCACCTGTTATAATTAATTTTTCCTTTGCTCTAGTGAATGCAACATATAATATCCTCATTTCCTCAGATAACGTTTCTAATCTAATACTCTTTTTTATCGCTTCCTTTGGTAATGTAGTCATGCTAATCCTTTTTTCTAAATCTATAAAATCCGGTCCTATTCCTAATTCATCATGATATAAAATTTTATTATTTAAATCCATTAGGTTGAAATTCTTTCCTGTACCCGCCAAAAATACTACTGGAAATTCTAATCCCTTACTTTTATGTATACTCATAATTCGTACTACATCTTCATTTTCTCCTAATATTTTGGCACTTCCCATATCCCCTGATGATTTAGTAAGTTTATTTATAAAGTTTATAAAATTAAATAGCCCTTTAAAACTAGTTTCACCAAATTGCTTTGCTCTTTGGAAAAGTATTTTTAAATTTGCTTGCCTTAAAACTCCGTTTGGCATTGCTCCAACATATCCATAATATGCAGTATCCATATATAAATACCAAATAAATTCATCAATAGGCATATATATTGATTTTTTTCTCCACTTATCAATACTTCTAATTATATATTCGCATTTATCTCTTATTTCTTTTGATAATAACTCTTCTTGAATAATCTTATTTATATTTTCGTAATAATATCGATCCTTATCTATAAGCCTTATATCACTTAATTCTTCTGCTGTAAGACCTATAATAGGTGAATTTAGAAATGCTAACATTGGTACATCTTGCATAGGATTATCAATTACTTTTAATAAAGACATAATTGTTCTAATTTCTATTGATTCAAAATATCCTGATCCAGTATCTGCATATACTGGAATTCCTGCTAAACCAAGTTCATCTAATAATACTTCAGACCAATTTTTTGTTGCTCTCAATAAAATTACTATATCCTTATACTTTAAATTCCTATATTTTCCTGTTTCACTATCTAAAACTTTAAATTTATTATCATTATTTTTAGACATTAATTCATTAATTCTATTTACAATGATTCTTGCTTCAAAATTAATATCACCTATTTCCTCTTCATCTACATCATCTTGATCTGTTTCTCCTAATGATTCACTATCTTTTTTATTTAATATATTAACTTCTATAGATCCGCCAACTATATCTTCTTCATTGTCTTTTAAAGGGTAATTTGCACCTAAATTTAATGATTCATCATCCGTATATTCTAATTCTCCTACATTTTTAGACATAACTTCTTTGAATATATAATTTACTCCATTTATAATGCCTTCTCTACTTCTAAAATTCTTATATAATTGTATCTTTCTATTTTTTCCCTCGTCTAATGAGTAAGTATTATATTTATCAATAAAAAGTTCTGGTTTAGCCTGTCTAAATCTATATATACTTTGTTTTACATCACCAACCATAAATACATTAGGATTATTAGAATTCTTTCTAGATACTAATTCTATTATTGCTTCTTGTACATTATTAGAATCTTGATATTCATCAACTAATACCTCTTCAAAATATTCTTTAAATTTTTCTGCTATACTAGATGGAATTATGTTATTATCTTCATCTCTATCTGTTAATATCTTTAAACATAAATGTTCTAAATCATTAAAATCCAATATATTTTTTTCTTTTTTCTTTGCACTAAATCTATCTATAAATTCAGATACAAGTACTGTTAACTCTTTTACATAAGGATAAGATAATTTAATATTTTTTAACATCTCACTAGGGTTTGTTGAAAATGTACTTTCTAATAAAGAATTTATTTTCTTTTTTACATGCTCTCTAATTTGTTTAACTAACGCTTGTGCATTTTCATCACTTACAGTATTTTTCTTTATTGTTTTTAATCTATTAAACTTTATTTTATATAACGAATCATATAAATTCTCTAAATTAGAGTCTATGTTATCATAAGCATACTCTATAGATTCTAATTCACTGCTAAACCCTTCTAAATACGGTTCTAATCCTTCTGTATCATTAATTATATTTATTGCCTTATCCACCATCTTTATATAACTTTCTAGTTCAATCTTTATACTTTGCTTTAATACATTTACCCAAGGCGTTTTATCTAGTTCATCTAAAGTATTTATATTAAAAGATTCTGAAGATTTTTCTAACCATTCCTTCGGCCAAGGTCCAGACATTGTAAAACCATATAATTTTAAAACTAGCTCCTTTAATGATTCATCACTCTTATAATTACCAAAAGCCTCAAGAAATTTTATAAATTTCTCATTATCCTCATCATATTTATCATCAAATAACTCCTCTATAACTTCCATTTTTAAAAGAATTCCTTCTGTTTGATCAGATATTCTAAAAGATGGATCTAAATCTATTTTATGAAAGTTATTTTTAATTACATCTAGACAGAAAGAATGCATAGTTGTAATATTAGCTCTATTTAATAGAGTTAACTGTTTTTGGAGGTTTTTAGAAGCTGGATTTTCATCTAGTTTTTTTGATATTGCATTAGCTATTCTTTCTCTCATCTCTGCTGCTGCTGCACTTGTAAATGTAACAACTAGAAGTCTATCAATATCTATTGGATTATCTTCATTAGTAATTATTCTTATAATTCTTTCTACTAAAACAGCAGTCTTTCCTGATCCTGCTGCTGCTGCAACTAATAAATTGCATTCCCTTGTTGTAATAGCATTTAGCTGCTCATTTGTCCATTTAGTATCTCCCATAATATTCTACTCCTATTCAAATAGCTAATTTACTTCATTATCTACATCTAAATCAGATTTTATATTATTCCAAATCTCATCCTTAGATTTTTTCATTATAATTTTATATTTGTTGTCTTTTATACTACTATCAAATTGACATATAGAAGAAAAATCACAAAAATCACAATGAGTTTTATCTGAATTTTTAGTTGGTTCAATTTTTATATCGCCACATAACATATCTTCACATAAGTCAACCATTTTCTTATTTACATATTCTCTAAGCATATTAAATTGTTCTTCAGTAACAACATCACTATTAGCTTTAAAATCTCCATCCTTCTTTAAAGCTGCTGGAATAATTAAAGAATAACCTTCTGATTCAATTTTATTATCCATAGCCTTAACAACTCTGGCATCTTTTAAAATTAACCCGTTCATTTTTAAATTGCTTAATACTTCTTTTTCTATCTCTTCTTCATTCATTTCTTTACTACTCTTAATTATTGGATCATCTACTCTAAAATATAATATAGCACCAGGTAAAGCTTGTTTATGAAGTATATATTGTGAATTTCTAATTAAAGCATCTAAATAAACAAGTAATTGCATTTGAAGTCCATAATAAAGTTCGACTAAATCAAATTGTTTATTCCCTGTTTTATAATCTACAATCCTTAAATATGTATTACCCTCTAAATCTAAAGTATCTATTCTATCTATTCTTCCATTCAAATATACTTTTTCATTTGATGGTAGATTTAATACTATAGCTTCTCCATCTTTATAACTACCAAAAGAAAATTCATTATTAAATACTTCAAATTTTCCTCTTCTCATTTGTTCCGATATAACAGATACAGATTTAGATATAACTCTTTTAAATCTGTTAGAAAAATATTTATATTTGTTACTACTATTTAATATAGATCCTGTTTCTTCTTTTAATTTATTATCAATTAATTGTGATACAATATTCTTGCATTTTTGATTATCTAATTCAGACCAAGATATCTTTTCATTCTTAACTTTCTCTGTAAACAAATCTAAAATATCATGTACAAATGAGCCTAAATCCGGAGGCGCAAATTCATATATCTTACGATTTTTAGCTTTAAGACCATATTGAATAAAATATGAAAATGGACACTGAGCATATTTTTCTAATCTTGAAACACTAAATGCTAACTTTCCAGCATTGTTTTCATATAATAATTTTAATTTATCTCTATGTACTTTTTCACCTACATTAGTATAATTAAGCCCTTTAAACGTGTTTTCTAGCTTTATTTTAAACTCTGGATTATTCTTGAACCATCTATATACTTCTCCCCAATATTCTTCATCTACTTCTTCATTTTCAAATTCTCTTCTTAAAGCAAGTATTAATTCATTAAATGTTGGAATTGGAGAAATAACTTTGTTTAAATAATCATTTTTTTTATTTAAATCATACAAATCACTTTCTTCAATTAAATTAGGTAGTATTTTTTTAATTCTTGATATTACCGTTGATGGTCTTAAAGACTTTCCTTCAAAATCAGCCATTGGATAAGATAGAACTAAATAATTACTAGCTATTGTTAATGCAGTATATACTAAAAACTGCTCTTCGAATGCTTTAGTTCTAGTATCTGATGCCAAAACAATTCCAAGTTCTTTTAATTTTAATCTATCATTATCTGATAATACCCCTTCTTCTTTATGGGCACTTGGTAAAACACCATCATTAATACCAACTATATATAATGCTTTTACATCTCTTCCTTTTATTCTAGCAATATCTCCAACATTAACTTGATCTAAGGCAACTGGTATAACACCTATCTCTTCATTTTCAAAGCCTGAGTTTAATACCTTAAAGAATTCAAAAGGCTCCATTTCTTCAAAACCTATAACATCTACCGCTTGATCTAATATATCAATAACTATAGACTGTACTTGACTATATTCTTTGACTTTATCCTCTAATCCTAATTCTTCAAATTCTTTTATTAGAGTATTAATTTTTTCAAAGACTTTTATATCAACTAAAAACTCATATAAAGCCTTACATATATCTATTACTCTATTTTTACCAGATATACTTTTATGAAATGATGTAATGGAATTTTTAACTTGTTCCATTACATCAAAAATAGATAAATCTTCTTCTGTCATATCATTTTGCTTACTTACTTCTCTAAACTTATTTATTTCTTCTATATTCCATTTATATCCCTTTATTCCATGTTCTAAAACAAAATTTTCTAATCTATCAATGTCATAATTATTAATTCCTGCTAATCCACTCTTTAAATACTTAAATACACTTTCATATGACCAGTTTTTTATTAATACTTCAAAAGCAGAGCTTATCAAAATTATTAATGGATTATTTAATAATTTGATTTTTTTATCCATAAAAACTGGTATATTATAATTACTAAAAATAACAGATATTATTTTATTGTAATCATCAATATTTCTACAAACAACAGATATATCTTTGAATCTATAATTCTTATCTCTTACTAGCCTTGTTATATCTTGAGCTATTTTTTCAACTTCATCATAAATATTATTAGCTTTATAAAGTTTTACATCTTTATTTTTTCCTTTGTAAGGTTTAAAAGGATAAGCAATATAATATTTTTCTATGTGTCTTAATTCATTACTATTTCTAAATCTATATGGTTCTCTATCATTTAAATTAATAGGTGGCAAATACTCTATATTATTTTCTTCCATTAATAATAAAATCTTATTTTCTGTGCTTTCTATACAATTAAATACATTAGTGATATCATCATTAATAGTACATTCCACTTTATCCATACAAAGTGTTATATTAACTTTTGAAGTTTTTGATAATATTTTTATTATTTCTAATTGTTGTGGTGTAAAAGTTGTAAATTCATCTATCCAAATTTCACTTCCTGAAAATACATTATGTTTTAATAATTTTTTACTTAAAAAATATAATTCATCATCCGTATCTATATATGATTTATGCATTTTAAAATTAAATTCCTCATATATTAATGCTAGTTCTTTTATTTTTTCAATTAATTCATTATCATCTAGTTTATTCTCTAAAGATGTTAAACTATCAATATCTACATTATATTTTTTAAATTCAGTAATTACTTTAGAAATTATGTTATTAAAGCCCTGTTCCTTAGACATCTTTTTAAAATAGTTTAACTCACTAAATTTATCATTTAGAACTTTGTCAATTAACATATGCTTACCAGTATCCTTAATTATCTGTTTAACCCTACCCCCACATTCTTCAAATACTTTTTGGCACATAGTTTTAAAACTTAAAACTTGTGTTGTTAAAAGTGCCCTTTCTCCTATTTGTTTTAATATTTTATTTTCTGTAGTAAATGTATATTGTTCTGGAACTATTAAGACAGCATTATTTGATTTTCCACTTTCTATTAAACTTTTTATTGAATTTATACAAAATTGACTTTTCCCACTTCCTGCTCTTCCGTAAATAAATCTTATTCCCATAATGACTCCTATTAATCTTATATTTTAATAATATTATACAACTACATCTTTTTTGTAATTTCCATTATTATTATATCCATATATTTTCCATCTATATAATATTTATTTGGTTTTCTTTCTTTCTCTATGAAACCACATCGTTTATAACAGCTGATTGCTCTTAAATTCCCTGATACAACTTTTAATTCTACTCTCTTAACTTTTAATTCATCAAATAAATACTTTAATAATGTATTTATAGAATCTTTTCCGTATCCCCGATTCCAAAACTTCCTTCCAATAGTAACTCCTATTAAATAAGTACCTTTAGAGTCAATTTTTTCACTATAAGTTAAGAATCCAACCAAAACATTTTTTTCATTAATTATACTTAATACTTTTTTTCTATTAAAATATCTATCATTTATATCCTTTATTAAATCTGTATTTTTTTCTATATTGGTTGATTGATTGTTATATTTCCTTACTTCTTTATCATTACATAAATCATATAATCGTCTTAAATCTTTAATTTCTATTAGCTTTAAGTATATCTTATTACCTTTCAGCACAATATCTCCTATAAAAATTAATCTATCATACTATTATACTATTTATCAATTTAATACAATATTTGTAATTAATAAATTTTTGTAAAAAAAAACACCTAACATATTGTTAGATGTTTTGGCGGAGAATCCGGGATTTGAACCCGGGCGCCAGTTGCCCGACCTACGCCCTTAGCAGGGGCGCCTCTTCAGCCACTTGAGTAATTCTCCATGTGCCTTACATATAAATTTAAAATGGCGGAGAGATAGGGATTCGAACCCTAGGTACGCTCACACGCACGCCGGTTTTCAAGACCGGTGCCTTAAACCAACTCGACCATCTCTCCATAACTTACAGAAATTATTATATCAATCAAATTGGAAAGTGTCAACATAATTTTATAATTAATTGCTGTATATTTTTATTATTTATATATCTTGCAATTTAAAATCTACATTTGTTTAAATTATCTTGTTAAAGATAATTCCAAATTAAAAATTTGATTGTAGAAATCATATTGCAACATATGTATAATGAATAGAAAATATTTTATATACCTTTTAGATTCATTAATTCTTAATATCCATATTTTTTAAATATATATAAGTTTAAATAAAATATGTTCATTAATATAAATCTTGGAATATTTATAAAGGTTATAATTCATCAGTATAGTCATGAACTTATAGAAAAAAAATTATTATATATATGCATCTAACTAGATATTATTAATTAACTATATAATTTTCTATAAAAAATTATATATGTCTTAACTTAATAAAATATTTATATATAATCTAAAAATAAATATATTTTGTTTTTGATTTTAGATCATGTGTATTCCAAATTGCATTATAAATTACATAACAATTTAAATCTCTATAATTCCCTTAAAAATAAAAAGCATCTAACATATCGTTAGATGCTTTGGCGGAGAATCCGGGATTTGAACCCGGGCGCCAGTTGCCCGACCTACGCCCTTAGCAGGGGCGCCTCTTCAGCCACTTGAGTAATTCTCCATGTGCCTTCTAAATAATTTTTTATAAAAAAAAATGGCGGAGAGATAGGGATTCGAACCCTAGGTACGCTCACACGCACGCCGGTTTTCAAGACCGGTGCCTTAAACCAACTCGACCATCTCTCCGTGACTACATGAGTTATTATATCAACTTAATTTTATATTGTCAACTAAATTTAAAAACTTTTTTAATTTTTTATAAATATTATATATTATGTTGCAATAAGAATTGTCCAATAAACCAAAAATCTGTGTATTCTTTTGTTATACTTTTAAATTTATAACATATCTATAAATTAAAATAGATGTATTAAACTATAATTCTTCTTATAGTCTAATACATCTTTAATATATTATTTAATAAAATCTACAGCCATAAATCTCTTTATTGCTTCTGGAATTTCCACACTTCCATCTTCTTTTTGATAATTTTCTAATACTGCTGCTACTGTTCTTCCTATAGCTACTCCTGATCCATTTAATGTATGGACAAATTGAGGTTTATCTTTTGGTGTTTCTCTATATTTAATGTTTGCTCTTCTAGCTTGGAAATCTTCAAAATTAGAACAACTTGAAATTTCTACATATCTATTATAACTAGGCATCCAAACTTCTATATCATACTTTAAAGCTGCTGTGAAACCTAAATCACCTTTACATATTCTAACTATTCTATAAGGTAATCCTAAACCTTGTAAAACAGATTCTGCATCTGCTACTAATTTATTTAATTCATCATAAGAATTTTCTGGTTTACAGAACTTAACTAATTCAACTTTATTAAATTGATGTTGTCTAACAAGACCTCTTGTATCTCTTCCTGCTGATCCAGCTTCAGCTCTAAAACAGGCTGAGTATGCTGCATGTTTTATTGGTAAGTCATTACCATTTAATACTTCATCTCTATACATATTAGTTACTGGTACTTCTGCTGTTGGTATTAAGAAATATCCATTATTCTCAACCTTAAAAGCATCCTCTTCAAATTTAGGTAATTGTCCAGTTCCTACCATGCTTTCTCTATTAACCATATAAGGAGGTAATATTTCAGTATATCCATTTTCTACTGTATGCTTATCTAAGAAATAGTTAATTATTGATCTTTCTAATCTAGCACCTAATCCCTTATATACAGTAAATCTAGAACCTGCTACCTTTCCACCTCTTTCAAAATCTAAAATATCTAGATCTTTTCCTAAATCCCAATGTGCTTTAGCTTCAAATGTAAATTTAGTAGGCTCACCCCATCTTTTAATTTCAACATTATCTTCATCAGTTTCTCCATCTGGAACTTCTGGATTTGGAATATTAGGGATTCTTAGCATTATGTATTTTATTCTATCATCTATTTCATTTACTCTTACATCGAATTTTTTAATGTCATCCCCTAATTCTCTCATTTCCTTCATTATTTCAGTAACATCTTCACCAGCTTTTTTAAGTTTTGGAATTTCTGCTGAAACTTGATTTCTCTTTCCTTTTAAAGTTTCAACTTCTACTAATATCTTTCTTCTTTCTTCATCTAATGTTATTATTTCATCAATAACTGAAACATCAAAATCTTCTCCTCTGTTTGATAAAAGATTTTTAATTTCCTCTGGATTATTTCTAATTCTTTTTAAATCTAACATTATATTTTCCTCCTAAAAAATTTTTTATATAAAAAAAGAATCCTTCTCCCCCTAATAAAAGGGACGAAAGACTCCGCGTTGCCACCCTAATTAATAACATATAAATGTTATTCACTCTAAAAATTTAACGATATTATTACCGTACTGCTTAATTCACAGTCCCTCAAAGGTGGATTCATAATACCTGAATATCAGTTTACACCAACCACTGACTCTCTAAAAATCATAATATCATTACTAGCCTTATCTAAGGTTTTCATATTAACTTGTATTAAATATATTACAAAATACTTATATTTGTCAACATATTAAATCTTTCTTTTAATCATTATCACTAATTTTTTTAGTACTTATAATGTCTATACCTGTATTCATTATATTTTTACATATAATATCACCTATATTAACAGGACTACTAACATATATTCTACTAAGCACCTTAGAAAATTCTCTCCATAATTCTTTTTCTATTGGCTTATTACTTCTTACAGAAACTACTTTATTACGTTCATCGCCTTTTATTCTAACCAAACTTGTAAAGATATCTTTACTGCTCATAAATTAATTCTCCTTAAATATATTACATCTCTCTAAATTCCTTAATTCTAGTAGATAATATGTTAGAGTCTTTAGAATCTTCTACTATATCTAGAATATTTTTATTCATTTCTCTAGCTAATATTTTTATTATTTTAATATTACAATAAGACCCATTACAATTCCCAAGACCTACACCTGTACGTCTCTTTACTCCTTCTACTGTACGTGCCCCTAATGGTCTTCTAATACAATCAACTATTTCTCCTTCTGATATATTATTGCAAGCACAAACTATATTACCATATCTTTTATCTAAGGAAATTATTTCATTTCTTTCTTCTTTTGACATTTCATTAAATCTATATACATCTCTTCTTTTATCTACATAATCTTTTTTTCTAGTTACATTTAAACTATCCTTTAATTTATCCTTTATCATCATAGCAATAGCAGGTGCCATAGTAATTTTTCCATAATGAGTCCCTGTAACTTTTATATATCCCTTATCTAAATTATTATCATCTATTATAATTATATCTTTATCACATACTTCATTGAATATATTGCTTACAAATTCCTTTTTTCCCTGAGGAAAAATATTCTTTGCCATATCTATTCCCTCTTCTAATGTAAGCATGTGGTTACTTTTTATTCCTATTAAGTTTCCTTCTGATATTATTGGATTATTTATTATAAATGTTGAATCATCTATATCATCTATAAGTATAGTATTTAATTTATTCTCCATCTTATTTTCAAACAGTATGTAATTCATATTCTTATAATTACATTGTGGTTTATCTTCTGTAACCTCATTAGTTATTGTATTAATAACTACTTTACAGCTAAATTTATTCTTATTTGTAGTTACTTTAAATCCATTAGAGATGTTTTTAATATCTATTACTAGCTCCTCTAACCTAAAATTAACACCATTATCTGCAGCAACTTCTGCATAAGATATTGCTAAGTCATATGGTGAAATTACAGCAATATTTTCTGAATATAATGCCTTATCAATCTTTATATTTAGATTAGGTTCAATTTCATGTATTGCCATCTCATCATTTTCTATTATGTGTACTCCATCTATTCTACGTTCTTTTGCTATATTATACATAATATCTAATTTATTTTTTTGATTATTATTTGATGCTATTCTTAATGCTCCTGTTTTTTTATATGGTACATTAAACTTTTCACATGCTTTTTCTATTAGATTTCTCCCTATATTCTCCAATTTAGCCATAACATCATCAGAAGTTTCTGATCCATCATATATAACAGCTGTATTTATAAAAGAGATATCATCTGCTACATCATAGTCTTTTTCTATTAATGCTATATTCAGGTTATACTTTGATAATTCATAGGCTACAGCACATCCTATTATACCTCCACCTAAGATTAATATATCATAATCCATAGTTATACATTGCCTCCTAATCTGATATTATAAATGTATTCTCCTTCAATTCATTTATAATTAAATTTATATTCTCCTCATTGTCTGCTGATATAGTATGAAGGTGAACACCATTAGTTAAAACTGATAATAACTTTGCTTCCTGACCTTTATATTTTTTTGAAAACTTCTCTAAATCATTATAATTTTTAATCATTAACATTGCTCTAATTTCTCCATATAAAGGATGTTCTATAATAACATCTTCTATAGTTCCACCATATTTTATTACTATACCCATCTCACGGATTAAATCTCCTTCATTATGACTTACAGCTATAATTCTTCTTATTTTATTTATTTCTCTATTAATTATATATCCATCTGGAGTAGCTATTATATTTTTTCCATTAGCTCTAAGTATAGCTATATCTTTTACTATTATTTGTCTAGTAACTCCATATCTTTGGGCAATTTTAATTCCTTTTAATGGGACATCACTATCTACTAAGGACTTAAGTATATCTTTTCTTCTTTCAAGAGAATTCATAACTTTAAACCTCCTAATATAAAAATTTTACTTAATTCTGATCATCACATATTATTAATACTTTCAAATATAAGTTGTCTTCATCCATCCTATTAATGGTTGTATTGTGATGATTTTCTATACAGTATAAAATATCACTATCATAAACACCAATTTCTTCTAACATTTCTTTTCCCAAAACAGGATGATTATAATAATTATTTATTCTCTTACTTTTATTATACTTTAGAAATCTTCCTACCGTAAGCTTATTTATAATAATTACCAAAGCTTTTTCTATAGTATTTAGTGAACAACTTACTTTTCCTATATCATGTAATAATGCACATTTAGCCATCTTTTTTTCTTCTATAGATTCTATATTTTTATAATTATTAATACTTTCTATAGCTTCTTTGCATACTCTAAATGAATGAGCTCTATCAGATTTTCTCATTTTCATAAATAGTTTCTTCTCTAATTCAGTAAGATATTTATCTAAAAAGATAACATCATCTTTATAAAAAAAGGATGTTATTCCCCAAAAAAATTGTTTTATTCTATATATCATTTTATTATTTTCTCCTACTATATAATAAATATTTAATATATATTTTTAATTATAACAAAAAAAGCTATGAATTAATTCATAGCTTTTAATAATGGTGGAGATAAAGAGATTCGAACTCTTGACCCCCTGCGTGCAAGGCAGGTGCTCTCCCAACTGAGCTATACCCCCATAATGGTGGACCTTCAGGGACTCGAACCCCGGACCTACCGGTTATGAGCCGGTTGCTCTAACCAACTGAG
>NZ_BAAAAT010000007.1:0-154660 GCF_054768135.1 Clostridium sp. CTA-5 | reverse complement strand
TAGATTATATTATTGCTTAAAGATTAAGAAATAAAACCTAAAGAATAAAAAATAATCATATGCCGCACCATTATTCCTGCACTACGTTTGGAAAGGGTGCATGGCTAAAAAAAATCGACGCTCCACAGTCGCTTAGCGATTTTTTTATACGAAATATATACAATTATTTTAAGTATAATTTTTAATAAAAGTTAATGCTATATCTTTAAATTAAGAATGATCTCGCTAAAATAATAATTTGATCAAGTGATTTATACTACAATATCAACATTCACTTAAAACATAGCCAAATAAGAAAATTATTGAAATATAGATATTTTTTTATTTATAGAGTAACTTATCTAAAATAAACTTCATATTATGTAATATGCAGTTAAGCAAAATTAGTTATAGAGAATTGGTTAAATTTTATTATAGATTAATATGATTAGTTAAAAACAAAAATTACGCTTATAAATATATATTTAATGAGAGGAGGGTAAACAATATGTCACAATGGAAATGGTGTGTAGAAGGTTCTGATGGAAAAGTTATAAAAGGCTGGTATGAGGATAATGGAAGTTGGTACTATTTAAATGATGAAGGTATAATGCAAACAGGATGGGTAAAAGATAAAGACGGTTTATGGTATTATATGAATGAAAATGGAGCAATGCAAACAGGCTGGATTCAATTAAAAGGTGTTTGGTATTATTTAGAAGAAGCCAGTAATGGATATAAAGGTAAATGTTATATAGATTGTACTGTGATTATTAATGGAAATGAGTATACTTTTGATAAAGAGGGTCATATGTTAGATAATTCTTTAGTATCAGATGTGTGCATTAATTTTATAAAATCTTGGGAAGGATTCTCTGGTACTCCTTATTATGATGAAGTTGGAGTATTAACATTAGGATATGGAATGACTGGTGACGAAATAAAAGGATTATCCAGCGTTACAGAAAGTCAAGCTAGCCAAATGTTAAAAGAATTAGTAAATAATAAATATGCAAAAGTAATTAAAAAAGATTTAGATTCTAAGGGAGTAAAGTTAACCCAAAATCAGTTTGATGCACTAGTAAGTTTTGCATATAATTGTGGTACTGCAGGTTTACTTGGCTCTACATTATACAAAAATATAGTTAATGGTATAAGGGATATAAATACTATTATTTCTAATTTCCAAGCATGGTCTAATGGTGGTGGAAGAAGAATAGAAGGACTTTATAAAAGAAGAACTAGAGAGGCTAATATGTTTTTAAATGCAGACTATACAGGAAATGTATAAATAGAAAATAATTTAAACACATCAAAAAAATAAGGATTCAATCGCAATTTGAACTATTAATTGAATGTGTATTATATGGTAGATATCAATTTAAATTTTGATATCTACTTTTTTTATAATTAGGAAGTTAATATTAAATTATTTTCTATTTTTTAACTCATCTAAAATAGTGTCTAATTTTTTATCCATATCTTTATTTCTGATAATAAAATTTTTGAATCCTTTTATAGCTTTAAATATTATAAATACACATAATATTAATAAAGCAAAATTAATAAGAGTCATAATAAGTGCAGAGTAATTAATATCCATAAAATAAAGCTCCTTTTTAACTTAATATTTTAGTTATATTTAAAATATAATAAATAAGTTTACCTATATACATAGAATAAAATATTATATATTATTACGATTAATACATTGTAAATATATTCTATACTATAACATATTTTGTTAAAATATCATAAATTTAAGTGAAATTATATAAGTAATATTTACTCTAAATATTATAAAAAGTTTGTCTTAAAAATAAGAAAATTTAAGTTATATTTAATAAAAACTATTTAGATTTTTAAATTATTATACTGCGTAGTAATTTGACAAAAGTAACAACTTTATGATAAGTTAAAGTTGCTACTTAATTAAAACTAAGTATATATCACATAAATATTATTAATATATATGTTCTAATTAAGTTATTATATTTATAATCTTTTATATAATTTTTATAAAAAATTATATCTTTAATTAATCATATCTACTTAAAAGCATATATATCATAAATTGTCTATATAAGTTCCTCATCATACTGGTAAGTGATATTATTTATAAATATTTTAAGATTTATATTAATGAACAAATTTTATTAGAACTTATATATTTAAAACTAATAATTAGAAACTTATATATTTAATAATAAGTTTAAAAAAATTCTAGATGGAGGTAAACATGTCGAAATTAGAGGTAAAAGATTTATATAAAATTTTTGGGAAAAATCCTAAAAAAGTTATACCTATGTTAGAAAAGGGAATTAGTAAAAACGATATACATAATAAGACAGGTAATTCTGTTGGTGTAAATAATGTTAATTTTAAAGTTAATAAGGGCGAATTTTTTGTGGTAATGGGCTTATCAGGAAGTGGGAAATCAACATTAATAAGGTGTTTAAATCGTCTTATTGAGCCTACAAGTGGACAAGTTTTGATAGACGGAAAAGATATATTAAAATGCAATGAAGAAGAACTTTTAAAAGTAAGAAGAAAAGAAATAGCTATGGTTTTTCAGAATTTTGCACTTTTTCCTCACAAAACCATTTTAGATAATGTGGCTTATGGTTTAGAAATACAAGGAGTAAATTCTAAAACGAGAAAAGAAAAAGCATATGAATGTTTAGAATTAGTAGGCTTAAAAGGATATGAGGAAAGCATGCCAGATCAATTAAGTGGAGGTATGAAGCAAAGAGTTGGATTAGCAAGAGCATTAGCTACAGAGCCAGAAATACTTCTTATGGATGAAGCTTTTAGTGCATTAGATCCATTAATACGTAAAGAAATGCAAGAAGAAATGTTACAATTACAAGCTAAAATGCAGAAAACTATAATATTTATAACTCATGATTTAGATGAGGCTCTAAGATTAGGTGATAGAATAGCTATTATGAAAGATGGTATTGTAGAACAAATAGGTTCATCGGAAGATATATTAACTAATCCAGCTAGTGATTATGTAAGAAAATTTGTTCAAGATGTAGATAGAACAAAAGTAATAACATCGTCTACTATTATGGAAATGGCAAAAGCTATACGAATTGAAAAAGATGGTCCAAAAGCAGCAGTTAGGATTATGAAAGATGAAGGAATTTCTAGTATTTATGTAATTAATAAAGAAAGAAAACTAAAAGGAATTGTAAATATTGATGATGCATTAGAGCTATCAAAGAAAAATATAAAAACTATAGAAGATATAGTAATAAAAGATGTTCCTAAAGCATCTCCAGATGAAGCAATTTCTGATTTGTTATCTGTAGCTAAGGACACAAAATATCCTATTGCAGTTATTGATGAGAATGATATTTTAATGGGGATAATAAAAAGATCTACAATAATTGCCGGAATTGCTGGAGAGGAGGATAAATAATATGTTTACATTACATATAGGACCATATATTGAGTTTATAATAGATTGGTTAAAAAATAATATAGAACCATTCTTTAAACTAGTAAAAATTATAAATGAAACATTAATAACTGGATTAGAAGATTTATTATTAATTATACCAAGTATAGTTATAATAATAGTACTTACTTTAATAACATTAAAACTTACTGATAAAAAGACATCTGTTTTTACATTTGTAGGGTTATTATTTATTGATGCTATGGAATTATGGCCTCAAACAATGGAAACACTTGCACTTATATTGGTATCAGCGTTTATTTCTTTACTTATAGGTGTACCACTTGGAATTTATGCAGCTAGGCATGATAGAGTTACTAAAATATTAAGACCTATACTAGACTTTATGCAAACAATGCCGGCCTTTGTATATTTAATTCCAGCGGTTTTATTTTTTGGAATGGGAAAAGTGCCAGGAGCTATAGCTACTGTTATTTTTTCTATGCCACCGGCAGTTAGACTTACTAATTTAGGTATTAAACAAGTTCCAGAAGATGTAATTGAAGCAGCTAAATCATTTGGATCTACCAAAAATCAAATGTTATATAAAGTACAATTACCTATTGCACTGCCAACTATATTAGCTGGTGTAAATCAAACAATAATGCTTTCATTATCTATGGTTGTTATATCTGCTATGATAGGTGCTGGTGGATTAGGTAGAGAAGTATACAATGGTATTACTCAAATGGATGTTGGTACAGGGTTTGAAAGTGGACTAGCTGTAGTTATTTTAGCTATGGTACTAGATAGAATAACTCAATCTTTAGGAAAAAATAAAAAAAATAATTAATTTAACTATAAATTATATCTTAAATAAGAGATTTAATAAATAAAGGAGGAATAAGAGTGCATAAAAACTTAAAAAAGATTATGACATTAGCATTTGCGGGTATATTAGCAGTAGGCATGTTAAGTGGATGTGGAAAAAATTCAACACAAAAAACAGAAAATTCAAAAGGAAAAGTAACATTAGGATATGTAAACTGGGCAGAAGGGGTAGCTATGACTAATTTAGTCAAAGCTGTATTAGAAGATAAAATGGGATATGAAGTTGATATGAAGCAAGGGGAAGCAGGAATGATTTATACTTCATTATCAACTGGAGATATGGATGCTTTTTTAGATGGATGGTTACCAGTTACTCATAAAGATTATATGGAGAAATATGAAGGAAAAGTAGAGAAAATAGGAACAAATTTTGAAGGTGCGAAGATAGGATTAGTAGTGCCTAAATACATGGATATAAATAGTATAGAAGATTTAAATAAAGTTAAGAATGAAGTAGATGGAAAAATAATAGGTATTGATCCAGGTGCAGGCATAATGAAAACTACTAATAAAGCAATAAAAGACTATGGATTAGATTTAGAACTTATGGAAGGTAGTGGAGCTACAATGACAGCTATGCTTAAAAAAGCAGAGGATGAAAAGGCGCCAATTGTTGTTACAGGATGGAAACCACATTGGAAATTTGCTCGTTGGGATCTTAAATTCTTAGAAGATTCAAAAAATGTTTATGGTGAAGCAGAAGATATTTATACAATTACAAGAAAAGATTTTTCAAAAGATATGCCTGAAGTTACACACTTTTTAAATAATTTTAAAATGGATGATAATCAATTAGGATCTCTAATGGGAGATATTCAAGAAAACACCAATAAAGATCCATTAGAAGTTGCAAAAGAGTGGATAAAGAATAATGAAGAATTAGTTAATAGTTGGATACCTAAAGAATAAATTAATAGTTTTTATTAAAGTATGTGTTTTGAAAATATAATTTATTGTAATATTGAATTTGGTTTATAAAAATTATAAACAGTAAGTTTAAACTATCTGAAATTCACTTTAAGTAATCTTAATTAAATTTGAAAATCTTTCTCTTTTAACATTTTTTAAAATCAAATTATATAGTGCAATAAAAAACATATAACTTTATTAATAAATATTACCTATAAATTAAACATTATTAGTTTAATTTATAGGTTTTTATTTTATTGATTTTTTGGTAATTAATAAAAATTTGTTTACTTTTTCAAAATTTTAGATATAATAGATAAAGAATGAAACATAAGGATAGGTAATTATTTTTATGTACAATTTCATATTGTTAAAAATTTTGACAAGAACTTTTAATTTAGTCCAGAGAGGCTAAAAAGGGGAGATAATAGTATTTTCCTCTTATTTATTTAAGGAGGTATTTTTTTATGTCAGAAATTATAAGTAGTACAAAAGAGCAATTCGGTGAAATTTCATGGGAGAAATTAGGGGTTAAGTTTGTATTAGCATTACAACATTTAATTGCAATGTTTGGAGCAACTGTATTAGTTCCTATTTTAACCGGTCTTGATATTTCAGTAGCATTGTTTTGTGCAGGTATTGGAACATTGACATTTCATGTTTGCACAAAAATGAAAGTTCCAGTCTTCTTAGGCTCATCATTTGCATTTATTCCAGTAATATGCGCTGTTGGACAAACATATGGCGATTTACGATATGCACAAGGTGGAATAATGATAGCAGGTCTAATCTATGTATTAATGTCTTTTATTATCAAAAAAATTGGTACTGATAAAATAAAATATGTATTACCAGCTCAGGTTGTTGGTCCTATGATTATGGTAATAGGATTAAATTTAATTCCAACAGCTATAAGTATGGCTAAAGATAATTTAATGATTGCAGTTATAACTTTAGGGATAGCTTTAGGAGTAAAACACCTAGGAAAAGGATTTATATCTCAAATATCAATATTATGTGGAGTTATTGTAGGGTATATAGTATCTTATCTTACAGGTTATGTTAATGTTCAAGCAATTTCAGAAGCTAGTATTATATCTATTCCACATTTTACGTTACCTAAATTTGATTTAGGAGCAATAATGATTATTGCCCCAGTAGTGCTTGCTACTTTTATGGAGCATATTGGAGATATAACAACAAACGGTCAAGTAGTTGGAAAGAACTTTATAGAAGAGCCAGGATTAAATAGAACTCTATTAGGGGATGGACTAGCTACTATGATAGCAGCAGTATTTGGAGGACCAGCTAATACTACATATGGAGAGAATACTGGAGTTTTGGCAATTACTAAAAATTACGATCCATCAATATTAAGATTAGCAGCTATATTTGCAATAATGTTAAGTTTTATAGGTAAGTTTGGATCTGCAATAAGCACTATTCCACAAGCTGTTATGGGTGGAATAAGTATAATGTTATTTTCTATGATTTCATTAGTTGGATTTAATACTATAAAATATCAAAAAGTAAAAATTGATTGGAAGAATTTACTTGTAATTAGTACAATATTAGTAATAGGACTTTTGGGAACTGTTATAGAGAAAAAATTTGGGATTTTAGTAGGAATAAAAATAAATGATACAATATCTATATCAGGATTAAGTTTTGCGGCAATTGTTGGAGTTTTACTAAATCTAATACTAAATAAAATAAAGTTTAAAAGATAGTCTATATTTTAAGTGAATAGTGATTTTTTAGTATAAAGACTATATCATTTTTATAATTATTAGTTATAAGATGATATAGTCTTTTTGGTTCTTATAATAAAATTTAGTAATACTTTAAGGAAATATTAAGAAATTACTTTAATTATAAATATTGACATTTTGAATCTACAATTGTAGACTAAGATTATAATTTACAACTGTAGATTTAAAATGTAACTAAAAAGATTAAGTTTTATAGGATGTTTTAAAATAAAGTAGAGAGATTCTATATAATATAAATTTACTTAAAAATAATTAGAAAAAAGGAGATGATAAATATGAGCGAGGTACCCAAAATATCTGAATCAGAATGGGAAGTAATGAAACTAATATGGAAAAATAACCCTTTAACATCAGAACAAATAATAAATGCTTTGTCTGGAAAAATGAATTGGTCAACTCAAACGATAAAAACATTTATTACAAGACTAATAAAAAAAGGTGCAATAGGATTTGAAAGATGTGGTAGAGTTTATAACTATTATCCTTTAATTTCTGAAGATGAATGCATAAAATTAGAAAATGAATCTTTTCTTAAAAAAGTATATGATGGAGCATTAGGAATTCTCTTTAGTAAATTTTTAGAAGAAGAAGAATTATCTATAGAAGAAATTGAAGAGCTTGAAAACATACTTAAAGATAAAAAAGAAAAACAAAATTAAAGCAAAATTATAATATATTATATATATGCTTCTAACTAGACAGTATTAGTTAAAGATATAGTTTTCTATAAAAATTATATAAAAGATTATAAATGCAATAACTTAATTAGAACATATATATTAAAATTTTATATAAAACTTGCATAAGGGTAAGAGAGAGAGGTTTTTATGGGGATTTTAGAAAATATTTTCTTATGGATTTTACAAACTTCTTTAACCTCAAGTATTGGTATTTTAATACTTATGTTAATTTTAAAAGTATTTAATAATCATATTGGAGTAAGAGTGAAATATGGATTGTGGATTTTAGTAATTATAAGATTACTTGTACCTACAATTCCTGAAATGAATATTAATTTATTTAGTACTTTGTATGAGAAATATGAAAATGTTATTCAAATACAAAATCAAAAAGATGAATTAAAAGGAGAAGAAGAATTACCAGTAGTAGTTAATAAAAATAATAATGTGAATCATAATATGAATACTGAAATAAATGAAAAAGAGGAAATACAAAATGTTGAAAAACAAAAGTTAATATCAGTTATTTTTAAAATATTTTCTTATTTATGGATTATAGGAGCAATAATTTTAAGTTTAATATTTATATTATCTATATTTAATTTTAAAAGAAGAATTAAATGTTTAAGAAGAGACAATTATTATGAAATCCAAAACTTAATGGATAACTGTGCTAATAAAGTTAATGTTAGAAAAAACATTCCTGTATTTATTCATAATAGTTTTAAGAGTCCATGCATATTGGGAATTATAAAACCTAAAATATATATTCCAGAACATGTTTTAAGAATAAAAGATTTAAATCAACTTTCACATATATTTTTACATGAGTTAATGCATTATAAAAGGAAGGATTTATTTTACAACTTCATTGGAGTAATTGCACTTTCAATACATTGGTTTAATCCTTTAGTATGGATTGTAATTAATAAAATCAAACTTTATAGAGAATACGCCTGTGATGCAAGTGTACTTGAAATTCTTGGAGAAGAAGAAAAAGTGAAATATGGCATGACTCTTATAAATTTTTCGAAAATATTTTCATATAAAAATAAATATTCACAATTAGCAATTTCTTTTGAAAATAGTAATCAAATTAGGGGGAGAATTAAAATGATAAAAAATTTTAAAAAAGGTTCTTATAAAATATCAGTTAAAGCAGCTCTAGGAGTGGCATTAGCTACAAGTTTAATGTTTACAAATAATATTATAGTTAACGGAGCAGAAGTTAATAATGTTGTATCAACTAATTTAAATAGTAATATTATAGACAAACAAAATGAACAACATAAATTTCTTATTGATTCAGCTACAAAAGTTTATGATGATATAGAAAAAGTAGAAAAAGTATGGGGATTAAAATTTAAAGTACCAGACTTTATATCTGGAAATAGCTCAAGATCTTCAAGTTTTCAGCTTATAAAACTTTCAGACAATGAAAATGCTTTGAATATATTTTTAGAAAATTTAGATATGCCAAGAGAAGATATTTCATTTCAAGTTTTTGAAAAAAATCCAGTAGAATCTTTAAAAAAAATTGAGTGTTCATATAAAGCTAATAGGGCTATAGTTGAAGCAGAAAAAGAAGATATGAATTTAGCAGGAATAAATGGATTAAGTATTACTTTAAAATGCACTACACCATCTATAATGACAGATGAGTATAGTATTCCAGAGCGTAAAGATGTTCAAAAATATTTTGCATGGCAAAATGAAGGTATTTGGTATAGTATAGAATATAATTTAATATTTAATGATAAGGAAATATTAAATCTTTCAGAAGATAATATAGAGAAAATAGCAAAATCTATAAAATATCCTGATCAAATAAACAATATAAACTATTCTGTGGAGAGAGAAGTTTCAACAGAAATAGGGGTAATGGATATTTATGATAAAGAAGATTTGGAAAAAGCAAAAAAATTATTGGGATTTAATCCAAAACTTCCATTAATAATTAATGAAGATGTGAAAATAAATGATTCAGGTGTAGGTATTTCTGGAGATTCTGATATAGAAAATAATAAAATTAATTATGAACTTAACAGTTTTTATTCTAATAAAAATGGATCAATAACTTTTAATGCACAAAAAAATTCAAAAATTTATAATGAAATAGCTGAGAATGGTTACTTTATTCGAGAAAATACAGAAGATAATAAACCTAAAAAAATTAAAGCTGAAAAACTAAATATTGATAATAAGGAAGTTTTTAAATATGAAGAAAATGATTATACGCCTACAGTAGAATATATTTGGAAAGAAGATGGAATTTATTACTATGTTTTCTTTTTTGATGGAACTGAAAACTCATATGATATAGCTGAAAAATTTGTTAAATCTAAACCTATAGATTAATAAAACATGATTGATTAAGAAAAAATAATTTATAAAAAAAGGAACCTAATAATATAAAACCTTTTTAAGGGATATTATTAGGTTCCTATTATTGAAAATACAATTTTTAATAATATTTTTAAATTTTCAATTTAGAAAATACTTAATTAATTTATTGTTATGTTTTAAGTAAAATCCTCTGTCCATGAGCTTTATACTAAAATATCAACACCGTTTTAAAACATAGCCTAATTTATTTATAAGGAATATTAAGTTCGTTAATATTAGTTATATTTATTATAATGATTTATAATAAATATCTTTTATTTCTTCTAATGTAAATTCTTTAGGATGATTTGTAATGCTTGGTTTTGAAACTTTCATGCAGTTTTCTGCCATCCAATCAATATCTTTTTCTTCTATTCCAAGTTCACTTAACGTTATGTTTAAGTCAATCTTTTTTAAGAAATTTCTTATAGCATCTGAACAATCTTCAGCGTTGGTACCACCTAATAATTTTGATATATTAGTATATTTTTCTACATCACTTTGCCATGATTTTTCAACAATTATTGGTGTTAATGCAGCAAGGCCCTTGCCATGAACAATATCACGTAATCCACTTGCTGGATGTTCTAGCCCATGGGGTGCTGTTACCCCTGCTACACCAATTACCATACCACCTAAGGTACTTCCTAAACTTACTTTTTCCCAGGCGTCTAAATCAGTTTGATCATTATAGACTTTAGGTAAATTTTCAGCTATTAATTTAATTCCATAAAGGGCCTTCATATCAGTTAATGGTTGTCCTATTTTTGATAAATAAGCTTCCATATTGTGTGCTAATGCATCGAATCCGACTGATGCAATTATATGTTTTGGCATTGTAACCATAAGTTCTGGATCTACAATTGATGCTTTAGCAATAATAGCATTTGTTCTAAGAGATTTTTTATCTTTAGTTTCAGGATTAGTAAGAACTGAAAAACTATTTCCTTCACTTCCTGTTCCACATGTTGTTGGAACTAAAATTATTGGTAATGCTTCTGTTCCTTGTTTTATTCCAAATATATAGTCAGATATATCACCAGGATTTTTAGCTGAAAATGCAATACTTTTTGCAGCATCCATAATACTTCCGCCACCAAGCCCTAAAATGACATCACATCCTGTTGTTTTTACAACTTCAACACCTTCATATACTGTTGTAGTAAGTGGATTTTGAGCAACTTTATCAAAAACTTCAACTTCAATTTTTGCTTGTTTTAATAGATTAATTGTTTTATCAAGTAATCCACTTTTTTTTGTGCTGTTCTTACCAGTTACTATAAGAACTTTTTTCCCATATTTAGCTACTTCATTACCTATCTGATTTATTTTACCTCTTCCAAATAAAAGATTTACGGGAAGGTTATAATTGAATTCCATATTAAAATACCTCCTTGAATAATATATAACATATTTTTTAATAATAAATATAAACGAATAAAGGCACCTTTTTAAATAAAGATACCTTCGTCTAAATAATGTTATCATATAAAAATATATAAATCCATTATCATTTTTAGTTTTTTTATTTTAAATAAGTAATAAAATAATTTAATTTAGTAACAAATGTTACATAATTAAACTCGATACTATAATATAATTTCTATTGTAGACAAGAACAAATTTAAAAAATACTAAAATAAAAATAATTTTTAAATATATAAAAATACAGATAAAGATTGGAGAGAAAATAAAAATGAGTTTATATTTAGGAAAAATACATTATTGGTTATTTAATAAAATATTATGGTTTGAAGGACTAGAATCTGAAATTATTGATCTTGCTAAAAGTGAGAATTTAGATATTGAAAGTTTAAGTAAAGAAATTAATGATAAGTATGGAGAGAAACTTCCGAATAAACCTCTTGAAGAAATGATAGATACAAGTAACATACATGGATGGCTACAAGAAAAAATACATTCTGCAGAAGGAAGAATGGCTGCGTGGACTACTAAAATTCTTGATAATAATAAGGAAGCTTATAATGGAATGGAAAGAATATATATTAATCAAGCAATAAAAGCGGCTAAAGAAACTAAAAAAGATAAAGGAACACTAAATAGTGCTGATGAAATATTTAATAGTGTAAATGACTATATTCTAGATGGTATGCCATGTGATAGAGTAAATGAAATATTTACTGCTAATGAAAGTACTGTAGAGTGGACTATAAGAGTATGTGTTCATAAGGATATATGGGAAAAAGAGCAAGGCGACGTAGACTTATTTTATAGATTAAGAGGTTTATGGATTAAAGCATTTATTAATGAGATAAACAATGAATTTGACTATATTGAATATGAAAATGGATTAAAATCAATTAAGAAGAAATAAGTTTTAGTAGGAGAAATTAACATGAATGCAATAGATATAATGATGGAAGAACATAGATATATTGGACGTATGCTTAATGTTGTAAGGAAGGCATGTTTTAAATTATTAAAAGAGGATGAAGTAAATTATGAGGATGTTTATTTAATGATAGATTTTATTAAAAATTATGCAGATGGACATCATCATAATAAAGAGGAGATAATACTTTTTAATAGAATGGTAGAAAACTTAGGTGCTTTAGGAGAAAAAACTATAAAGCATGGAATGTTAGTAGAACATGATTTGGGAAGATTATATATAAAAAATCTTGAAGAAGCACTTGAAAACTTAAAGAATGGTGATGAAGAAGCCAAGTTAGATGTAATTGCTAATGCTATTTCTTATACACATTTATTAAAAAGACATATTGAAAAAGAAGATAATGTTATATATAAATTCGCTCAAAGAGAGTTAAAGACTGATATATTAGAAAATATAGATAAAGAGTGTGTAGATTATGAAAATCAGAATGTGTCTATAAGAAATGAAAACATAAATATATTAGAAAATTTAGAGAAGAAATATTTAACTACATTAAACGATATAAGAGGAGGAAAATAAGATGATAACTAAAGATATGACAATAGGTGAAATAATACGTGTTAAGGAAGATGCACCACAAATTTTAATGAACTTTGGTATGGGGTGTGTTGGGTGTCCTTCAGCTCAAGCAGAAAGTCTTGAAGAGGCTGCAATTGTACATGGATTAAATATTGAAGATTTATTAAAAGCTTTAAATTAATGAATAAAATAATCCCTTCTTAAAATACTAATAAAGATTAGTATTTAAGGAGGGATTTTATATGGAAGAAAATCCAATGTTTTGTTATCAATGTGAGCAAACTGCAGGGGGAAAAGGTTGTACTAAAATAGGTGTATGTGGAAAAACGCCTGAAGTAGCTAATCTTCAAGATTTACTTATATATCAATTAAAAGGAATAAGTTGTTACGCTAAAGAACTTATAGAAAAAGGAGAAGAAATAGAAAAAGATATTGTAAGCTTTGTAGAAAATGGTTTATTTACTACACTTACTAATGTTAATTTTGATGCAGAGGTTCATGTTAAAATGCTGAAAGAATCTCAAAAAATAAAAGAAAATCTAAGAGATAGAGTAGGTATTGATAAAGAATATCCAGAACAAGCAACTTATAATTTAAGTGAAACTAAGGATGAAATGCTTAAAGATTCTAAAAAGGCAGGAATTATGTTTGATCAAGAGATAGATGCAGATATAAGATCTTTAAGACAAACAATAATTTATGGGTTAAAAGGAATAAGTGCATATGGTCATCAAGCTAGATTTTTAGGATATTATGATAATCAAGTTGATAATTTTTATTTTTTAGGATTAGAATGTACAACAAATGATAAATTAACTGTTGAGGAGTTAATTCGTATGACTATGAGAACTGGAGAGATGAGTGTGGCTGTCATGAAAAAATTAGATGAGGCTAATACTCAAACTTATAATAACCCAAGTCCTCATAAAGTTAATGTAAATATTGAAAAAGGTCCATTCATCATTGTTTCAGGTCATGATTTAAGAGATTTAGAAATGCTATTAGAGCAAACTGAAGGTAAGGGAATTAATATATATACTCATGGCGAAATGATACCTAGTCATGGTTATCCAGGGCTTAAAAAGTATAAGCATCTTGTAGGAAATTATGGTGGAGCTTGGCAAGACCAACAAAAAGAATTTGATGGGATTCCAGGTTGTATTTTAATGACTACAAATTGCTTGATGAGACCAAGGGAAACATATAAAGATAGAATTTTTACAACAAGTGTAGTTGGATGGGATGGTGTTAAATATATCCCAGCTGATAAAGATGGTTATAAAGATTTCTCTCAAATAATAGAAAAAGCATTAGAACTGGGTGGATTTGAAGAAAGTGAAGAACCAAAAGAAATTCTTGTTGGTTTTGGTCATAATGCAACATTAAGTCATGCAGAGACAATTGTTAATGCAGTTAAAGAAGGTAAAGTTAGACATTTCTTTTTAATAGGCGGATGTGATGGTGCGAGACCAGGAAGAAATTATTATACTGAATTTGCACAAAAAGTTCCAAAAGATTGTATTATTCTTACACTTGCATGTGGAAAATATAGATTTAATAAATTAAATTTTGGAGAAGTTGCAGGACTTCCAAGATTATTAGACGTTGGTCAATGTAACGATGCATATTCAGCAGTTAGAATTGCTACAGCATTAGCAGATGCGTTTGATACAGATGTAAATGGGTTACCATTATCAATAATTTTATCATGGTATGAACAAAAAGCAGTAGCAGACCTTTTAGCATTGCTTTCATTAGGAGTAAAGGGAATTTTCTTAGGACCTTCACTTCCAGCATTTATAAGTCCAAATGTATTGCAATATTTAGTAGATACATTTAACATACAATCAATAAGTGAGCCTGATGAAGACTTAAAAACTTGTTTACAACAAGGGGTAAATTTATAAATAAATTTAAATAGTAAATAGGACTATCTTAAATATATAAACATGTATTTAAGATAGTCCTATATTTTTAGATAAATGTTGAGTGTGTGTAGTATGAGCGTTGAGGAAAATTTTAACTATAACATCTGTAGAATTTTCTGTTATAACATCATAAAAGAAGTGAGTAAACTTACGTTTCTAATTTATCTAAATTAGTTTTATTATTAATAGTTATAATAAGAATATGAATATTCATCTTTATTGCAATGGTCATTGTGTGTTGAAAAAATTTCATTATTAAAACATTGGCAATCTTCCTTATAAGTATCTCTTTTACTATAACAATAGTTTGTTTTAGAAGGATAACTATCATTTTTAAAATCTAAATTATCTTTAAAATTTAAATCGTCACAACATTTCCCGGAATTTAGGCAGTTAACAATAGATTTAGCAGGGGTAAAACTCATAGATAAACAAACACTTATTATACTATAGAACAAAATAGAACTATCACAGTTATCAATATCAGAGTAACTAATATCAGCTTTGACATTTATTATATTGAAATAAGGTGGAATTTGTATAGTAATAAAAAACGGAGAAATAAGTTTTTTAACCATGACTTTTCCCCTACAATCATATGATAAATAACGTATTTTAATAAGATTATAACCTTTAATAATTAGTGTATAACGTGTGATAGTTTTAATTATTTTATTATTAGTTATACACAATTTTGCAGAAAAATCTAAAATTTCTTTAATGGGAGGACATGAACAGGGCAATGTTATTTTATCCATAGAACTAAAATCTTTAAGAAGCATTTTAGTATTACAACAATTATTTTTTTGCATAATATTTTTTCACCGTCTGTAAGCATTATTTCAATATTATATTATGAGTTATAAGAGAAATAGTGAACTATAACAATTAAAAAATGTATAAAAAATATGAAATATATAAACTTTGTAAAGAAGAGTTGTTGCAGAATGTTTTTTCAAAATCATTTTATGATAGCTCTTTTTTTATTGTCTTATTTAAAACTGATGTGGGAAAGTGAAAAATATTTAATAGAAGTATATTAAATAAAAATAAGAAAAAATTATAATAGTTTATGAAATTATATTAACATAGAAAAATGATATAAGAACAATAATTGAGTTATTTAGATAAAGTAACATTATATATATATTTAATTTGGAAATACTTATATTAAAATTTTTGATACAAAAATTATAAAATATGCAACATTTTACTTATATAAATTGTATTATATGTGAAAGCACAATTAAATATCAGAAAATATTTAAGTAATAAATATATAATATAAATTTTAGAAATAGTTTTTATAATTAAAAAAATCAATAATTAAAAAATTAATAAATGAAGGAGATTGAATTGATGAAAAAATCAAAAATACTATTAGCAAGTTTATTAGCAACAATATCAATACTAACAATAAGTCCAAAAGCAGTAAATGCAGAATGGAAAAATAGTTCAAAAGGTTGGTGGTATTCAGAGGAAAACTCTTATGCTACTAAATGGAAACAAATAGATAATACATGGTATTATTTTGATAACAATGGATATATGAAAAAAGGTTGGATTTATGATAATGGAACTTGGTATTATGCTGATTCAAATGGGGCAATGCAAACAGGAATTATTCAAGTAGATGGAAAGACATATTACTTAGCATTAAATGGAGCAATGCAAACTGGGAATATTAATATTGGCCAATACACATATAATTTTGCAAGGTCAGGAGAAGCAATAGGTGATAATATACCACAAGCAACTAAAGCATTTTTAGGACAAGGAACAACTAAAAAACCTATTGATATAAATAATACATTTAAAAACAGTAAAAAAACAGCAGAAATAAATCTTCAAGGTAATCCTACAACAGGGTATACTTGGGAGTATAAAATTAATACAGATGGCATTATAAAAGAAGATTCAAAACAATATAAACAAGATAAGTCTAATTTAGAAGCAGTTGGTGTAGGAGGTACATATACTTGGAAGTTTTCTGCTTTAAAAGAAGGCACAACTGAAGTAACTTTTAAATACCGTCGTCCATGGGAAAATGAAGTAATTCAAACAAAAACTTATATTTTTACAGTTGATAATGAACTTAAAATTACAGTAAAAGAAAAATAAAACTTAGTCTTTAGTTAAATTAATATTCTATATAATTATGTAGAGGATTTTAGTTATTGTAAGGAAAATTAAGACCTAAAAGATTAAATTAATTTATCTTTTAGGTCTATTATTATAAAATATTTGGCCTTAATTCAATATTATTAGAAATTTATTTTTATCATATTTATAAAACCATGATAATTCTTAGAATGAAATTATTATTAAAATATTTTACCAGAAAAATAAGAATGGTAATAAGAACCAAGCATTATTGAATCCACCGCCCCAAGAATTATTACCACAACAATTATTACCCCAACAATTATTGCAGCAATGATTGCAACAACATCTACAACAATTTCTCATAATTCATTACTCCTTTGTTTTTCTTAATCATTTGTTATAGTACTAATATATGAATAGAATAAAAATATGTTACATAAAAAATTATTAAAATTGTAATAGAAAACACAATGTAGTTTGGCAAATAATATAAAATTATTAATAGAAACATGTGTATATTATATAAAAAAAGGAATACTAAGCATGAGGTGATTTGAATGGAAAGTGTTTGGAATTCCGAGGTTAATTTTAAAAAAAGAGAAACTTTAAGTAAAGACTTAGAATGTGATATTCTTGTAATAGGAGCTGGAATGGCTGGATTACTTACAGCATACATGCTCACTAAAGCAGGAAGAGAAGTGGTTGTTATTGATGCCAAAAGTACTGCAAGTGGAGTTACTAAGAATACAACAGCAAAGATAACATGCCAACATGATTTAATTTATCATAGCATAATAAATGAATTTGGAGAAGATAGAGCAAGGCAATATGCTAAGGCTAATGAACTTGCAATACAAAAATATAAAGAAATAATTGATGAAGAAAATATTAATTGTGATTTTGAATTTAAGGATGCCTATTTGTATTCTGTTGATAACATTGAAAGTCTTCAAGATGAATATAATGCAGCAAATAAATTAGGAATCGATGCAGAATTAATAGATAAAGTAAATCTTCCACTTAAAATTAAAGGAGCGTTAAAGTTTAGAAATCAAGCACAATTTAATCCACTTAAATTTTTGAAACCAATCTCAGAAAAATTGACTATTTATGAAAATACAACAGCACTTGATATTACAGAAGAAATTTCTGTGGTTACAAAGGATGATATAAAAATTAAAGCAAACAAAATAATAGTGGCAACGCATTATCCATTCTTAAATACTCCAGGCTATTATTTCATGAGAATGCATCAAGAAAGATCTTATGTTTTAGCTTTAGAAAATGCTCAAAATGTAAATGGAATGTATAAAGGTATTGATAAAAATGCATATTCGTTTAGGAATTATAAAAATTTATTAATATTTGGTGGTGTAGGACAAAGAGCTGGTGAAAATGAGGCGGGTGGAGCTTATGATGAATTAAGAAAAGCAGCAAAAGAGATTTACCCTAATGCAATAGAGAAGTATCATTGGTCAGCGCAAGATTGTATGACGTTAGATAATATACCTTATATAGGATATTATTCATCAAAAACTCCTGATATTTATGTTGAAACAGGATTTAAAAAATGGGGTATGACAACTTCAATGGTAGCTGCAATGATAATAAGTGATATGATTCTTGAAAAAGAAAATGATTTTTCAGAAATATTTTCTCCAGGAAGATTTGATATGTCAGCATCAATGAAAAATGCTGCGAATGATCTAATAGTAACTGCAAAAAACTTTATTGCTCAAAGGATAGATATTCCGGATGAAGGTCTTGAAGATATAAAAAATGGCCATGGAGGTATTGTAGAATATAATGGTCAGAAGGTTGGTGTGTATAAAGATAATGATGGAAAAATATTTACAGTATCAACGAAGTGTGCTCATTTAGGGTGTCAACTTGAATGGAATGCTGATGAATTGACTTGGGATTGTCCGTGTCATGGCTCAAGATATGATTATAAGGGAAATTGGATAGAAAGTCCTACAAATAAATCTCTTGATGAAATATAATTTTTAATAATAAGTAGTTTTTTTAATGATTTTTATAAATTGATACTATAATAAATATTCTAGGAAGTAAGAGTTCTAGGATATTTATTACTTTATTGTGATTTTTTTCAAATTTGGTTAGCAAGAAAGAATAAAAAATACTTAAATTTATGGACAACTTTGTTTAGAAAGTCCAAATTTATATTTAAAACATACTTATAATTTTCTTATGAAAGAATAGGAATTTAAACTAGAAGGGGACAAACCTAAAAATTAATATTTATTGCTTTTAATTATGCAACATTATTATAATTATCATTAGATTTAGTAGTATCAATAATAACTCCAAGTTTAGTTGATATTATTGTATTAAGTTTATTAATTGAATTTGATAGAGTGTTCATTTAATTTTCTAATCTTATAAGTAAATATGCGCTTGATGTTACAGGAAAACCAACATTACCTTTCTTGATATGCTAAATCATTTTTATCTACAATAAAGTTCTTTTTCTCCCCATAAATTCTCACCTCGTAATTAATCTTAAAAAAATATATATTTGAGATTCTAAAAATCTAAAATTCTAAAAAAGAAAAGAATAAAAAAAGAAAAAAATTTAGAAGTTTAGAATTTAAGAATTTGCTTGTATAATGCGACTTAACAAGATTTTTAATTTATAACTTTACTGTTTGTTATGTAATTTTAAAAATTAAAACATATATCCTATTTAACAATTGAAATAAAATTTTAGAAGTGGGATAAAAAATGGTTAGTGATAAAATTAAAGTTTGTTTAGAAAATAGTGAGTGCTTTAATAAAAAGCAAATAGCATTAGCAATAAGAAATGTAACATTTGAATATCGTTTAGGTTGTTCCTTACTTGAAGAATGTGTTATAAAAGATTGTGAAGGTTATTCATTAAAATTTATATGCGATAAAATTGAAAGAAAAACTAAAAGAGGGAAATAATAGTATTATTGATAATTATGTAATATAATAGAATTATTATATTATTTATGGGGGAAAAACAATGAAACTAAAACAGAAACATCAAAGGAGGAAGAAACTAAACCCAAAAAGGATGAAGTGAAAACGATATCTGATGGTCAAACAATAAATAATGAGTCATTTGATTTAACATTAAATAAAGTTGAATTAACATATGATGTGTTACCAGATGATACAGGTAATTTTTATACACATTATCCTGCTGATCAAGGAAAAGTTTATATAAATATAGACGTTGATATAAAAAATAATCAAAAGCAAGATCTAAGATGTGATAAAATTTTAACTGTTGAAGCTAACTATAATAATGGTTATACATACAATGCAAATTCGATAGTTGAGGATAGTAAAACAGGTTTTACTTATTCTAATATAACTAGCATAACATCATTAGAAACTAAGGGAATGAGATACTTAATAAATTGTCCTGAAGAAGTTGAACAGAGTCAAAATCCATTATTTTTAACTTTTAATCTAAATGGAGAAAAATATAAATATGTAATTAGATAAAATATATAGCACTTACTTAAATGTAGGTGCTATTTTTATACCTTAAAAATAGGAGGGAGGTATATTATGGCTACAATTAGTAGCTCAATAGAAATACAGGATAGGTTTAGTAGTACACTGAATAATATGTGTACCTTACTAAATAATGCAACTAGTAGATTTAATACATTACAAAATGTTATGAATAAAGATGTTAAATTTCATACTGGAAGTAACTTGAAATCAGATTTAAACTCAAGCAAGAGCAATGCTTGATATATTGGAAGAATGTTTAGGACCTTATGGGCTAGATTATGTCATTAAAGAACTTAAGGAGAAAATAAGTTATAAATAATAAATGTTGTTAAAATAAGAAAAACACCAGTGATTTAATTACCTTAAACACTGATGTTTACTACAATGGTGACCCATACGGGAATCGAACCCATGATTTCACCGTGAGAGGGTGGCGTCTTAACCTCTTGACCAATGGGCCTTACAACAAAACTTATTATACGCTTATTAAATTATTATGTCAATATTTTCTTTACAATCAATATTTATACTTATTTGTATCAAGTAAGAATCTGAATTTAGGCATAATTAAAACTTATATTTTAAGCTAAGTTTTAAAATAGTACTTATATTTGATTAAGATTTATACTAGAATATCAACATTTACCTGAAATATAGCAATAATAAAAAACATTTATGATTTGAGGAAAAACTAAATTATATATATAATCCTAAGATAATAGTGTTAATCTCCATATTCAGTTGCTATAAAAATTAAATAAAAAATTATAAATGTATTAACTTAATTATAACCTATATATTTTATAAAATTATAATAATATTTTATATGAATGGACATACTAATTTTGTAATAAATACTGCAATGTTTAGGAGGTATTTTAAATGGCAAAGGATAGTCAACCAGATAATAAAATAGCAAGAATGGAAAAATGTAATTATCAAACCCCTATAACAGAAGAGGGACATAATCATAATCCTAATGCAAAGCACAAATCTATAAAAAAAGAAGGAGTTTCAAGCAATCACTTTAATAGATTTGGTAATTAAATTTATTAAGCCATATGAAGAAAAATAGCAAGTCCAAAATGCTCTGATTATTTTTCATTAGGCAAGGAAGTAGAGTGGTCTCATAGGAAACCTATTAGGCAAATCTGCTGATGAGCAGAGAATCGAAATCTATGATTTTGTGTGAATCGCTTACTCAGCGAGCTTATGCGAGTCGAGCTTCCTATAATAAAAAATAGGCTTGGTAGATGTACTTGTTATTTTTTGATTATGCTAAAGCTTAACAGATATATGTTTATTTAAAATATATCTTATGTTAAAAGATTAAAGCTATCTTAAAAATAGAATATAATTTCTATTTTTAGATAGCTTATAATTTTGATTTGATTTAAACAATATGTTATTATTGACTAGTTTGAATAAATAAAAAACATAAAAATATGTTAATAATGAAAGGTATATAATAGATGAATTTTAAAGATTTAGGAATTAGTGAAAATACGGTAAATTTATTAAATAAAAGAGGAATAAAAGAACCTACTGATATACAAAAAGAGAGTATTAATTATATTAAAAGTGGAAAAGATGTTATTGCAGAGGCACAAACAGGAACAGGAAAAACATTAGCATTTTTATTACCGATTTTTGAGAATATCTCTCCTAAGGCAAATTCTATTCAAGCTCTTATTTTGACTCCAACAAGAGAATTAGCAATCCAAATAACTGAAGAAGCTATGAAACTTAAAGAGGGTAAGGATATAAATATTTTAGCAGCTTATGGTGGGAAAGATATTGGATCTCAGTTAAATAAGTTAAAAGGTAATATTCAATTAATTATTGCAACACCAGGTAGATTATTAGATCATATAAAGAGAAAAACAGTGGATCTTAGTAAGCTAAAAACATTTGTATTAGATGAGGCAGATCAAATGCTACTTATGGGATTTAAAAATGAAGTTGAAGCCATAATAAAGGAAACTTCTAAAAAACGTCAAACATTATGTTTTTCAGCTACAATGAATCCTCAAGTTAAAAAATTGTCTTATAGATATATGAATGATCCTGTATTTATTACAATACAAAAAGAAGAAGTAACATTAGATAATATAAAACAACAAGTAGTTGAAACTACTGATAGAAGAAAACAAGATTCTTTGTGTAAAGTATTAGATGAAGATAATCCTTTTATGGCAATAATATTTTGTAGAACTAAAAGAAGAGCAGACGATCTTGAAGTAGGTTTATATAAAAGAGGATATAACTGTGCTAAAATTCATAGTGATGTACCACAAGCCAAACGTGAAAGAATAATGAAATCATTTAGAAATGCAGATATTCAATATTTAATTGCTACAGATGTTGCGGCTAGAGGTCTTGATATAAGTGGTGTAGATAATATATACAATTATGACATACCTGAAACAGTAGAAAGCTATATACATAGAATAGGTAGAACTGGAAGAGCAGGAGAAAATGGATATACTTGTGTATTTATAGATCCTAAGAATAAAAAGGCTCTAGAAGAAATAGAAAAAGTTATTGGATTTAACATAGAAAGAAGAATATTAGAAGATTAAAATGTAATTTTACTTTTATACTATAATATCAACACTATTTTAAAGTATAACTAAATTTAAAAATGAGGATAGATTTTTTTAATCTATCCTCATTTTTTTATACTGTAATTTATGCGAAAAAATAATGTTTTTAATATATTCGTGAGAACTTAAAAAGCAAAATAAAATTTAAAAATTAATATAATAGATTAATTAGTCTAAAATTGTTTAGTTATTAATGTCTAAAAATATATTAAAATGTTAATTTATTAAATAATATAATAAAAAAATATAACAAAATGTGCAATTTTATTTACAAAATAGTATATTTTACATATAATAGTTAATATGTATAAAATTAATATTAACAATTGTAATTTTAAGGAGGAAAAGTATCTTGGAGAAAAGCTTAGATAAAGGCTTAGATAAAAGCTTAGAAAAAAGAGAAGGATTTTCTAGTAAAATGGGATTTATAATATCGTGTATTGGAGCAGCAATTGGATTGGGAAATGTATGGATGTTTCCATATAAGCTGGGAGAAAATGGAGGAGCAGCCTTCTTAATTCCATATTTCTTTTTTGTTGTTGTTCTTGGTCTTGTAGGATTAATGGGTGAATTTTCTTTTGGTAGAATGTATAAAAAAGGTTCACTAGGAGCTATACGACAAATATTTAAAGAAAAAAACATTAAAGGAGGAACTATAATATCCATAATTCCTACTTTGGGATTAATAGGAATATTTATGTTTTATACAGTTGTTATTGGATGGGTATTAAAATACTTTTTCATAAGTTTAACTGGAGAAATATCATCAATAAATACAGAAGCTTATTTTGCTAATTTTGCTAATAGCCCTAATGTAGTATTTTGGCATGCGTTAGCTGTTATAATAACATTAATTATTGTTAGTTTTGGAGTTTCAAAAGGTATAGAACAAATTAATAAAATAATTATTCCATTACTATTCATAATATTTTTCGTACTTATATTTAAGTCACTTAGTTTACCAGGTTCATTAAATGGTGTTAGTTATTTATTAAAACCAAATTGGTCAGATCTTCTTAAGCCTATGACATGGGTAATGGCTATGGGACAAGCATTTTTTACAGTATCAATAACAGGATGTTGTATGGTTGTATGTGGAAGCTATGCAGACAATCAGTTTGATATACCAAACTGTGCTATAAATACTGCTTTTTTTGATACATTAGCAGCATTATTAGCTGGATTTATGATTATGCCAGCTGTATTTGCATTAGGATTAAATCCTACAGCAGGACCAGCTTTAATGTTTGTAACTGTCCCTAGTATATTCCAAACAATGAAGTTTGGAAGTTTCTTAAGTGCATTATTCTTTTTAAGTATAATTTTTGCTTCTATTTCATCATCAATAGCAATGCTTGAAGGCCCAGTTGAAGCCGTTTTAGGATTAACTAAATGGAGCAGAAAGAAAGCAACGTTAATTACTGCAACTATAGCATTTATTATATCTATCCCACTAGGATTAAATGGGGAGTTATTTAATAATTTTACAAATTTTATAACTATTGTTTTATCACCAATAGGTGCTGTTATAACAGCAGTTGTATTCTATTTTATTGTTAATAAAAAAGAAGCTTTAGACGGGGTAAATATTGGTGCAAAATATAAGTTGGGTAGTTGGTTTATTACTTTTGGAAGATATGTGTTTGTACCAGCTACAATAATTATAATAATTCTTGGAATTAGATATGGTGGAATAGGTTAAGATATTAAAATAAAACATAAGTAATATAGTTCAATATTACTAAAAATTTATTTACATAAAATGATATGTAAAGTATATTAATATCTTTAGTTTTAGGCTATGTTTTAAAACAGTGTTGATATTTTAGTATAAAGCTCATGGACAGAGGAATTTACTTTAAGAACTCTAAAATAAAGCTTAGTCCAATTAATGCATGTTCCAAATCAAAGATTGTTGACAAGCAATTAATTTGACAAATCTTTATTAAGAGTTCTAAAAAGCAAATTCCAATGCCAGTTCGCCCTTATACTAAAATATCAACATTCACTTAAAACATAGCGTAGTTTTAAATTTAAATTAATACAATATATAAATTAAGAAAATAAAAAGAGTCACCTAATATTTGGATAAAAATCGTATATTTTAGGTGACTTTTTTATTTTTGATTATTATCTTTTAATTTTTCTATTTGATTTTTTAAATCTTCTATGTTTTCTTTTAATGTATTTATTTCATTTTGATAATTTTTTAAAGCTTTTTGTAGTAAATCTTCTTGGGTAGATGATGAATTTTGTTCATTACTTGATGTTGGAGTTGTATTAGTTTCATTGTTAGAGTTTGAACAGAATGAATTATTAACATTTTTGAAACTTGAATTATAATATCTACCAGGTCCAGATTCAAAATACTGTTGTTGAGAATTAAATACAAGTATAACTTGTCCTACTAATTCAAGCCAGTTACCAAGAGCGTTCTGTACGTTAAAAGGTAATTTACCAGCCATAACAGCTCCTAAAACTTCTGCCATAAGTATAAAAAGTTGAGGATTTAAATCTTGAAAACCTCCATACATATCTCTACAATTATTTGTTTGTTCATTGTTAGTATTATTGGCATTGTTATTATTATTTTCTTGACTCTTCTGAGCTGCCTTCATAAACTCTTCAAAATTAAATACATTAAAGTCCATAGAAACATCCAATTAATTGATTTCAATATTATAGTATTCATTAAATCTATTATCGTTAACTAGAAAATATATTAATAATTTAAAGAGAAATATAATTTTAGTTGATTAAAGTTTAGGAGTATCTTATAATTTATGAATAATAGAATAATAGTATTTTAGGTTCTATATGTTAGATTAATAGGGAAAGTGGTGTAAATCCACTATAGCCCCCGCTACTGTAAAGGTAGACTAATTCTCAGTTAAGGCACAATCAAAAAAATATCCATTGCAATTTTGGACTTATTATTTATTTTCATGTGCCTAAGCATAAGTGCTAATAAAAATCCACTGACAATTTTGTTGGGAAGGAAGAGAATGTTAGAGTGACACCTAAGTCAGGAGACCTGCCTAAAATAATATGCTAGACACATTAAAGAAAAGAACAAGTCAAAGATGCGACGTATATTTTGTGTTAGACAAGGAGATGAAATCATCTAATAGCCAGACTATGGGATGATTTTACAGACACAGTATGACGCAAAATAGACTAGTATACTGAATTGTTATTTATTTTAATGTGACTTATCTTTCGGAGGGAAGGAAAAAAGCAAACTTAGAGGAATCGAATAAAACTGTGTTTTGATTTCTTACTTTGTTGTGTTTTAAACTGTCCTTACTACGATTAAATAATTAGTAAAGGCAGTTTTTATTTTTGTAAATATTTATTACCATAAAAATTATACTTTAAGATAGGAGTAACAGAGTTAATGAAAAAAGCAATTTTAGTTGTAAGTTTTGGAACAAGTTATTTAGATGCACTAGGAAATTCAATTGAAAGAATAGAGAATAAAATTAGAGATGAATTTAAAGATTACCAAATATTTAGAGCATTTACTGCACATAAAATTATAACGAAGTTAAAAAAAGTTCATAATTTAGATGTATTAAGACCTGAGGAAGCTCTAGAAAATTTAAAAATGAGAGAGTTTGATGAAGTTATAGTTCAACCATTACATATGATTCCAGGTGAAGAGTTTGATTATGTTAAAGGAGTAGTTAATAAATATAAAGATTATTTTTCTTCAATTAAAATAGGAAGACCTATATTTTATTATCAAGGAATTGAAGAATTACCACAAGACTATAGCTTATTTATAAACAGTATATCAAGTTTATTAAATAAAGATGAAAATATAATATTATTTGGACATGGTACAGCTCACTATTCAAATGCAGTTTATGGTTCACTTCAAAATGTACTAATTGATGAAGGGTATAATAATGTTTTTGTAGGTACTGTTGAAGGATATCCGACATTTGATACTGTATTAAATAAAATAAAAAATAAAGATATAAAAAAGGTAAAATTAGTTCCATTAATGGTTGTTGCAGGAGATCATGTTAAAAATGATATGGGTTCAGATGAAGAAGATTCTTGGAAAAGCATGTTAGAAAAAGAGGGAATTGAAGTAGAAACTTATATGCATGGATTAGGAGAATTAGATGAGTTCTCTAATCTATATATTACAAGAATATATGACATTATAGAAGATAGATATTCAGAATATGGTTTTACTAAAAAGCTGAAGCATTAGCATATGTTTTAAAATAGTGTTGAGATTTTAGGATAAAGCTCATGGACAGAGGAATTTACTTTAAGAACTCTAAAATAAAGTTTAGTCCAATTAGTGCATGCTCCCAATTATAATTGTAACAAGCAGCTAATTTGACAAATCTTCATTAAGAGTTCTAAAAAGAAAATTCCAATGCCAGTTCGCCCTTATACTAAAATCTCAACAATCATTAAAACATATTCTAAAATAAGAAAGAAGAGGGATATTTAAAAGATGAAATCTATAATTATTTCTTCAAATTGTAGTGGTGGTGGAAAAACTACTTTTACTTTAGGGCTTATGAAAGCATTAATAAAAAAGGGATTAAAGGTTCAAGGTTATAAGGTAGGACCTGATTATATAGATACAGCATTTCATAAAGAGGTAACTGGAATATTATCAAGAAATCTTGACACTTTTTTAATGGGAGAAGAAGGCGTAAAGGAAAGTTACTTTAAAGGAATTGGAGAAGTTGGAATAATTGAAGGGGTTATGGGATTGTATGATGGTATTGGGGTAAGCTCTAAAGCATCAACTTTTGATATTTCAAGAACATTAGATGATATGCCAATAGTTTTAGTATTATCACCTAAGGGACAAAGCGTAACCTTATGTGCAGAAATAAATGGTCTTAAAGAATATAAAAAAGCTAATATAGTTGGAGTAGTATTAAATTCAGTAAGTGAGAAATACTATAAACTTTTAAAATATGCTATAGAACAAAATTGCAATATTAAAGTTTTTGGATATATTCCTAAAGAGGAAAAAATAAAATTATCTAGTAGGCATTTAGGGTTAATACAAAGTATAGAGGTTGATAATCTTAAAGAAAAATTAGATATATGTGGGGATTTAATAGCTAAATATGTTAATTTAGATGAACTTTTAGAATGTATGAAAGAGTTGAAAAATAGTCACATAAATAAAGATAATGTTAAAATAGAAGAAAGAATGTTTTTAAAGAATAAAAGATTAAAAATTGGAGTTGCTTTAGATCAAGCTTTTAGCTTTTATTATAAGGATAATTTAGAACTTTTAGAGGATATTGGAGAGGTAATTTATTTTAGCCCTATTAGAGATAAAAGTTTACCTGATAATTTAGATTTTTTATATATAGGTGGAGGATATCCAGAAGTTTTTAAAGAAGATTTAGAAAAAAATTTATCTATGAGAGAAAGCATTAAAAAGGCATTAGATGATGGCTTAAGATGTTATGCTGAATGTGGCGGACTTATGTATTTAACAGAAGGAATAGATGGATTTAAGATGGTAGGTTTTTTTGATGGAAAAAGTGAAATGACTAAATTATTAAAGAGATTTGGTTATTGTAAAGTCAAAATAGATAAAAAATATTTTGGTAAGGAATTTGAAATAAATGCACATGAATTTCACAAATCAGAGGTTGAATTAAAAGAACATCAAATATATGAAGTGGAAAAAAATCAATATGATGGTGAAAAGATAGTGTGGGAATGTGGTTATTTAAAGAATAATACATTAGCAGCATATGCACATGTTAATTTCTTGGGAAATATTAAGTTTTTAGATGTACTAATAAACGGTGAGTTTTTTTAATTTATATAATATACTATGTCAAAATAAGAATTATTTAATTGTCTGACACAGAATATATAATGCCTCTTTGGTCTATTATTTTATTTCATGTGCCTTATTGAATAATATGAATTTATTAGTATGATATTTATAAAAAGTATTGTCTTAAAATAGTGTTGATATTATACTATAATATCAATATTAAATTAAAACATAGCCATAAAAACTGTTTAAAATTATTAATAAAAAGGAGAAAAATATGGATTATTTAAAGAATCCTATGGGGATAGAAGAAAAGAGCTTTGAAATAATAGGGCAGGAGTTAGGAGAGCATTCTTTTACTGATGAAGAACTTTTAATAGTAAAAAGAGTTATTCATACAACTGCTGATTTTGAGTATAAAGATCTTGTTGAAATAAGTGAAGATGCAATTGAGGTAGCAAAGAAAGTTTTATCTAAGGGCGCTACAATATATACAGATACTAATATGGCTCTAAATGGAATAAATAAGATGGCTTTATCTAAAACAGGTAGTAAGGTAATTTGTTATGTAAATGAGCCAGATGTACATAAAGCTGCTAAAGAAAATGGAATAACAAGAAGTATGGCAGCAGTTGAAAAAGCTTGCAGTGATAATGTAGATATATTTGTTTTTGGTAATGCACCTACAGCGTTATTTAAATTGAAAGAATTAATAAAAGAAGGTAAAGCAAAGCCTAAATTAATTGTAGCAGTTCCAGTTGGGTTTGTAGGAGCTGCTGAAAGTAAAGAAAATATGGAAGAATTAAATATTCCATATATAAGAGTAAAAGGAAGAAAAGGTGGTAGCACAGTAGGAGCAGCTATTATAAATGCACTTTTATATATGATTGTAAAAAGATAAATTTAATAAAAAATTCCAATTTGGAGGTGAATTTAATGTTTCAAATGTATGTTGATAGTGGAGGCAAAAAGTTAAGATGTGGATATACAACAGGAACATGTGCAACAGGAGCCGCAAAGGCAGCTACAATGTTATTTTTTAATAAAATAAAAGATGAGGAATTAAATGAAATAGAAATAGATACTCCAAAAGGGATAAAAGTGCAGATGCCTATTGAAAAGATAGTTATAGGTAAAGATTTTGTTGAATGTACTATATTAAAGTTTAGTGGCGATGACAAAGATATTACTATGGGAATTGAAATAAAAGCAAAAGTTCAAAAGGTAAACAAAGAAGATAATAGTATATTTTCAGAAGGTAAAATCATAAATCAGAGTAAAAGTGTTATACTTGAAGGTGGAGTAGGAGTCGGAAGAGTAACAAAAGAAGGATTATTTGTAGCTAAAGGAGAACCAGCTATAAATCCTGTTCCAAGAGAAATGATTATAAAGGAAGTAGAAAGTATTTTACCTAAAGGAGAATGTGTAAGAGTAATAATATCAGTTCCACAAGGTGTTGAAATAGGAAAAAAAACTTTTAATCCAAGACTTGGAATAGACGGTGGAATTTCTATTCTAGGCACATCAGGAATAGTATATCCTATGTCTGAAGATGCATTAAAAGCCTCTATAAAATTAGAAATTAAACAAAAAGCATTAAATAATAAAAGACTTATTTTAACTTTTGGAAATTTAGGAGAAAATTATTGCAAAGTATTAGGATACAAAGAAGATGAGATAGTTATATGCTCAAACTTCATAGGATTTGCATTAGAAAGCTGTGTTTCGTATAAAGTTAAAGAGGTTATTATAGTGGGACATATAGGCAAGATGTGTAAAATAGCCTATGGATGTTTTAATACACACAGTAGAGTATGTGGAGTTAGACTTGAGGTTATTGCACTAGAATTAGCTCTTTTAGGATTTGATATCTCATTAATAGAAAAGGTATTAGAGCAAAAGACTTGTGAGGGTGCAGTTAAATTTTTAGGAGAAGGATACTCAGATTTATATAAAAACATAGGAACCAAAATTTTAAATAAGATGCAAGAATATGTTTATGATGAATTAAAGATTGATGGTGTAATGTATTATGGAGCATCAACTCCTATATTATTATGGAGTTCCTTAAATTAAAATATAGCAAATCTAATAATTAAAGCTTGAAGGAGATATTGATGTTATATATAGTAGGACTTGGACCAGGGCATAGAGATTATATGGTTAGTAAAGTAATAGATATATTAGAAACTTCTGATGTTATTGTAGGGTTTAAACGAGCATTAGATTCTTTAGATTTTATTAATAAACAAAAGATTTATTTGAAGAGTTTGTCAGATATTGATAAAATCTTAATAAGTACGGAAGAAAAAGTTGTTTCAGTTGTTGCATCAGGAGATCCAACTTTTTATGGAATAACTAATTATATAAAAAATAATATCGCTGAAGAATTTGAAATAATACCTGGAATTAGTTCTTTTCAGTATTTAACTTCAAAGATCAAATTACCTTGGAATGAAGCATATTTAGGAAGCTTACATGGAAGAGATGAGGAATTTTTAAAAGTTATTAATGAAAATGATATAACTATTTGGCTTACGGATAAAAAAAATAATCCTCAAAAGTTATGTGAGATATTAAATGATGAATCAATTAATTGTAAGGTTATTATTGGGGAAAATCTTTCATATGAGGATGAGAGAATAAGTGAAGGAAAACCAGAAGAATTTATAGATAAAAGCTTTAGTGATTTAAGTATTTTAATAATTATTAGGGAGAAAAGGTGAAAAAAATGGCGTTTATAAAGGATGAAGAATTTATTAGGGGCAATTGTCCAATGACAAAAGAAGAGATAAGGATATTATCAATAGGAAAGATGGATTTAAAAGATGATTCATTTGTATTAGATATAGGAAGTGGAACAGGAAGTATTTCTGTTCAAGCTTCAAAAGAGGCTAGACATGGAAAAGTATTAGCTATAGAAAAAAATGATGAAGCTTATGAAATTACAAAAAGTAATGTAGAGAAATTCAATTGTAAAAATGTGAAAGTAGTTCATGAAGAAGCAACTAAAACCTTAACTATATTAATTGGTCAAAAAGTTAAATTTGATTCTATATTTATAGGTGGAAGTGCTGGGAACTTAGAAGATATAATATTTAATGCAAATAATGTTTTAAGAGAAGATGGAACAATTGTTATGAATTTTATTACATTAGATAATGCATATAAAGCTATTGAAAAGATGGAATCATTAAGATATAAGATTGAGATTACATTAGCTAATATAAGCAAAAATAGAGAAGATAGTTTAATGATGATAGCACATAATCCGATATATATTATTAAATGTAGAAAAGGGGAATAAAAAAAGTATGTCAGTATTATATGGAGTAGGAGTAGGACCAGGAGATAAAGAACTTATAACTGTTAAAGGTGCAAAGATAATAGAAAAGTGTGATGTAATAGTTGCACCAGCAGCAATTGAAGGTGGGGAAAGTATTGCATTTGAAACAGCAAAAGATTATGTAAGAGATGATGCAGAAGTTGCAATTATGCATTTCCCAATGGGTGGAAAAGACAGAATGATAAAGTCAAAAGAAGCATATGACTTTATAGAAAAAAGATTATCAGAAGGAAAGAATGTTGCTTTTTTAACTATAGGAGATCCATATGTGTATAGTACTTATATACATATGTTAAGCCACGTTAAGGAACATGGTTTTGAGGTTAAAACAGTTCCAGGAATAACATCTTTTTGTGCAGGAGCAAGTTTAGTAGATAGAACTTTAGTAATTGGTAATGAAAAATTAGTTGTATTACCTGCTGCTAAGATAAATGAAATAACAGATGAAAAATTTATTGTAGTAATGAAGATGTATAAACATGAGGAAGAAGTGTTAAATATATTAGAAGAAAAAGGTTTTAATTATACTTATATCAGTAGGGTTGGAAGAGAAGGCGAAACAGTATTAACTGATAGAGAAGAAATATTAAAACTGAGAGATTATATGTCGTTAATAATAGCAAGCAGAGAATAATCTTAGAATATTTATAAATGATATCACTCATCACTATAATGAGGAACTTATATAGAAAATTTAAATATATATGATTCTAACTAGATATCATTAATTAAAGATATAATTTTCTACAAAAATTATAAAAAAGATTATAAATGTAACTCAATTAGAACATATATATTAATTTTAGTGCAAATAAAGAAAGAGGTGCAATATGGTTTATTTTATAGGTGCAGGACCAGGGGCAGTAGATTTAATAACAGTTAGAGGAAGAGATTTATTAGAAAGAGCTGATGTTGTAATATATGCAGGTTCTTTAGTTTCAAGAGAACATTTAGAATATTGTAAAAAAGATGTTCAAGTTTATAATTCTGCTAATATGACATTAGAAGACGTATTAGAAGTTATTAGTATGGAAGAACAGATGGGTAAATTAGTAGTTAGATTACATACAGGGGATCCATCCATATATGGAGCTATAAGGGAGCAAATGGTTGAACTTGATAGATTAAACATAAAATATGAAGTTGTTCCTGGTGTTAGTTCTTTTACAGCGGCAGCTTCTTCAATAAAGAGAGAATTTACTCTTCCAAGTGTTACTCAAACAGTTATATTAACAAGAGTAGAAGGTAGAACTCCTGTACCAGAAACAGAAGATCTTGAAGTTTTAGCATCAGTGGGAGCTTCTATGGCTATATTTCTTTCAGTTTCAATGATAGAAAAGGTTGTTAAAAAATTAAGGGCAGGTTATAAAAAGAATGTAGCTATAGCTGTTGTAGAAAGAGCAACTTGGGATGATGAAAGAATAGTAATGGGAACATTAGATGATATAGTTGAAAAAGTTAAAGAAAATAATATCACTAAATGTGCACAGATTTTGGTTGGAGATTTTATTGATAGTGATTTTGAAAAAAGTTTATTATATGATAAAAGTTTCTCTCATATGTTCAGAGAGGCAGAGGAAAAGAAATGATTAGTATAATATGTCCATCTCCTAAAGGTAAGGAGATGGCATATTTTCTTAAAAAGGCTTTTAATGGGATTTTATACATAAAAGAAGAAGTTAGCAAAAATAAATATGAATTAAAGGATAAGAAAAATATACAGTTATTTAATAATGTCTATAGTACTTGTGATTTTAATTTAAATAATATTACAGAAGAAGCATTTAATAATTCAGATGGGGTAATATTTATATCTTCAACAGGTATTGCAGTAAGAGCTATTGCACCCTTTATAAAAACTAAAGATAAAGATCCTGGTGTGGTTGTAGTTGACTTGTCTAACAAGTATTCTATAAGTTTATTGTCAGGACATTTAGGTGGAGGAAATGAACTAGCTATAAATGTATCTAAGTTTTTAAATAATACTCCTATAATAACAACTGCAACTGATAATTTAGGAATAGTTGCTCCAGATATTTTAGCAAAGGAAAATGGTTTTATAATAGAAGACTTAAAAAAAGCAAAGTACATTTCTTCATTACTGGTAAAAGAAATTTCAGTAGGAATAAAAGATGATTATAAAAAATTAGATCAACTTAATGGATATGAATTAATATCAAAGTTAAGAGAAGATTCGATTTGGATAAGTAATAAAATAAAAGAAGATAGAGATAAAGATGATGAAATTAAAGCAACAGATTTTAATAGTGAGCTAGATTATTCTAAAATTTTAAGATTAATAAAAAAAGATTTAATTTTAGGAATAGGATGTAGAAAAGATACTCCAATTGAAAAATTGGAAGAGTGTGTAAGGAAACATTTAATTATGAATAATTTAGAGATTAGATCTGTTAATGAAATAGTATCTATTGATATAAAAAAGAACGAAAGAGCTATTATTAATTTAAGTAAAACTTTAAAATGTGAATTTAATACATTTTCTGTAGAACAAATAAAAAAAGTTGAAGATAAATTTGAAAAAAGTAATTTTGTATTAAAAAATGTTGGTGTTTATAACGTTTGTGAACCATGTGTGGATTTAGCAGGTGGCAAAATAATAGTTAATAAAATAAAAGATAATGGAATTACATTATGCATTGGAATTAGGGAATAATATCAACACTATTTTAAAACATTTAGCAATTTAAAGATTTAGGAGGAAAAGATTTTGGGAATACTTAGAGTTATAGGAATAGGGCCAGGTTCAATCGAAAATATGAGTGTTAGGGCTGTAAAGGCTATTGAAAAAAGTGATATAATCGTTGGATATACAAAGTATATAGATATGATAAAAGAATTAACAACTGATAAGGAAATTTATTCAACAGGAATGATGGGAGAAGAGGCTAGGTGTAAAGAGGCATTAAATCTTTCTAAAGAAAAAAATGTAGCACTTATAAGTACTGGAGATTCAGGAATTTATGGAATGGCGGGATTAATTCTTGAAATGAAAACTGATGAAAATGTTGAAATCATTCCTGGAATTACTGCATCAAGTTCTGCTGGATCAGTAGTTGGAGCTCCACTTATGCATGATAATTGTAACATTAGTTTAAGTGACTTAATGACACCTTATGAGGACATAAAAAAGAGAGTAAGGCTTGCAGCTGAAGGTGACTTTGTTATTTCTCTTTATAATCCTAAGAGTAAAGGAAGAGCTAAATATTTAAGTGAGTGTATGGAGATAATCAAAGAATTTAGAAAAGATTCTACTCCAGTTGCAGTTGTAAAAAATGCATTAAGAGATGGTCAAAGTTATACATTGTGTGAAATTAAAGATTTCAATGATGAAATAGTTGATATGATGTCTATTGTTATAATTGGAAATTCAAAGAGCTTTTTAAAAGGTGAATGCTTTATAACTCCAAGAGGATATTCTAATAAGAAAAGGGATACTATAAAATAATGATAGGGTTTATTTTAGGAACTTCAGAGGGAAAAAAAATATTATCATTAATTAATGAATATACTGAAGATATTGCTATAACTACAGCTACTAATTATGGTGGAGAACTTTTAAAAAATTTTAAATTTAAAAGTTTAAATACTAAGCCTTTAGATAAAGAAAAGATGCTTGAATGGATAAAAGAAAATGAAATTAAAATTTTAGTTGATGCATCTCATCCTTATGCAAAAGAGGTTACTAATAATGCAATAGAATGTTCTGAAAAACTTGAAATTAATTATGTTAGATACGAAAGACCTGGAGCTTTAGAACAAATCCAAGGTGATGATATTATAAGAGTAAAAAATTATGAAGAAGCAATTGAGTTAATCAAATCATTAGATGGAAATGTATTAAATACAACAGGGAGCAATAATATTTCAAAATTTTTAGATATAAATTTTAATTATAGAATATTACATAGAGTACTTCCTTCATATGAGGTTTTAAAAAAGATGATTCAATCTGGAGTACATATTGAAGATATAATAGCACTTAAAGGACCAATATCGTATGAATTAGAGAAAGCTTTTATTAATCAATATAATATAAAAGCAATACTAACTAAAGATAGTGGTGTGCAAGGAGGAGTTTTAGAAAAATTAAAAGCTGTAAGAGCTTGTAATATTAAATTAATAGTAATTGAGAATCCTAAATTTAAGTATGATTTAGAATTTAATAAGGAAGAAGATCTAATAAAGTATTTAATAAGTAAGGTAAAATAATAAAATTAAGGATGTTTTAAAAATACTTTATATTGTAGTGTAAAATTGATATATGAAGTAAAAAGCAAAGTCAAATGCCAGTTTTACATTATACTAAAATATAAACATTTATTTAAAACATATAATATAAAAAGTACTGTTGGGGATAGGGGAATTTTAAAAATGAGTAATGATGAAAAATTATTAAAAGAAGTAATAGAGGGAATAAGTGATTTAAATAGCTTAGCTATAGAAAAAGCAACAGAAAGAATGAATTCACTTGCAAAACCTTTAAATAGTCTTGGAAAGTTAGAAACTATGGCTATTAGGCTTTCAGGTATTACGGGAAATATAAAAAATACTTTAGATAAAAGAGCTATAATTATAATGTGTTCTGATAATGGTGTTGTGGAAGAAGGTGTTGCATCTACACCACAGTATGTGACATTAGCACAAACAATCAATTTTACTAAAGGGCTAACAGGGGTTGGAGTAATTGCTAAAGCTAACAATACTGATTTAAAAGTAATTGATGTAGGAATAAATAGTGATTTTACTCATCCATTAGTTTTGAATAGGAAAATAAGAAAATCAACTAATAATATGGCTAAAGAAAGTGCAATGACTTATGAGGAATGTATAAAGGCATTATTAGTTGGAGTTGAAGCTGTAAAAAGAGCAAAAGAAGAGGGATACAAAATACTTGGAGTTGGAGAAATGGGAATAGGTAACACTTCAACAAGTAGTGCTATTTTATCAATATTAACAGGATGCAATGTAGAAGAGGTAGTAGGATATGGTGGAGGACTTTTAGAAGAAGCCTATAAAAAGAAAATAAAAGTAGTTAAACAAGCAATAAATATAAATAAGCCTATAAAAGATAATCTTATAGATGTAGTATCTAAAGTTGGAGGATTTGATATAGCAGCAATGGCAGGTGTATTTTTAGCTTCAGCATATTATAAAATTCCAGTTGTAATTGATGGATTTATATCTGTAGTTGCAGCGCTTGTAGCGTATAGATTAAATCCTAAAGCTAAGGAATATATGTTTAGTTCTCATGGTTCAAAAGAAATTGGTTTTAAGATTGCTATGAAGGAATTAGAATTAGAAGCTATTTTAAATTTAGATATGGGACTTGGAGAAGGCAGTGGATGTCCTTTAGCTTTTTCTATAATGGATTCAGCATGTGCAGTGATGAATAATATGGCTACATTTGAAGAAGCAAAGATAGATGATTGTTATTTAGATGAGTTAAGAAAAATAAATTAAAATATGTATTTTTATTAAGTAAGTAAAGAATAGCATACTAAATTTGCTTTAAAACATATATTATAAAAAATGGTGTATCTTAAAAAAAGTTTTGAGGCATCATTTTTTTTATGTAATTAATAAAAGTATTTAAATGGAGTATACATATACTGATAGTAGTAATCTAATACCAATAAACAATCTAATGGTAATAAAACAGAAGAGCAGATAATTTAGGAACTAATTTTGTATATTTAGGTGATAAAAGAGTAATAAGTAATAATAAAAATGTTACTAAATTATTAGGTTATAATGTATACAAAACTAAATTTGTTGAATACATAGAAACAATGAAAAATGAAGAAAGTTTTTTTGTTCAACATTAGCTCTTATAAGGGAGTAAATATAGAAGAGGTTTCAATTAATAATGAGGCCTCTTTTTTGTATGAATAAATTAAAAATATAAGCAGATAATATTACAAGAAACGTTTAGAGAGTTAAATTTATGGTTTTAATTTGAATATAGAGTAGTTCATTCTAAATATGTATTTAATTTATTGAAAAAATTTTAAAAATTAGTATTGTAAATGTATTCAAAGCAGTGTATTATATAGTTAACCGGTAAAGTAAACCGATTAACTAAAAAAACATATAATATATATGGAGGTTTAACTTAATATGAATAATATTTGTATTTTAGGAAGCATAAATATGGACCTTGTTTTTCAAATAGAAAATATGCCTAAAGAAGGAGAAACAATTTTATCAAATAATTTTAAAAAGATACCTGGAGGAAAAGGAGCTAATCAAGCAGTAGCTGCAAGAAGATCAGGTGCTAACGTTTATATGATTGGTAAGATTGGAAATGATGATAATGGAAGAAATATGGTTGAAGGTTTTAAAAAAGAAGGTATGAATACTCAATATATTTCAATAGATGAAAATGAAACAACTGGTATGGCAATGATAATGGTTAATAAAAATGGAAATAATTCTATAATTGTTGAACCAGGTGCAAATATGAAAATAGATGATAATGATATAGAGAATGCAGAAGAAGCAATTTCAAATAGTGACATTATAATTTCACAATTTGAAACTCCAGAAAATGTTGCAATAAAAGCTTTTAAAAGAGCAAAAGAATTAAATAAAATAACAATATTAAATCCAGCACCAGCAAAAATAATAAGTGATGAGTTATTAAAATACACTGATATGATAATACCTAATGAAACAGAAGCACAAGTTATTACTGGTATAACAGTTTCAGATTTAGAAAGTGCTAAAAAGGCTGCAAAAATTTTAATAGATAAAGGTGTTAAATATACAATTATAACTTTAGGAGAAAAAGGTGCAGCAGTAATTTCTAAAGAAGATGCAGAGATAGTAAATGCATTTAAAGTAAATGCAATAGATACAACAGCAGCGGGTGACAGTTTTATAGGTGGATTAAGTTCAAAACTTTGTATTAATGAATTATCTTTTAAGAATTTAACTAAAGCTGTTAAATTTGGTAATATGGTTTCTTCATTAGCAGTTCAAAAAGAAGGTGCACAAACTTCAATACCACATTTAGAAGATGTAATAAGAACTTATAAGGAGGAATTATAAAATGAAAAAGACACAGTTATTAAATAGCGAATTATCAGAAGTTATTTCTAAAATGGGTCATACTGATATGTTAGCAATAGGAGATTGTGGATTACCTATTCCAAATGAAACAAAAAGAATAGATTTAGCGCTTATAAAGGATTTACCAACTTTTATAGATACAATGAAAGCTATTTTATTAGAACTAGAAGTTGAAGAAGTTATTTTAGCTACTGAAACTAAGGATATTAATCCTAATATATTTAATCAAATAAAGGAAGAAATAAAAGATACTAAAATAACATTTATTTCTCATGAAGAATTAAAAGTTAAATTAAAGGAATGTAAAGCAGTGGTAAGAACTGGAGAACAAACTCCTTATGCTAATATAATTTTAAAATCAGGAGTTGTTTTTTAAAAAAAGGGGGAATTCTAATGGAAACAAAGAAACCTAAATTAAAGATGGAGAATATATCAAAAATCTTCCCTGGAGTAAAGGCACTCGATAATGTTAATCTTACAGCTTATGGTGGAGAAGTAACAGCTCTAATGGGAGAAAATGGAGCGGGAAAATCTACTTTAATGAAAATTTTAAGTGGAGTTTATAATAAAGATGAGGGAAAAATATTTATAGATGGAGAAGAGGTAACTATTAAAGGAATAAAAGAAGCAGAAAATTTAGGAGTTGCCATAATACATCAAGAGTTGAGTGTTCTCCCTAATCTAACAGTAGCAGAAAATATTTTTTTAGGAAATGAAAAATTTTCCCAATATACAAGAAGGATAAATAAAAAGCTTTTAATAGAAAGAAGTAAATTATTCTTAGATCAAATAGGATGTACTGTTGATCCAGAAGCATTGGTAAGAGATATCAATGTAGGAGAAAAGCAGATGATAGAAATCGCAAAAGCTTTAACTAAAAATTCAAGTATAATTATAATGGATGAACCAACAACTGCACTTACAGATGTAGAAACTAAAAAATTATTTGAGGTAATTGATAATCTTAAGAAAAAAAATATAGCCATAATATACATATCTCACAGAATGGAAGAAATATTTGCAATGTGTGATAGAGTAGCAGTACTTAGGGACGGTAAGTATGCTGGTGAAGCTAAGGTTGCTGATATTAATAATGATAAATTAATAGCAATGATGGTAGGAAGAACTATAGAAGATCAATTCCCATATAAGAAAGTTGAAAAAGGTGAAACAATATTAAATGTAAAAAATTTAAATTATCAAAAGAAAGTTAAAAATGTTTCTTTTGAAGTTAATGCAGGTGAAATACTTGGAGTGGCAGGCTTAATGGGTGCAGGTAGAACAGAACTTGCAAAAACAATATTTGGAGATTTTAAAAGTGAAAGTGGAGAAATATTTATAGATGGTCAAAAGGTAAATATAACATGTCCAAAAGATGCTATAGATAAAGGAGTATGTTATTTACCAGAGGATAGAAAGAAAGAAGGATTGATTTTAGGGATGTCTGTAGCTGAAAATATGACATTAGCAAATCTACAGGTGTACCAAAATAATTTAAAACGTGTTAATAGATCTTTAGAAGAAAAAGATGTTGAAGATTATATTGCAAAATTAAGAATAAGAACTCCAAATGCAGAACAACTTATAAAAAATTTAAGTGGAGGTAATCAACAAAAAGTTATTTTAGCAAAATGGTTATTATTATCACCTAAGGTTTTAATTATTGATGAACCGACAAGAGGTATTGATGTAGGTGCTAAAAAGGAAATATATGAATTATTAAATAAGTTAAAATCTATGGGTAAAGCTATAATAATGATTTCTTCAGATTTACCAGAAGTTTTAGGTATAAGTGACAGGATTATGGTAATGAGAGAAGGCGCGGTTTCAGGAGAACTTTTAAGAGATGAAGCGAATCAAGAATCAGTAATGAAACTAGCAGTAGGTATAAAGTAAAAAAAGGTGGGATAATTATGCAAAGTATTAAAAATAAAAATTTATCAAAATATAAATCATTAATAGGACTTTTCATATTATGTATAGCTATTTCTATATTAACTCCAAGATTTTTATCAATATCAAATATAACTAACGTATTAACTCAAGTTTCTGTGAATGCAATAATTGCTATAGGTATGACATTTGTAATTTTAACAGGAGGAATAGATTTATCAGTAGGCTCGACGTTAGCTATTAGTGGTGCTTTAGCCGCATCAATTATTAGCTCTGGTGGAAACGTATTCCTAGCTGTTGTAGTTGCAGTAATAGTAGGTATTGTAGTAGGAATTATCAATGGAATGCTTATTTCAAAAGGAAAGATTCAAGCATTTATAGTTACACTTGCTTCTATGACTATATTTAGAGGTGTAACGTATGTATTCACAAATGGAAATCCTATATCAGGGTTAACAGGAAGTTTTAATTCTATAGGAAATTTAAAGTTAGGAATATTACCATTACCAGTAATAATTACAGCTGTACTTGTAGCAATAGCATATTACGTATTAACTCAAACAAGATTTGGTAGATATTTATATGCTTTAGGAGGAAATGAAGATTCAGCAAGACTTTCTGGTATAAATACAGATAGAATAAAGACACTAGTATATGTGGTTTCAGGAATAGCAGCTGCATTAAGTGGTGTTATTATAACTAGTAGAATTGGTTCAGCTTCTCCAAATGCGGGCTCAGGATTTGAACTAGATGCAATTGCTGCAGTAGTAATAGGTGGTACCAGCCTTGCAGGTGGAGAAGGAAGTGTAATGGGTACTATAATAGGTGCATTAATTATAGGAGTTTTAAATAATGGACTAAATCTTCTTAATGTATCACCATTCTACCAATTAATAATAAAAGGAATAGTTATATTAGTAGCCGTATTATTAGACAAAAAAGGGAGAAAATAAAAAAGACACTTAGAAAAAATATAAACAATTTATAAGAAAAGAGGAGGAAATTAATTATGAGAAGAAAAAGTTTAAAATTATTATCACTTACTATGGCTGGAGCATTAATGGTGGGAAGCTTTATGGGATGTTCACAAAAAAAGACTAATGATAAGAAATTAGGTATGGTTCTTTCAACATTAAATAATCCATTCTTCGTTTCAATGAAAGAAGGCGCAGAAAAGAAAGCTAAGGAAATGGGATATGAATTAGTAGTTTTAGATTCACAAAATGATTCTACTAAAGAAAGATCAAATGTAGAAGATTTAGTACAACAAGGTGTGGCTGCATTAATGATAAATCCAACAGATAGTGATGCAGTTAAAAATTCAATACAAGTTGCTAATGATAACAAGGTACCAGTAATAACCTTAGATAGAGAAGCAAATGGTGGTGAAGTTGCTTGTCATATATCTTCTGATAACGTAAAAGGTGGAAATATGGCAGCAGAATATATGTTACAAATTTTAAAAGACAAACAAACTATTAAAGTAGTAGAACTTCAAGGTGTACCAGGTGCATCAGCTACAAGAGATAGAGGTAAAGGTTTTAATGATGGTATAGCAGGTAAGAGTAATGTAAAAGTAGTAGCAAGCCAAGCAGCAGATTTTGATAGACAAAAAGGATTATCTGTAATGGAAAATATAATTCAAGCAACTCCAGATTTTGATGTAGTATTTGCTCATAATGATGAAATGGCTTTAGGAGCTGTAAAAGCATTAAAAGCAGCTAATAAAAATGTTATGGTTATAGGATTTGACGGAAATGCAGATGCAGAAACAGCTATAAAAGCTGGTGATATGACTGCAACTATAGCTCAACAACCAGGATTAATGGGAGAACTTTCTGTAGAACAAGCAAGTAAAATCTTAAAAGGTGAAACTGTAGAAAAACAAGTTCCAGCAGAATTAAAAGTGTTAACAAAATAAATATAACTACTAAAAAGATCTCTACGTTTAGTAGAGATCTTTTATTAATATATATGTTCTAATTAAGTTAATACATTTATAATCTTTTATATAATTTTTATAGAAAATTATATTTTTAATTAACACTATTTATTTAGAAGCATATATATTATAAATTTTCTATATAATTTCCTCACTATGGTGATTAATTAATGAATAAAGTTTGTTGCAACTTATATAATTTATGTTAAAAAAATTTTTTGCTATGTGCTATAATTATAAAAATAGAATTTTATTTATAAGGGATTAATTATCAAAACTAATTTAGTGTATAAAAATTTGATTTGGTAAAATTAATTATTTTTGGTATTATAAGAATGCTATAAAATATAGAAAAAATATAACTTATTAAAAGTAATATTTATGGAGGAGACATTGTGAAAAAAGTCACTATAATGGATATAGCTAAGGAAGTAAATGTTTCAAAGACTACAGTTTCTATGGTATTAAATAATAAACCAATAAATGTATCAGATGAAACAAGAAAAAAAATTCTTAAAACTGCAAATGAAATGAATTATATTCCAAATACTGTAGCCAGAAGTTTAAGCACAAATAGAACTAATACAATTGGAATAATATTACCTGATATAGAAAATCCCTTCTTTGCAATGATGGCAAAAACAATAGAAAATACTGCGGAAAAATTAAATTATAATATTATTTTATGTAATTCTTATAATAATACAGATAAAGAAGGGAAATATGTAAAATTACTTATAAGTAAATTAGTTGATGGCGTTATATTTGCAGCAGGTGGTAATAGTGAACGTAATTTAAATATATTAAAGAGTAATAAAGTCCCTTTTGTTTTAGTAGATAGATATGTAGAATCAATAAATGAATATAGTGGTGTATTTTCTAAGAATATTGAAGGTATTAAACAAGGGGTAGAATATTTATATAAATTAAATCATAGAAATATTGCCTTTGTTGGTGGAAATGCAAAAGTTAAAGTAGCTAAATTAAGAAATGAAAGTTATATAGAGACTAGTAAAAGTTTAGGATTATATAATCAAAATTTAATGATAGAGTCAGACTTTTCTATTGAAGGAGGAATGAAAGCTACTGAAAAATTATTATCAGTTTCAAAAAATATTGATGCTATATTTTATAGTAGTGATGTAATGGCACTTGGAGGAATGAAGTATCTTATAAGAAATGGTTATAAGATACCTAAGGATATATCTGTATTAGGATTTGATAATATAAATATGTCAGCTTTGTTTGAACCAGAACTTACAACTATAGCACAACCAATATATAAACTTGGAGAAACTGCATGCGAACTTTTAATAAAAATTATTGAAAATAAATGTGAAAATGAAATAATAGAATTAGATACACAACTTATAGAAAGAGGTAGTGTTATAGATTTAAAATAAATAATAAAAAAATAAGTATAGTATAAGTTTAATTAAATTTTAACAATATAGCAGTTAGATGTATTAATTATGTCTAACTGTTTATTTATATATAAATAACAGATTAATATATAATTGATAGAATAAATTTATATATTATGGTAAAATACGTGTTGAAAAGTTGTTTTATTTTTTAGGAATTTATAAAAGTTTAAACCTGAGAATAACTTATATTAAAATATATTTTAGAAAGGTATATAACCTAAAAAATAAAAGAGGAAAGATATCAGCTTGTTGGATTTTTTATATAAGCTTAATATCTAAGTAATTATTTAATAAATATATATTTTAATAAGAGGATAGAAATAATGAAGAAAAAACTGAAAATAGTAAGTCCTGTATATCAACAAATAGCTGCAGATATTGCTTCGAAAATAGCAAATGGACATTATAAAGTAGGAGATAAAATATATGCAAGGTCAGCTTTAGCAGCTCAATATAGTGTGTCATCAGAAACTGCTAGAAGAGCAATTTGTATTTTGAATGATATGGAAATTGTAGATACCACCAAAGGAAGTGGGGTTGTAATAAAATCTTATCAAAATGCAATTAAATTTGTAAAACAGTATGAAGATATTCAAACAGTAAATGACTTAAAAAAAGAAATATTGAGTAGTATAGAGAGACAAACAGAGGAAAATAAATATCTTAAAGAACAGTTGTTAGATTTAATAGATAAAACAGATAGGTTTAAGTCTATAAATCCATTTATACCATTTGAAATAAATATAAATAATAATACACCATACATAGGAAAGAATATATCAGAAATTAATTTTTGGCATAATACATTTGCAACCATTATAGCAATAAAAAGGGGAGACTCTTTAGTAATGTCACCAGGTCCATATGCAATATTTAGAGAAGGTGATATTTTCTATTTTGTAGGTGATGAAGATTGCTATGAAAGAGTATATAATTTTATGTATCCATAACGCTTATAATAAAGACAATAAAACATGTTGTCTTTATTTTTTTGTTAAAAAATATATTATAAAAAGCAAATTTTGACGATGATTTTCTATTAAATTATCATACTATTATTTAATTAAAATATAGCTTTTTTTGAAAAATGTAACAACCTTATGTTATAATAAAGTTGTTACTTGCAAAAAGGGGGAGATTTTTTAGTGATAGAATTTAAGAATGTAAGTAAAGTTTTTAAAAATCAAAATGTTTTAAGAGACATATCTTTTAAGATAAATAAAGGAGAATTAGTAAGTATTATTGGTGCAAGTGGATGCGGTAAGACTACTACTCTAAAGATGATAAATGGTCTTATAAAGCCATCTACAGGCAAGGTTTTAATTAATGGGGAGGATATTTCATTTAAAGATGTTATAAAGTTAAGAAGAAATATAGGGTATGTTATTCAACAGACAGGATTATTTCCTCATATGACAATAAGAGAAAATATTGAAATAATTCAACGAGTAGAAAAAGTAGATAAAAATTTTGTAGAAAAGAAAACTTATGAATTGATGGATATGGTGGGATTAAATCCAGAAGAATATTTAGATCGTTATCCCACTGAACTTAGTGGAGGACAGCAACAAAGAATAGGTGTTGCAAGAGCATTTGCAACCGAACCAGAAGTAATATTAATGGATGAACCATTTAGTGCACTTGATCCAATAACAAGGTTACAACTTCAAGATGAACTAATTGATTTACAATCTAAATTAAGAAAAACTATAGTTTTTGTTACACATGATATGGATGAAGCTATAAAAATAGCAGATAAAATTTGCATAATGAATGGAGGGGAGATAATTCAATATGATACTCCAGAAAATATTCTTAAAAATCCATGTAATGATTTTGTAAGTGAATTTATTGGTAAAAATAGAATATGGTCTTCTCCAGATTTTATAAAAGCAAAAGATATAATGATTGAAAATCCAGTTACTTGTTACAAAAATATGTCATTACTAAAATCTATGGAAAAAATGAGGAATTTTCATGTTGATAGCTTAATGGTAATTGACAAATCTAATTGTCTTTTAGGAATTGTCACAGCTAAACAAATACAAAATAAAGCTGACAGAAACATGTCTATAGAAAATATAATGGAATCTAACTTCTTAAAGATATCTCCAGACGACACAATAATAGATATACTTGAGCTCGTGAAAGAAAAGAAAATATCTAAAATCCCTGTTATTAACGATAATGGAATATTAAAAGGAATAATAACTAAAAGCAGTTTGGTTACAACTCTTAGTCAGCAGTTCTTGGACACAGAGGAGGTAGAATAAATAATGAGTGGATTTTTTAATTATTTAATGGAAGCTAAATCACAAATTTTTATGTTATTAATTGAACATATAAAACTTACTGTTTTAGCTGTAGGATTAGCAATTGTAATTGCAATACCAGTAGGTATATGCATAAGTTATGTAAAAAAGTTGAATAAACCTGTTATAGCAATAGCTAATGTTGTTCAAGCTATTCCCAGTATGGCATTACTAGGATTTGCAATACCATTCTTAGGAATAGGAACAACTCCTGCAATTGTTATGGTTGTATTATATTCACTATTGCCGATTATAAAAAATACAAATACAGGAATTAAAAACATCAATCCTCAAATGTTAGAAGCTGCAAAAGCTATAGGACTTACAAGATTTCAAATATTAGTAAAAGTCCAGTTACCTTTAGCTTTACCAGTTATTATGTCAGGAGTTAGAATTTCTGCTGTTACTGCAGTAGGACTTATGACAATGGCAGCTTTTATTGGAGGGGGAGGACTAGGATATTTAGTCTTTTCAGGAATAAGAACAGTTAATAATTATCAGATATTAGCAGGTGCAATTCCAGCTTGTATATTAGCATTATTAGTTGATTTCTTATTTGGAATAATTGAAGTTTTAGTTACACCTATTAGTTTACAGAAAAGAAGTTCTAAAAATATAATTCTAAAATTAAAGAAAAATAAAAATTCAAAGAAATTTATTGGAATTATAGCTTGTATAATATTAGGTTTATTTATAGTAAATAATATATCATTAAAAAATAATGATAAAATAATTTCTATAGGAAGCAAGGATTATACAGAACAAGAGATACTTTGTAACATACTTTCGGAAGCTATAGAAGCTAATACAGATATTTCAGTTGAACGTAAAAAGGCTCTTGGGGGTACTCAAATATGTTTTTCAGCATTAAAAACAGGAGATCTTGATATGTATGTTGATTATACTGGTACATGCTATGGAGACACTTTAAAGTACCCACCAATATCTGATGTGGAAAAAGTTTATAATACTGTTAAGAAAGATTATAAAGAAAAATTTAATATTGAAGTATTAAAACAAATGGGGTTTAATAATACTTATGCTTTAGCAGTAAAAAAAGAAACAGCTCAAAAATATAATTTAGATTCAATAACTGATATAGCTAAAGTAGGTGATAAACTTATAGCTACAACTTCATTAGAGTTTCTTAATAGAGAAGATGGTGTCATAGGATTAAAAAAGAAATATAATTTTAACTTTAAACAAGAAATTGGAATTGATGGTACACCTAAATATACAGCTTTAATGAATAATGAAAGTGATGTTGTAGATGCATTTTTAACAGATGGATTATTAAAAAAATATGATCTTAAAATATTAAAAGATGATAGAAACTTTTTTCCACCATATTATGCAGTTCCGATTGTACGTTCTGAGGTATTAGATAAACATCCAGAAATACTACCTATTATTGAGAATATAGCACCTTTAATAACAAATGAAGTAATGAGTGAAATGAATTATAAAGTAGATGAGTTAAGAGAAGATCCAAATGATGTTGCAAAAGAATTTTTAAAAGAAAATGGATTAATATAGAAAAATATATTATTAAATAAAAGGAATAAGTCAATGATATAAAAGGTATCGTTGGCTTATTTCTCTTATGTTATAATTGTTTTGATTTATTAATATTATGTAGATAAAACAAATAATAAGGGGAATTTATATTAAATAAGGAACATTATTTCATGTGCCTAAAAAGAAATCAATTAATTGTAAGTTATTAACTGGATTTTTAGATGAAGTATAAGATAAAATAAATATGCCACACCATTATTCCTGCACTACGTTTGGAAAGGGTGCATGGCTAAAAAAAATCGACGCTTCACAGTCGCTTAGCGATTTTTTTATATGATTTAAATATAGGTAAAATAAAAAGTAAGGAATGATAATAATGGATTTAGGACTTATACATATTTATTGTGGAGATGGAAAAGGAAAAACAACAGCTGCTATGGGACTTGGAATGAGAGCATGTGGTAGAGAAAAAAAGGTATTGCTTACTCAATTTTTAAAAGATAATAATACGGGAGAATTACTTTCTATTGAAAAATTAGGTGAAAATTTTCAAGTTTATAAGGGGGAACCTGTAAAAAGATTTTTTAAATTTATGTCAGAGGAAGAACAGTTTAAAACAAAGAATGAACATTCAAAAAGATTTAAAGAGGTTACATTAAAAGCTGTTAATGAAGATATTGATTTACTTATATTAGATGAAATAATAGCATCTATTAATTTAAATTTAATAGACTTACAGGAGGTTATGGGATTTTTAAAAAGTAAGCCTAAAGGTTTAGAAGTTGTTTTAACAGGAAGAAATCCAAATCAAGTTTTAATAGATATAGCTGATTATGTATCAGAAATAAAAGTAATAAAACACCCATATCAAAAAGGTATTAATTCAAGAATAGGAATAGAAAAATAATATGAATTATTTGATAATAGGGGGATCAAAGAGTGGCAAATCTGATTACGGTGAAAAGATAGCTTTATCTTTAAATAAAGATAAAGTTATATATATAGCTACAATGAAGCCATATGATGAGGAAGACAAAAAACGAATAGAAAAACATATTAGAAAAAGATTAGGCTTAGGATTTTTTACGTTAGAACAATTTAAAGATTTAAAAGAAGTATTAAAAAATATTAATAAAGAAGATACGATATTAATTGATAGTGTAACATCTCTTTTAGTTAATGAAATGTTTATAAAAGATGGTATAATAGAATCTCCGTCATTAAAAATATTAAATGATATCAAAGAAATAATATGTAAAGTTAAAAATGTTGTAATTATATCAGATTATATATTTAATGATTCAATAAAATATGATGATGTAAGTGAAAATTTTAAAAAAGAGTTAGGAAGAATTAATACTGAATTAGCTAAAGTATGTGAAAATGTTATTGAATGTAGTTTTAATAATGTTAAATATCATAAGAAAAATTTAATTTAGTACATATTAAAACATAACGAAAAAACAATATATTATTATTTTCACTATATTTGGAAAGGATACGAATTAAGTATGAAAAAACTTATAAAGGGACTTATTATGTCTTTAAGTATGTTTACTATAATTCCAATGCCATATGTGGAGTGGGATGACGAAGGTGCTAAAAATATGATGAAATTTTATCCATTGATTGGAGGTATTGTAGGCGCTGTATGGATAGGAATTTTTTATATATTAAATTTTTTTAATATATCATTAATTTTAAAAAGTGTCTTACTTATGGTAGTTCCATTTATTATAACAGGTATGTTACATTTAGATGGTTTTATGGACGTTTGTGACGCTATTTTATCAAGAAGAGAGAAAGAAGAAAAACTTAGGATATTAAAGGATTCAGCTACAGGAGCATTTGCAGTAATATCACTTATAATATTATTTTTTGTGCAATTTGGAAGTATGTATTCATTTTTAGAAAAAAGGAATAATCCATATATTTTAATTCTAATTCCTATAGTAAGTAGATGTATTGCAGGATATTTTTTAATTAGTAAAATTACAATTAAAGAAAGTCTATTAGTAAGCTATTTTAAAAAAGGTACAGGAATTAAGGATAAAACTATTTTACTAACAATACTAGTTTTAACATATTTTATTTCTTGTATGTTCTTAAAATCTATTGGAATAATAATTGTTCCTACTATATGTCTTATTGTAACTCTTTGTGTAAACAAATGTATTAAAGAATTAGGTGGTATATCTGGAGATGTAGCAGGATTTTCATTAGTAATGGGAGAAATAGCTGGATTATTAGTAGCAGGAATGTTTTAGAATCAATATTAACTTTAGCTAAAATATGTATTATATATATGAAGAGAGGAGGGTTATATGATTTTAGTTTTTGGTGGAGCGTATAATGGAAAGATTGATTTTGTAAAATCAAAGTATAACTTACAAGAAGAAGATTTATTTTTTTGTAATGATAGTAATTTAGATTTCTCATATAAATGCATAGTTGGACTTCATGTTTTTATTAGAGAATGTGTTTTAAAGAAAATAAATGCACTAGAAATCATAAAAGAAAATTTAAGTTATTTGAAGGATAAAACAATTATTTGCGATGAGATAGGTTCTGGTATAGTTCCATTAAATCAAGAAGATAGAATTTGGAGAGAAGAGTGTGGAAAAGTTCTACAGTTTTTATCAAAAGAATCTGAAAAGGTATCTAGAATATTTTTTGGAATAGAAGAGGTATTAAAAGATGAAAGAAATTGATATATACTTGATTAGACATGGAAAAACATATTGTAATAAGGAAAGATTATATTATGGTAAATCAGATGTTCCATTAAGTGATGAGGGAATAGGTGAACTAATTTTAAAGAAGGAAAAAAATAAATATCCAATGTGTGAAAAATATTTTACAAGTGGATTAAAAAGAGCTAATCAAACTCTAGAGATTTTATATCCAGACAAGGAATATGATATTTTATCAGAACTTTGTGAATATGATTTTGGTGAATTTGAATTAAAATCACATGAGGATTTAAAAGACCATCCTAAATATAATGAGTGGGTTATAGATGAGACTGGAAGTATAAGTTGTCCAAATGGAGAAAGTAGACAAGAATTTAAAAGTAGGATACAAATAGGTTTTAATAAACTAATAGAATCCTTAAAAATTAATAATATAGATAGTGCTGTGGCTGTTATACATGGTGGAACTATAGGTATGTTGTTAGAAATTTTATATGATAATAAAAAAAGTTTTATAGAGTGGCAACCAAATGTAGGAGAAGGATATAAAGTAGTTATATCAACTGAATTTCCTACAAAAATACTAAATGTTACTAAGATTTTTTAGTTAAATTGGGCTATATTTTAAGAAAATCTTGATATTGTAGTATAAAGCTCATGGGCAGAATTGAAATAGGAAACTCGACTCATATGCATTCGCTGAGTAAGTTCAAGTAACAAAATATAAAATTTTGACTTTCACTTAAGAGTTCTAAAAAGCAAATTCTAATGCCAGTTCGTTCTTATACTACAATATCAATACTGCTTAAAATATTGAGATATTTATATAAGGCACATTCAAAAAAATAATAGACCAGTATGCTTGTTTATTTTGTATGATACTATGTCAGCAAATTAACTAAATTTACTTCTTTGTCTGACACAAAATATACAACGCATCTTTGATATATTATTTTATTTCATATGAATAAGTAAAAGGTGGTTTACGAATGATAGAAATAACTATTGGATTTATTTTGGATTTATTAATAGGTGATCCTGAAAATCCAGTTCATCCTGTTAGAATAATTGGAAGCATAGCAAGTAAGTTAGAGATTTTAATGAGAAAGTTATTAAGCAATTCATTAAAGATAGCAGGTTTAATTACATGGGTAATTACTGTATTTTTAACTTTTGGGTTTAATTTTTTTATTATAAATTTAGCTACTAAAATTAATAGCTATTTTGGAGTGATTTTAAGTGGAATATTGATATATTTTTGTATTTCATCCAAGGGGTTAGTGGTAGAAGGATATAAAGTTATTAAATTTATTATTAATGATGATATTTTAGGTGCAAGAAAGCAATTATCATTTATAGTAGGAAGAGATACTAATAATTTAGATAAAGCTTCTATTATAAAAGCAGTAATAGAAACAATTGCAGAAAACATGTCAGATGGAGTTATAGCACCATTATTTTTTGCAGGAATCGGTGGAGCACCGTTAGCTATGGCTTATAAGAGTGTTAATACATTAGATTCAATGTTTGGTTATAAAAATGATAAATATAAAGATTTTGGATATTTTCCAGCTAAATTAGATGATATATTTAATTATATTCCTGCAAGAATAACAGGTATTTTTATAGTTATTTCATCTATGATTTTAGGATATAATTATAAAAATAGTTTTAAGATATATAAAAGAGATAGATACAATCATTCAAGTCCTAATAGTGCACATCCTGAGGCAGCAATGGCAGGTGCATTGGGTATAGAACTAGGGGGGGCTAATTATTATTTTGGAAAGTTAGTAGTAAAACCTACTATAGGTGATATGATTAATGAAACTAGTATAGAGGATGTAAGTAAAACTTCAAAAGTATTATACTGTAGTACTGTTTTAGGTTACATATTAGCTATAATTTTAAGTAGTATTGGAGGATATATTTGTGGCTAATTTAGGACATGGGGGAAACGTAAAAGAAATAACAAGAAAAAGAGGGATAGAATATACTAATATAATAGATTTTTCATCTAATATAAATCCACTAGGAATGTCAGATAAAGCTAAACAAGTGATAGTAGATAACTTAAAAGAGATAGAAAAATATCCTGATATAACTTATTTCGAGTTAAAAAATGAAATATCAGAATATGAAAATATTGATATTAATGATTTGATTTTGGGAAATGGTGCAGCAGAAGTATTATTTAATGTAGTAAGGGCATTAAATCCTAAAAGAGTGTTAATTCCTATTCCGACATTTTCTGAATATAAAGAAGCCGTTGAAGCTATTAATGCAGAAGTAAAATTTTATAAAACGATTAAAGAAAATAATTTTCATATAAAACATGATATTTTAGATTATATCAATAAAGAAATAGATCTAATTTTTATTTGTAATCCTAATAATCCAACAGGTGTAATAAGTGATAAAAAATTATTAATAGAAATTCTAAAGAAAGCTAAAAAAACTGGTACTAGTGTATTAATAGATGAATCATTTTTAGATTTTGTAAAAGAAAATATATCAATGAACTCATTTATAAAAGAATATTCTAACTTAATAATAATAAAATCACTTACTAAGTTTTTTGCACTTCCAGGAATGAGAATAGGATATGCAATAACAGCTAATAATAAATTAAAAAATGAGATAAACAAAATAACTCCAGCGTGGAATATAAATATATTAGCAGATTTAGCAACGAGAGCTTCACTTAAAGATAAAAACTATATAAGAAAAACATTAGATTATATGGAATATCAGAAGTCTTTACTATATAATGGTTTAAAAGAATTAAATAATTTAACAGTATATAATCCTAGTGTAAATTTTATATTTTTTAAAACTAATTCTAAAATTGATTTAAAATTAAAACTTTTAGAAGATAAAATTTTAATAAGAAGTTGCAGTAATTATGAAGGATTAGATGAATCTTATTATAGAGTAGCAATAAAATTAGAAGAAGAAAATATTAAATTAATTAAAAGTATAAAAAATATTCTGAATATATGCTAAAATATGTAAATAGAAGTAAATATAATTTTTAGTCGAATTTAAAAATCAACTTATTAGTAATATTAATTTAGAGGGTGTGTATATGAAAAATTTAAAATTTGTAATTTCGTATAGTGGTGGTAAAGATAGTATGTTATCTTTATATAGAATGCTTAAAAAAGGATATAAACCAGCTGCACTCTTAGTTACGTTTGATAAAAATAATAATTCTTGGTTTCATGGTATACCTAAAGAATTATTTCAAAAAACTGCTGAAGCTTTAGATATACCTTTGTTAGAAGTCAATTGCCCTAATGGAGATGATTATTCAATAGAATTTTCTAGGGCTTTAAAAAATGCTAAAAAGTTAGGAATTGATTTATGTGTTTTTGGTGATATAGATATAGAAGCTCATAAATCTTGGTGTTTAGAGCGTTGTAATGAAGCTGGAATGATGGGTGAATTTCCATTATGGAAAGAGGATAGAGAAAAGTTAACAAATGAATTCTTAGAAATAGGATTTAGTACTGTAATAAAAAAAGTAAATTTAAATTTATTAAATAAAGAGTTTTTAGGTCTTACATTAACAAAAGAAATTGTTAATAACATAAAAGAAATGGGATGTGATCCAAGTGGTGAAAATGGAGAATATCATACATTTGTTTTTGATGGACCTATATTTAAGGAAAAAGTTAATTTTAGAATTATAAAAAAAGAAACTTCAGGTGACTACGGATATTTAATAATTAAATAAAGAAGTACTTAATTATTAAATACTAGGCATAATAAAAAAATAACAAGTCCATCTGACAAACCTATTTTCCATTATACTGTGTTAGTAGATTTACCTAATAGGTTTGCTATGAGATTATTCTACGTTCTTGTCTAATGAAAAATAATCATGGAATTTTGGACTCGTTATTTTTGTTTATATGTCTTATGTTAAAATACGGTTTTGGAGGGTAGTATGAAGAAGAAAAATATAATGTTTTTAGGTACAGCATCTTCGGTTGGTAAGAGTACTTTGGCAACTGCTTTATGTAGATTTTTAAAAAATCAAGGATTAAAGGTAGCTCCTTTTAAAGCTTTAAATATTTCTTTAAATTCATATGTGACAAAAGATGGACTGGAAATGGGGAGAGCTCAAGTAGTACAAGCTGAAGCATGTAAAATAGAACCTAGTGCTTTAATGAACCCTATATTGTTAAAACCAAGCGGAGAGTACACTCAAGTTATAGTTGAGGGAAAAGTTTATGCTAATATTGAACCTTATAAGTATAAGGAATTAAATAAAGAATTAAGAGCCAGAGCCAAATCTGCATATGATAAATTAAGCAGTGATTATGATTTAATTGTGTTAGAAGGTGCAGGTAGTTGTGCAGAAATAAACTTAAAGGAAACTGAGATAACAAATATGAATATGGCAGAGAGTGTAGATGCTCCTGTAATTTTAGTAGCAGATATTGATAGAGGTGGAGTTTTTGCATCTATTGTTGGAACATTACAATTATTATCAGAAAAAGAAAGAAAAAGGGTTAAAGGTGTTATAATAAATAAATTTAGGGGAAATAAAGACTTTTTTAAACCTGCAATAAAACAATTAGAAGATATAATTAAAATACCTGTATTAGGTGTTATGCCTTATGAACTTTTAGATATTGATGATGAGGATAGTGTTACTGATAGAATTAAAAATGAGGTAAAAAAAGAAAAGCTTGATATAGCTATAATTAGGCTTTCACATATGTCAAATTTCACTGATTTCACTGTTTTAGATAGAATAGAAGATGTAAATATTAGATATGTTGAAAGTGTAAAAGATTTAAAAAAACCTAATTTAGTAATTATTCCAGGTACTAAAAACACTATTGAAGATTTGAAAATTTTAAAAGAAAATGGTTTGTTTGAGGAAATAATTAATTTACATCAAAATGGGACATTGATAGTAGGAATATGTGGAGGATACCAAATGCTTGGAAAACTACTGCTAGATAAAGCAGGAGTAGAAGGTAAGGTTCTACAGGAAGAAGGTTTTGGATTACTAGATATAAGAACAAGATTTAATGAAAGAAAAATTACTAAACAAGTAGAAGCAGAAGTTGTATGTAATCTTGAAAATATTAATAATCTAGAAAACAAAAATGTTAGTGGATATGAGATACACAATGGTATAAGCAAAGTTGGGAAAAATGCAAAACCATTTATAAAAGATTTAGAAGGAAATACTATTGGTGTATGCAATAAAGTTGGTAATGTAGTAGGAACTTATTTGCATGGAATATTTGATTCTGAGGAATTTACTAATTCATTTATAAATGTATTGAAAAAAAATAATAATATCAAAGTTTCAGAAGATAATAATCTTAAACAAATAGCTGAATATAAGGATGAGCAATATGAAAAGCTATCAAGTATATTTGAAGAAAATATAGATATTAATAAGATAAAAGAAATTTTAGATATTTAAATATAAAATTATAAGGCTATGTTTTAAAACGTAGCCTTATAATTTTATAAAAATTTAATAATAGCTAATATTATAAGCAATACGCCAGAGAGCCAAGAAAGTTCAATGTTTATATTATCAGCTACTTTTTTGCCAACAAAAACTCCGATAGATACAGCTAAAAATCCTATAATAAAACATAAAATAATAACTTGTAGATAGTTAATACTAGTTAAGCTGGAACCAAATCCTACAGCTAAACTATCTAGTGATAAAGCTAATGCTAAATAAAATGCTTCTTTAGGATTTAATATTTTAGAATTATCAAAATCAGCCTTTGTTTCATCAGCGTAAACATCTAATACAAATTTAAAATCGAATAATTTAAAAGTTAAAGGTGTGTCTATTTTTGAACGTTTAGAGATATATGATTTGAATATACATTCAAATAATCTATATATACCTAGACACATTAAAAGAATAAACCCTATTATCATAGGTAAATTACCAGGCAGAAATTTTTTTACTATAGATCCAATGAATAAAGAAATCCCAAGTGTACATGTAGATACTAAATTTATTATTAAAGCAGATACTGGTGGGATTTTAATTTTGGATGTACCATAAGCAATGCTTGCAACAAAGGAATCTATACATAAAGATGAAACTAACAATATTGATTCAAGCATAACAATACCTCAACAAATTATATATATATTTTTATATTATGAAAAAAATATATATTAGTTACAAAATGTGAGTTAAATGTATTAGATATTACAATGCATATAACTAGGATATAACACCCCATTATTTGCCTAATATAAAATGTTACTGTAAAATGAAGATGATTTACTTATTTTATTAAGTTATATAATATAATCTTTTGGGGGAGGGGTAATTATGTACAAGTTAATAGCTATTGATATGGATGGAACATTGCTGACTACAGATAAAAAAATTTCTGAAAGAAATAAAGAAGCAATAAAAAGAGCAGAAGAAAAAGGGGTTAAGGTGGTTTTAACTTCTGGAAGACCAATTGAAGGATTAATAAGATATTTAAGAGAACTTGATTTGTTGAAAGAAACAGACTATGTAATTAGCTTTAATGGTTCAATGGCTCAAAATGTAAAGACTAAAGAAATAATCTTTAAATCTACTTTAAAAGGATATGATTTAAAATATTTAACTAATATAGCTAATAATTTAGGAATAAATATTTTAGCATTTTCGCCAACACGAGGACTAATAACGCCTAAAATTAATCAGTATACAGATCATGAGGCTGAAATGGATGAAATTGATTATAATGTAGTAGATTTTAATACTATAGATGATGATGAAGATATTATTAAATTAATGATGATAGATCCAGAACCAATATTAGAAGAAGCACTAAGAAAAATGCCTAAAGAAATTTATGAAAAATATAGTGTGTGCAGAAGTACGCCTTTTTATTTAGAAATTATGCATAAAAATGTTAGTAAAGGTAATGGAGTTAAAGAACTTTCTGAAATGTTAGGAATAAACAGAGATGAAATAATTACCTTGGGGGATGCAGCAAATGACTTATCAATGATTAAATATGCAGGTTTAGGTATAGCTATGGGAAATGCATTTGATGAAGTAAAGGAAATAGCTGATTTTATAACGAAGAGTAATGATGAAGATGGAGTAGCATATGCAATAGAAAAATTTATTTTGGATAAATAGGAAATTTATGCATTAAGTATGATAAAAGCTTTTATTATGATACAATGTGGTATGGTACTGATTTAGTATTTTAATTATATACTAAATTAATTTTAAACAATTGGAGGAAGAGTATGTATAAACTAATAGCATTAGATATGGATGGAACATTATTAACAAGTGATAAAAAAATTTCTGAAAGAAATAAAAAAGCAATAAAAAAAGCAGAAGAAAAAGGTGTTAAAGTTGTCTTAGCTTCAGGAAGACCTTCTGAAGGCTTAAGACATTATTTAGAAGAACTTAATTTATTAAAAGAAGAAGATTATGTTCTTAGCTTTAATGGTGCTGTATCTCAAAATGCAAAAACTGGAGAGATAATGTCTAGCACTGTATTAAAGGGATCAGACTTAAAATACCTAAATAATATAGCTAAAGAGACAGGTGTAAATATACATGCTTTTTCTGAAGAAAGAGGATTAATAACTCCTAAAATTAGCCAATATACAGAAGTTGAAGCAGATATAAATAAAATTAATATAACTATAGCAGATTTTGATTCAATTGATGATGATGAAAACATAGTAAAGGTAATGATGATAGATCCGGAAGAAGTTTTAGAAGAAACTATAAAAAAATTACCTAAGGAAGTTTATGAAAAATATACAGTATTAAGAAGTACTCCATACTTCTTAGAATTTATGAATAAAGAAGTTGATAAAGGCGAAGGACTAAAAAAATTGGCAGAAAGTCTTGGAATAAAAAGAGAAGAAGTAATTGCTATGGGTGATGCAGGAAATGATTTATCTATGGTTAAGTATGCAGGTTTAGGTGTTGCTATGGATAATGCTTTCCCAGAAGTTAAAGAAGTAGCAGAATTTATAACAAAAAGTAATGATGAAGATGGAGTAGCATATGCTATAGAAAAATTTGTATTATAAAGAATATTCTTTCATGTCATTAATAAAAAATTCGACTAAATTTATTTTAGTCGAATTTTTTTATTATATTTTAAGCTATGTTTTGAGTGAGAACCTAAAAGTGAAAATCCAAATTTTATATTTGGTTATTTGAACTTTCACAGAGTGCATTTTATATTTTGTTCTTCGAACTTACTCCACGAATGTACATAAGTAGAGTTTTCTAGTTCATTTTAATCAATAAATTTTATACAGGTAGGTGCAGGAATGTGTTCTGAACCTAAAAACTTTAATGAGCCTGTTGATTGATTAATAGAAAAAATACTTATATTGTTAGAATCTTTATTGCCACATATTATATATTTACCAGCAGGATCTATTTGAAAATCACAAGGAGAAGTACCGTTGCAAGAAAATGTATTTATGTAGTCTAATTTCCCGTCATTTTCATTTATATAAAATAAACTAATAGAATTAGCTTCTATATCAGAAGTATATAAAAACTTATTATTTTTATGAACATGTATAGCAGCACCAGATTTTTTACCAGTATAGCTTGGTGCTAAAGAACTTACTGTTTGAATATTTTCAAACGGAGTTTTATTTTTTTTGTTATATTTAAAAATAAAAATTTCAGAAGTTATTTCACTTAACACATAATAGAATGGTTTAGATTTTGAATAAGTTATATGTTTAGGTCCTGTTCCTTTAGGAAAAGAGTAACTAAAATCATCTCTTTGAAGCAATTTGTTATTATCAAATGTATATAACATTAATTTGTCAATTCCTGAATCAACTGATAATATAAACTCTTCATCATGTGTAAAAATAGAACAGTTTATATGCGGTTTTGTTTGTTTTATTGGATCAATACTTGAACCTTTATGTTCAGCACTTGCATAAGAAGTTAAAATTATACCATCTAAAGTATTATAAACATTCATTTTATTTTCATAATAATTTGAAGAAATTAAAAGCTGTTTATCCTTACGTATGCTTAAATGGCAGGGAGCTTCTCCTTCTACAACATTATAATTAATAAGATCAATAGAATCTTTTTCACCAAAAAATTTAAATGAAGCTACTCCAGATTTATTATTTAATTTACAAGCAGAATATAGTATGTTTCTTTCTTTATCGATAGCTAAATAATTTGGACTATCAATTTCATAAGCTAAATTAATCTTTTCTATTTTTCCTATTTTTGAGTTGAAGCTAAACTTATAAATCCCCATAGTATTGTTTTTAGTATAAGTTCCTATAAAACCAATAATAAGATCTTGATGCAATATCAAAATTAATTCCCCCTTTTTGTTTGTATAATTATAAGTATATCATAAATAAATACTTAAATAATTGTGTATAAAATAGATAAATTAGATAAGTTTTTAATTTTTAATAAACAAAGTGAATTTTATATTAAAATTATAACTTTATAAAATATTTCATAATAAAGTAAAAAAAAATGATAGAAAACTTTAATGAATAATCAATAATACTAGTAAATTTAAATAATAAAATTATATTTTAATAATTATTATTGTAAAATTTTGATAAAATATAATTTTTTGATATAATAAACTATAAATAATACATGATAATCAAAATATGTAAAATTTGAGCAATAAGTAATAAAGGGGGAATAGGGATGCCAATAAAAATTCCTATAGAATTACCAGCATTTAAAGTATTATCAGAGGAAAATATTTTTGTAATGAATGATAAAAGAGCAAAAACACAAGATATTAGACCTTTAAAGATAGCAATACTTAATTTAATGCCTAAAAAAATATTAGCAGAAAATCAATTACTAAGACATTTATCAAACACTCCATTACAAGTTGAGATAAAACTTATCCAAACAAAGACTTATGTTTCTCATAATACACCAATAGAGCATTTGGACAAGTTTTATAGTTATTTTGATGAAATAAAAGAAGAAAAGTTTGATGGGTTAATAATTACTGGGGCGCCTGTAGAAAAAATGGAATTTGAAGATATTGCATATTGGAAAGAACTAACTGAAATAATGGAATGGAGTAATACAAATGTATTTTCTACACTTCATATATGTTGGGGATCACAAGCTGCATTATACTATCATTATAAAATACCTAAATATGAATTAGACAAAAAAATATTCGGTGTATTTTCTCATTGGGTAAATTATGAAAATGCTGATTTGACAAGAGGTCTTGATGATGAGTTTTATGCACCACATTCTAGACATACAGAAATTAAAAAAGAAGATATTGAAAAATTTGATGATCTTGAAATTTTATCTGAATCAAAAGAAGCAGGAGTATTTATTGTAGCTACTAAAGATAGAAGAAAAATTTTTTTTATGGGTCATCTTGAATATGATAGAAATACATTAAAAGAAGAATTTATAAGAGATAAAGAAAAGGGCATGGAGATAGATATTCCTAAAAATTATTTTGCAGATGATGATATAAATAGTATTCCTAAATTTACTTGGAGGGGAAGTGCTAATATAATTTTTGGAAACTGGTTAAATTATTGTGTTTATCAAAACACTCCATATAACCTTAATGATATTTCTTAACAATATTTATCTAATTAAGTGATACTTAAGGCACATTCAAGAAATAATAGATAAGTAAGCTCAGCTATTTTGTATCGTACTGCATTAGCCAATTTAGTCAATATCTCGCTATTAACTGAACTTGCTTCCTTATCTGACACATAATATACAATGCCTCTTTAGTACATTATTTTATCTGTCTAATATTTAAGAATAATTGTATATATTTATTTTTTATCTAACATATAAAAAATTAAATATAATTAAAGTAGAAGTATCTATTATATTATATATCATAGATACTTCTACTTTTGTAATAAGATTTAATAATAATCTAACTTATTATTTTAACCACCAAGAGTGATGTCTTGATGATCATACCAAGCTAAAGCATCATAGAAATCTTGTTCCTTAAAATCAGGCCAATATTCATCTAAAATATAAAAATCAGAATACACAGATTGAGCAGGTAAGAATCCACTTAATCGTCTTCTTCCACCCCATCTAATAATTAAATCTATTCTAGATATATCTTGAGATTGTATATAAGGTACAATATGTTTTTTTGATGAATCTTGTGTTTTTAAAATGTTGAGATCCCATTCCCAACCATAGTTTATTAAAAAATTCACTTTTATACCACCATCACCAAATTTTGTTCTTTTGGTAAAAGGTAATAGTTCTTTAGGAAATAAATTAGAATCTATATTTCCAAGCACCAATATTTCACAGTTTTCTTTTGTAAGTAACATAACTGCTTCAATGCATGCTTTTGTAAATGCCAGTTTTTGTTCACTAGGACGTTTAGTGTTATCTACTGTAAATCCATAAAAAGTTACTTCTTCAATTCCTTCTTTTTGGCATAATTTAAAAACATTAAATCCAGGTGATATTCCAAAAGAATATCCTTTATCTTTAGTTAGTTGATTAGCTAATGCCCATCTTCTATTTCCATCAGGGATTATTCCTATATGTTTTGGTATTCTCATTTTAAAATCTCCTAATATATGTTTTTTAGAGTTCAGTTTTTATAAAATAGTTATTATATATTTTAATTTAAGTGAGGGGATATTTATTAAATTTTACTTTAGTTTAATAAAAAATTTATATATAAATACATTATATCCAATAAATATAAAAATACACATATAACTGTATACTTATTATAAATATATATTAAAAAGTATTGGATTATAATTAATAGTTTTATTAAAATAAGAAGCATAAGTTTTAATTTATAAGGCTAATAATATTTGAACTATTATTTTATATGTGTAAAAACTAATGTGAAATTATTAAATATATTTATTGTTAGGGAGGACAAACTATGGCAGTTAATGCAAAAAGGCAAAAAGAATTAAAAACTCTAGGATTTTTACTACAAAATGACAAGGAACATTTTGCAGTGAGATTTTTGGGGAGAGCAGGAAATTTTACAGTAGGAGAATTGAATAATATAAATTGTATTGCTCAAAAATATGGGAAAGGATATTGTGGAATGACAACAAGACTTCAAATAGAAGTTCCTTGGATTAAAGATAATGATGTTGAATTAGTTATAGAAGAAGCAAAAAAATTAGGATTAAGACATGGCGGAACAGGCCAAAAAGTTAGACCTTTAGTTTCATGTAAAGGAACTGTATGTCTTCATGGAAATATTAATACTCAAGAAATATGTAGACAATTAGAAGATAAATATTTTGGAACCAATACACCACATAAATGTAAAATAGCAGTTGTAGGATGTGCTAATAATTGTGCAAAGGCAAATATAAATGACATAGGTATTATTGGAAGAACAGTTCCTGAATTTATTTTAGATAATTGTGTAGGATGTGGAATGTGTGTTAAATCTTGTAGACAAAAAGCACTAGAAATGGTAGATAAGAAAGTAGTTTATAATAAAGATTTGTGTGTAGATTGTGGTGGATGTGTAAGAACATGTAAAACTAAAGCCATATTACCTAAAGAAAAAGGTGGCGAAATATTTATAGGTGGAAGATTTGGAAGAGGAATAAGAATTGGTGATTCTTTAGGAAAAATATTTAAAGAAGAAGAATTAATACCAATGGTTGATAAGATAATGAAATATTATAGAGAAATCGGAAATCAAGGAGAAAGAATATCAGGAGTTCTAGACAGAGTTGGAAAAGATGAATTTATAAATAATGTTTTAAATAAATAAAAAAGTGTAGTGATAATTTTAATGAAGATTAATATTTTAAATTAGAGCATTAAAAATTAAACTAATATAAGTTCCAATAAAATTTGTTTATAAATATAAATTTTATTGGAACTTATAAATTATATAATTTAAAATATAGAGTATTAATAAAGATATTTCTTGTATAAAAATCAAATAAAAAGTTGTAAATATATTAAGTTAATTAGAAGATTTATTAGATTAATTACTTTAAGTACTAGAATAAATTTATAATTTAATTTATAATATTTTTTTAATGGATAATAATTATTATATAAAAATACATTATTTATAGAAAAAAATTAAACAATATGCATAGAAGAAATTCTAATTATATAAGTTTTTTAATTGATTTTAATAAATAAAATATAAAAAAATTACATAGCACTTAATACATTTAATTATATTGTTTTGTATTTTAGTATAATATTAATATATAATTATCAGAGAAAAGTTAGTTTATCTAATTTTTTTCAACAAACTTTTGTCTAAAGTTAGAACAATTTGATAAATAATTAAATATATAAGGTGGAAGCAATAAATGATAGGTTTAATAGGAATAAAGAAGAATACTCCAATAGGTATAAGAGAAAAATTAACAATACAATCTAATAAATGTAAAGAATACATAAAAGAATCTTTAAAATATCTAGATGAAGTGGTAATATTAGCAACATGCAATAGAACAGAAATTTATTTTAATGCTTCTTTTGAAAAAGAAGAACTATTAAAAAAGGTTTTTGAAATATTTAATTGGAATTATGATTATAGGGAATATGTATTTATTTCTGAAGATAGAAAAGCGTGTAAGCATTTATTTGAAGTGACTTGTGGTTTTCATTCAAAAATTTTAGGTGAAGATCAAATTTTAGGTCAAGTAAAGAATGCATATTTAATTTCTTTACATGAAAAGGCTGTTAAGTTAGAATTACAAAGGTTGTTTCAATATGCAGTAACATGTGGTAAAAAGTTTAAAAGTGAATCAAGACTTTATGAAATTCCAGTTTCATCATCATCAATTGCAGTAAATGAAGCAATTAATAGAGGCTGTAAAAAGTTTATGGTAATAGGTTATGGGGATGTAGGAAGATTAACTATGAAATATTTATTAGCACATAAAATAGAGTGCTTATATTTAGTCGTTAGAAATATGAAAATAAAAGAAGAATTTAATAATGATAATATAGTTAACGTAATTAATTTTGATGAGAAAAATAATTATATAAATGAGGTTGATTGTGTAATTTCATGTACATCAGCTCCACATGTAATTGTAAAAAAAGATGATATTACTCCAAAAGGAAATGAAATTTTAATTTATGATTTGGCAGTTCCAAGAGATGTTGAAGATGATGTGAAAGATATAGAAAGAACTGAAGTATATAATATTGATAGTATTAGTTTAATTAATGATGGAAATAAAAAAATGCGTTTTGATAAAATGGATTCTAATAAATTTATTTTAGATAAATATTTAAATGAATATTATGATTGGAGAAAACTTAGATGTATAGCTTCATCAATTAAGAACGTTAAAGATAATAGTGAATTGGTATATGAAAAAAGAATCTCAACTTTTAAAAATAAATCTAAAAGTGAAAAAGATATTAATTTAGCAAACCAATTAATTAAGAGTACTTCAGATTATTATATAAATAGGGCAATTGAAGTAATGAAACAAGAAACTTTAAAAGGAAGTGGCGAAGAATGTTTGAGAATAATAGAGAAGATATTTATGACAGGCAAGTAAATTATTCTTTTATATCGTTGCTTTCTAGTAAGATTAGAATTGGAGTAATAGGAGCAGGGAAAGCCGGTCTTATAAAGATTAGACATTTTATAAATAGAGGATGTTATGTTGAAGTTATATCAAAAGAATTTAATGAAGAAATTATAAATCTTACTAAGGATCCAAAAAATAAATTAAAGCTTATAAAAGAAGAATTTAATTATGAGTTTATAAAAGATAAACATATTATTTTAATTGCTATTGATAATATAAATACAATCCAAGAGATAAAAAATTATTGTGAAGAAAATTTTAAAATATATATAAATTCATCTGATTTTAAAGAAGGGATGGGTGTTGTACCTATCCAGAAAAATTTAAAAAATATATCATTTGGGTTAAATACCAAAGGTGGTAATCCTAAAGGGGCAGTGTTGCTCTCTAATAAAGTTAATGAGGTGTTAAAAGAATATGATGAATTTATAGGTTTTACTAGTGAAATTAGAAATAAAGCTAAGTTTTTAAAAAATTATAAAAAAGAAGTAATAAATTTTATTGGAACAGAAGACTTTAAATATTTTTATGATAAAGGAAAAAATGATTTAATATTAAAAATGTATTTTCCTAAAGAAATAGTTAAATATTTACTTGAATAATTAAAAATAACTTTCGTTATGGAGGACTAATAAAAATATGAACAATTTAATAATAGCAACAAGAAAGAGTAAATTAGCACAGGTACAGACAGAAATAATAATGAAAAGATTAAGAGATAATTTTGAAATAGATAGTGAAAAATTATTGGTAGTAACAGAAGGAGACAGAAGGTTAGATGTTTCTTTAGATAAAATAGGAGGAAAAGGACTTTTTGTTAAAGAAATAGAGATTGCACTTCTAGAAGAAAGAGCACATTGTGCAGTGCATAGTATGAAAGATGTACCATTTGCTTTAAATGATGAATTTGAAATAGTATCTATACCAGAAAGGGAAGATGTAAGAGATGCACTTATATCAAAAGATAATATAAGTTTTAAAGAATTACCTAAGGGAGCTAAAATAGGAACTAGTAGTATAAGAAGAGCTGCACAACTTAAAATTCTTAGAAATGATTTAGAGATAGTTCCTATAAGGGGAAATGTTCAAACTAGATTAGAAAAGATGGAAGCACAAAATTTAGATGGTATTATTTTAGCAGCAGCAGGATTAAAAAGATTGAATCAGGAAAATTTAATAACTGAATATTTTGATCCAACAGAGTTTTTACCTGCTATAGCACAAGGGGCACTTGGTATTGAAACATTAAAAAGTAGTGATGCAAAAAAATATTTTAAAGCATTAGATGATCAAATATCAAGAGTGACAGTAGAAGCTGAGAGAAGTTTTATGAAGGAACTAAATGGAGGATGTCATAGCCTTATAGGAGCATATTCAGAAATAAGAGGAAATGATCTTTATATGATTGGAACTTATCAAGTTGGAAGTAAAGTAATTAAAAAAGATATTTTAGGTGAAAAAGATAATAATATAGATTTAGGAAAAAGATTAGCTAAGAAAATATTAAAAGGAGAATTATAAAAGTATGACTCAAGTATATATTATGGGAACAGGTCCTGGAGATGAAGAATTATTAACATTAAAAGCAGTAAAATGTTTAAAAAAATGTACAGCAGTGCTGTATGATAGATTAGTTTCAAACAATGTATTAAATTATTTATCTGAAGATTGTAAAGTATATTATTGTGGAAAAGAGCCAGGCTCTCATTATAAAACTCAAGAAGAGATAAATGAGATGATAGTAAAACTTGCAAAAGAAGGACACGTTGTAGGAAGAATAAAAGGGGGAGACCCTTATGTATTTGGTAGAGGCGGAGAAGAAGTATTATCTTTAGTTAAAGAAAATATTTCTTTTGAAGTTATACCAGGTGTTACATCACCTATAGCTGTCTTAAATTATGCAGGGATTCCAATAACACATAGAGGAATAGCTCAAAGTTTTCATGTTGTTACAGGAATGTCTGCAGGAAAAATGAATGCTAATTTTAAAGCTCTTGCAATAGAAGAAGGAACATTAGTGTTTATGATGGGACTTGAAAATTTAGGGAACATAGTAAGCAATTTAGTTTCTAATGGAAAAGAGATTAATACACCATGTGCAGTTGTTATGAGAGGGACATCCTCAAAACAAAAGAAAGTAACAGGCACATTAGCTGATATTGAAGAAAAAGTTAAAAATGCTAAATTAAAATCACCATGTATAATAGTTGTTGGAGATGTAGTTAAATTAAATGAGAATTTGAAGTGGTATGAGGATAAACCACTGTTTGGAAAAAATATATGCATAACTAGATCAAAGAAACAGTCAGAACCATTAAAAAATAGATTAGTAGAATTAGGTGCAGAGGTAACAGAAATACATTCTATAGAAATTGAACCTATTAAAAATAGTTTAGAAAATTATATGAACAAACTTAAAACTTATAATCATATAGTATTTACTTCTGTAAATTCAGTAGATATATTTTTTGATTATTTAATGAAAAAGGAATATGATATAAGAGATTTGAAGGCAAAAATTTCAGTAATAGGAAATGCTACTGAAAAAGCAGTTAAAAAAAGAGGATTAATTCCAGATATAAAGTCAGATGAATTTGTTGCAGAAGGACTAGTTAAAGTTTTAAAGCCAAATTTAAAGGCAGATGATAATGTATTATTACCATGTTCATCAAAGAGTAGAAAATTTATAGAGGAAGAACTTATTAAACAAGGAGTTAATGTTGATAAAGTTAACATATATGAAACTGTTTGTGGAGAGGTAAAAAATAAAAGAGTATTTGATGAAGTTGATATTGTCTTTTTTACTAGTCCTACTACTGTTAATAATATGATTAAGATGGTTGGATTAGATAAAATTAAAGAAAAAAGGGTTATAGCAATAGGACCTAAAACTTATGAGGCTTTAGAAAAAAATAATATTTTATCAGAAGTGTGTAATGAACACTCAGAGGATGGATTTATAAAACATATTTTAGATTAAGGCTATTTTTAAGTGAATATCAACACTGTTTTAAAACATAAAAATATAAAATTGATAATTAAAAAATTAAGGAAGTGTAATTAATGATAAAAAGAGGAAGAAGACTTAGAGCAAATTCAGCTATTAGAGATATGGTAAGAGAAACAACATTAAATTCAAAGAATTTTATTTACCCTATTTTTGTGGTAGAAGGAGAAAATATAAAGAATGAAATAAGTTCTTTACCTGGTAACTATCACTTTTCTATTGATAGATTAGAAGAAGTTATAAAAGAGGTTGAAGAAGCTAATATAGCAGGAGTTCTTCTTTTTGGTATACCAAATAAAAAAGATGAGATTGGTTCAGAAGGTTTTAGTGACGATGGAATAGTACAAAAAGCAATTAGAAAAATAAAAGAAATAAATAAAGACCTATTTGTAATAACAGATGTTTGTATGTGTGAATATACTTGTCACGGTCATTGTGGAATAATCCATGATAATGATGTAGATAATGATGAAACACTTGAATATTTAGGAAAAATAGCACTTTCACATGTAAAAGCAGGTGCAGATATGGTAGCACCATCAGATATGATGGATGGAAGAATTAGATTTATAAGAAATTTATTAGATGATAATGGATATAAAAATGTTAGCATAATGAGTTATTCAGCTAAATATTGTTCAGCATTTTATGGACCATTTAGAGATGCAGCAAATTCTGCACCACAATTTGGAGATAGAAAAACATATCAAATGGATCCAGCAAATAGAAGAGAAGCGTTAAGAGAAATGGAAATGGATATTGAAGAAGGTTCAGATATAATAATGGTTAAACCAGCACTTTCTTATTTAGATATAATAAGAGATGCAAGAGAACATTTTGATATGCCAATAGCAGCTTATAGCGTTAGTGGTGAATATGCAATGATTAAATCAGCAGGAAAGCTAGGCTTGATAGATGAAGAAAGAGTTATGATGGAAATGTTAACTTCAATAAAAAGAGCGGGTGCAGATATTATTATAACTTATCATGCATTAGAAGCTGCAAAAATATTAAGAAGATAATAAATATGCTATGTTTAAATAAATGTTGATATTGTATTATAATATCAACATTTATTTAAAATATAGCAAAGGAATCAGTAAAGATAGTTTGAGAGGGGAAAATAAAGATGAATAATCTTGAGATATTTGAAGAATCAAAAAAATATATGCCAGGAGGGGTAAATAGTCCTGTAAGATCTTTTAAGGATATGAATATGAATCCACCAGTTATAAAAAGTGGAAAAGGGGTAATAATTAAAGATGAAGAAGGAAAGGAATATATTGATTTTGTATTAGCTTGGGGGCCATTACTTCTTGGACATTGTGATGAGGATGTTGTAAATGCAATACAAGAAACTAGCACAAAAGCATTAGCATTTGGTGCACCAACTAAATTAGAATTAGATTTAAGTAGATTTATGTGTACTAATTTAGATAATATTGATATGGTAAGAATGGTTAATTCAGGTACAGAAGCTACCATGAGTGCTGTTAAACTTGCTAGAGGGTATACAGGAAGAAGTAAGATAGTTAAATTTGCAGGATGTTACCATGGACATTTTGAGGGATTTTTAATAGAAGCAGGTTCAGGTGTACTTACAGAAGGGATACCAGGATCTCTTGGAGTACCTAAAGAGAGTGTAGAAAATACATTAATAGGTATATATAATGATAAAAATCAAATAAGACAACTTTTTGAGAAATATGGTAATGAAATAGCAGGAGTTATCATAGAACCGGTTGCTGGTAATATGGGAGTTATAAAAGCAGAAGATTCATTTATGGAAGAGCTAAGACAATTATGTAATCAATATGGATCTCTACTTATTTTTGATGAAGTAATGACAGGATTTAGAGTAGCATTTAAAGGTGCTCAAACTTTATTTAATGTTAAACCGGATTTAGTTACTTATGCAAAAATAATGGGAGGAGGACTTCCTTGTGGAGCATATGGTGGTAAAAAGGAAATAATGGAAAAATTATCTCCAACAGGAGGTGTTTATCAAGCAGGAACAATGTCAGGAAATCCTATTGTTGTAGCAGCAGGACTTGCAACATTAAATAAGCTACACAATAATTTAGAATATTATAATCATATTGAAAATATAGGAAGCAAGCTTGAAAATGGTATATTAAAAATATCAAAAGCGTATAATTTAAATTTAGTTATTAATAGAGTTGGTGGAATGCTAACAATATTTTTTACAGATCTAAAAGAAGTAAAAACTTATGAGGATGTTAAAACTTGTAATGTTGAAAGGTTTAAAAAATATTTTAAACATATGTTAAGTGAAGGATTTAATGTTGCACCATCACAATTTGAAGCTATGTTCTTAAGTGTAAAACATACAGAAGAACATATTGATAAATTTTTAAAGGCATTTGAAAAGTTTGCATCCGAGGAAAACAGGATGTGTTAAAATGAAAGAAAATAAAGCTATTATTTTAGTTGGGTTTGGAACTTCAGATGTTGATGCGATAAGAAGATGTATAGAGCCTATAGAAGATGACATAAGAGAGATATATGGAAAAGAATATACTGTATTTAAAGCATTTACATCTAAGATAATATTGAGAAAACTAAAAAAAGATTTTGGAATAGAGATTTTAGATTTTAAAGAAGCTCTAAGAAAATCAAAGGAAGTTGGATGTAAAAGAGTTATTATAGTTCCACTAAATGTAATTGCAGGTGGAGAATATGATAGAATAAAAGAGTTTGTAAGTAAATATGAGCATGAATTTGAAGAGCTTATATTAGGAAAACCAATATTACAGTTAGAAGATGAAGCTGAAAATATAGTTTATAGTAACATATTTGAAAGTATTAAAAATGAATTACCAAGAGAAAATAATTTACTTTTAGTGGGTCATGGAATAAGTAATAAATCTAATATTATTTATAAAATATTTCAAAAAGAATTAGAAAAATTGGGTTTTGATAATGTAATATTAGGTACATTAGAAGGAGAACCATGTATAGAAGAAATTATTGATAAACTTAAAATAAGAGAAGTTAAAGAGATAACATTAATGCCTTTTCTTGCAGTATCAGGAATGCATGTAAAACGTGACATTTTTGGTGATCAGGAAGAATCTTGGAAGAGTAGGCTTGAAAGAGAAGGATTTAAAGTTAATTGTTTAGATAAAGCCTTAACAGAATTTCCAAATGTAAAAGAATTGTATGTAGATAATTTGAAAAATATAATAAGTTAGATTATAAATTAAATACTATATAGAGTATTTAATTATATATATAAGTACCCTATGAAATAGACTTTTTTATATTGTCTATTCCATAGGGTACTTTTAGAATTTAATTTTATAGGCAACTTTTATATAAAGATTATGTTTTAAAATAGAGTATTAATATTTACTTAAAACATAGTCTAAAGTTGTTATATATGAGCGTTAATCCATTCATTAATAGTAGCTATAATGCAATCACGACAAGGTTCATTAAGAATCTCATGATATAAGTTATCATAAATTTTAAGCTTTTTATCTATAGAAGAAACAGATTCATAGAAAAGTTTTGAATCTTCGCATGATACAAGTTTGTCATTTTCACCATGAAGAATTAGCACAGGATATTTAAAATTATCTTTATTATCAATTAACCATTTTATACCTTTTGCAAATTCGTAATATAGTCCAGCAGAAATTTGTGTTAATGTAAGAGGATCGTTTACATAAGCTTGTACAACAGTTTTATCAGTACAAATCAAATCTGACATATCATTGCTCAAATAAGTATGAGGATCAAGATTTTTTGGAATAGCCTTTGTAAGGCCATAAGTATCTCTAGTTAGGGCACCACACATAATAATTCCATTTACTTTATCAGGGTATTTTGTACCAAATGCGGATACACCAAAACCTCCTAAACTATGTCCAAGTAAAAATATAGGTAAATTTTTATTTTCTGATTTTGCAAGATTAACTATAAAGTTTATATCTTCTATCATATCATTAAAATCTTTATAATAACCTCTTTCGCCATCAGATTTACCATGTCCTCTATGATCAAATCTGTAAACACTAAATCCATCAGTATTTAATGTTTGAGCCACATATTCATAACGATTACATGCCTCCCCTAAACCATGAACGATTACAAGAACCGCATTAGCATTTTCTACTAGACTTTTATTTACATAAAGTCTAGTGTCGTCAAAAGAATTTATAAATTCTGAAATTGACATTAATAATACCTCCTAAATAATTAAATTTTAGTATATATATGTAATATATTATAGTACTTAGTAAAAAAAATATATAGTATATAATATTACTTTAAGATAATTAATATTTATATAATAATAAATAGTAATATATAAGTTTCAATAAAGTTTGTTTATTAATACAAACATTAAAATATTTATAAATAACATCACTTACCAGTATAGTGAAAAACTTATATAGAAAATTTATTATATATATGCTTCTAAGTAGATATTGTTAATTAAAGATATAATTTTCTATAAAAATTATATAAAAGATTATAAATGTATTAAGTCAATTAGAACATATATATTAAATATAATCTGAATTTTTGCACTAATAAATAGATTTATTAATATATTATAAGTTATAATATATAATTATAAAAAGGAGGCTTTACGTTATGGATGATAAAATTATAGATTTTAATGAACTAAAAAATAAAGCCAATGAAAAAGATGTTGATAAATTTGAGGAGTACATCTATTCAATGTATTATGATTTGGCAGCTGGAAAATTAACAATGGGAGACTTTTCTAAAAACATAATGAGTTATATGGAGGAAAATAATATTTCTCAAGATAAAATATTAAACATTCAAAAAAAGTTTTTAGAAAGATATGGTGTTGATTCATCTATATTAGAAGAACAATTAAATATGTCAGGAATAAATTTTAAATCAAATGACTATGAATCTATGAGAAAGACTATGAGTTTTCAAGAAAAATATAAAAGTAGACTTCAAGTTAAAACAGTATCAGAGTATTATATTAAAAATGATAAAAATGATTTAACAATATTGATAGAAAATGAAAGTATGAGATTAATAAGTTATAAAAAAATAGATTTAACTGATAACGAATTAAATGAATTTATATGTTCATATAAAAAGGTTATAAAAGATAAAAAATTAGATGTTGTATTATCTGAGAATGTTAAATCTTATGAGTACTAATATATGTATAAGATCCTTTATTAAAGAAAAACTATATTAAATATAGTTTCTTTAATAGGGGGGAATTAAATGGACTTTAGAAATAAAAAAGAATATGAAAAAAAGTTTTATTAATGAAAAACAAGTATAAAGAAAATTTAATTACTTTAAAACAAAATTTAGAAAACAAAGTTTTAGAAAAAGATAAAATAATAGACAATAAAAATTTAAAGGTTATAAAAAATAAATTTTTTGAATTGAAAGATAGGAATAGATTAGAAGAAATCTTTAAAAAGACTTATAATGAAAAATATGATGGGATAATATTTGATAATTGCTATTTTTCAGAAGTTAATGTAGATATTAAAAAAATATATATAAGCTTATTTTTTTATTGTAATATAAAAAATTTTAAAATGAAGTTTTATGAAGTAGAGGATATAGAGTATATATAGTATCATTTGAAATGTTAGCTAGTGCTATTTATGTTAGCATTTTTACAGGAACAATATTTAAAAGATATATGGATTACAATGTACATAAGGAACATTAAAAAATAAGAGGCGAGTATGCTTGTATATTATTTTCTTTTATATAATTAAATAAAAAGTTAAGGTTACAACAATAATATTAATTTGTTGTAACCTTAGTTTTTTTATTAAAACATAAATTTTAATATCAATTTATAATTATACTATATTATTAACTTTAACTTAAAAATAGAATTTAAGTTAATTATTCTATTTTTTATAGTGGAGAATTTGTTACTATAAATTTTAATATTTCTTTTGATAAATTTATTATATCGTCTGAAGAAATTTCTGACAGACTATGTTCAGCATTTTCAATTGGAAATAATTTTGCATTAGCATTAACTTCAATACATTTGTCATAAAGTTTTAAAGAGCTTTCATATGGCACTAATGAATCTGATTTACTATGTATTATCAATGTTTCTGGAATATTTGATGTAACATAATTTATTGGATTAAATGTATTAATTATATCTTCCTTTCTTAAACGAACTGAATTAAAAATATTATTTAAGTCCCAATTTAGATTTGAAGTATTTAATAGACTTAAATCTGTTGGCCCAAAAAAATCAATAATATATTTAACTTTAGATGGAAATTTTGCAAGTTCTGAATCATCTTGAAACTGATCATTAGAAGTGTAAGCACTCATAAGTGATAAATGTGCTCCGGATGATAATCCAATTATCCCAATTTCATCAGTATCTAGATTATAATAATCTGAATTTTTGTATATCCATCTTATAGTATCTTTTACATCACAAATTTGTTTTTGAAAGTTTTCTTTATTTTTCATAAGTTCATAAGATGTACTTATGATAGTAAATCCATTTTCTCTAAAAATATTTAAAACAGGACTAAGAGCTTCAGGAATAGTCTTGTCCCCATAAACCCAACTACCACCGTGTACATATAGAATTACAGGTGATTTTTTATAAATATTTTTTATAGGATTATAAATATCTAAAGTTAATTCTGTATTATTAGTATTTTTATAAACTACATCTTTGTAACTCATAGATTCATTAGGGTTGAGATTAAAATTATTATATGAATTTATATTATCTTTTAAAGAAATAATATTGTTAACAATATTATATGTTAACACAATTTTTTTTCTAAAAATAAAACTTGTTACAGAAATAAAAAGTAATATAATTAGTATAAATATTTTTAAAAATTTTTTCATAAGAACACCTACATTAAATATAATATAGTAAGTATTATATCATAATAATTACTATATTATACTTTTTATAAATTTGTCAGACAAACATTTTAATATATATATTTTAATTTAAGTTAATATATTTATAATTTTTATAGGAAATAAAAATCTATATTAATACTATTCAATTAGAAGTATATAATAAATTTTCTATATAAGTTACTCACTATACTATTTAATAAATAAATAGATGTTATTGGAATTTATATAATAGTCTTTTAATTTATAATTTTTAAAATCATATAAAGGAATTAATTATAATAAATATATATAGTATATATTTCAATACTTTAAAAGGAGTGAACTTATGGCCAATCCTTTTGCTGTACTTATTTATTTGGATGAAAACTTAGTTAGAAATTTATCATCTTTGGTATTATCAGGATATATAGAAACTAGAATTCAAAGAAAAATTAAAGATTCTACTATTCATACTGGTGTTCATGTTGAAAGCAGGAATGGATCATCTAAGCAGGAAACTAATGGAACTCTTGAAAGAGAGGGATATAGAGATGAAAATGAGGGAAACCTTATAAATGCAGAACAACATAATCAAATATGTAGAGATTTAGATGGTAAAGCATTTATAAGACAAGAAGATGAGTTAAGAAAAACTTATACAACATTTGCGTTAAATGGGAACTTAAATAATTATTTAAATGAAGGACAATTTTTACAAACAAGAACTGGAAATAATATTATTAGCGATGAGATTGAATCAGGAGAATTAATAGAAATTGAGGGGACAATAACAAATGAATCATTATTAGCATATGTAGATACATTAATAAAGCTATTATCATCAATAGGATGTGATAATCTAAATTTATTATTAGATGGTAAGAAATCTAAACTCCTTAATTTTTCAGTATTATTAAACATGTTAACTCACCTTCAAGAAACATTAAAATTAAATGACACTCAAGATTTAATTATGTCAACTGGTGAGGGATCAGCAATACTTACAGTGAATAAAAATAATTTTATGCATAATGATTATAATATTTTTGATAGGGTAAATTGTAATTGTAAAGTTATAGGTAAGGTTGTAAAAACATGTAGTAGAACAGGTTGTATTAATTTTTTAAGAAAAACAGGTGCAGAAGATTTTTATGAGAAATTTTTAGAATCTTGTGATTTTCTTCTAGAATGTTTAAAAGAAAATGGAATAGTAGTACCTGAAAGGCCTTGTTGTAAAATAGAAAATAATGGGATACAAGTCATGCCAATAAGCATTTCTATTTAGTTAAATAGTTATGCTTATTTGTGTATTAAATATAAAAAAAGTGTATTGCATATAAAAACACTTGTATTTTATAAGAGGACATGATACTATATATTATAATATATGGTATTTAAAATTTAATAAAATTTGGGGTGATAAAATGTATTTTAGAAGTACTAGAGGTTTAGAAAATGGTGTAACTTCTGCAATAGCAATAATTAATGGAATTTCTAAAGATGGAGGATTATATGTTCCGGAAAGTTTTCCTAATATATATTCTTCTTTGAAGGAAAAAAATGATTTAACTTATGAAGAACTAGCATTCAACATAATCAAGGAGTATTTTACAGATATTGATGAAAATGAATTATTGGATGCTATAAATGAAGCTTATAATGATAGATTTACTGTTAAAGTAAAAAATAACTTTTTAGAATTATATCATGGTCCAACTTGTGCATTTAAGGATGCAGCATTACTATTTCTTCCTCAAATAATGAAAAGGGCTAAAAAGATTTGTAATAAAGAAGGAGAGATTGTAATTTTAACAGCAACTTCAGGAGATACGGGAAAAGCTGCTTTGGAGGGATTTAAAGATGTTGATGGATTTAAAGTAGTGGTGTATTATCCTAAAAATGGAGTAAGTAGTATCCAAGAAAGACAAATGTTAACTCAAAAAGGTAACAATGTAAAAGTTATTGGCATAAATGGTAATTTTGATGATGCACAAAATTGTGTAAAACAAATTTTTGGAGATAATAATTTTAAAGAAAAACTTATAGAAAAGGGATTTACTTTATCGTCTGCTAACTCTATTAATATTGGTAGATTAATACCTCAAATAGTATATTATTTTTATGGATATTTTGATATGGTAAACCAGGGTGCTATAAATGAAGGTGAAAAAATAAATGTAGTAGTGCCTACGGGAAATTTTGGAAACATATTAGCATCTTATTATGCTAAACAAATGGGATTACCAATAGATAAGTTCATTTGTGCTTCAAATGAAAATAAGGTTTTAACAGACTTTTTTAAAAACGGTGTTTATGATAAAAAAAGAGAACTTATTTTAACAGAATCGCCATCAATGGATATATTAGTTTCTTCTAATCTTGAAAGGTTATTGTTTGAAGCAAGTGGAAGAAATCCAGAAATTATAAAAGATTTAATGACTTCATTAAATGAACAAGGAACATATGAAATAAATGATCGAATGAAGGAATTCATGAAAGATTTTTATGGAAATTATGCAACAACAGAAGAAGTTTATAATGCAATAAAAGAAGTTTATGACAGAGATAATTATTTAATGGATACTCATACAGCAGTTGGATATGTAGTGAAAAATAAATACCAAAAAGAATCAAATGATAATAAACCTGTATTAATTGCTTCAACAGCAAGTCCTTTTAAATTTTCAAGAAGTATTTGTAAGGCTTTAAAAATTGATGTAGATAAAATTAATGATTTTAAGGTACTAGAGGAATTATCTAAAAGTACAAATAATGACATACCAAAGAGTTTAGCTACATTAGGAGAAGAAAAAATTCTTCATAATGAAGTGTGGGATAAATTAAAGATGAAAGAAGCTTTACTTTCTTATTTAGGAGTGTAAAATAAGTTATGATTAAAGTAAGAGTGCCAGCTACATCAGCAAATATGGGACCAGGATTCGATTCATTAGGAATTGCATTAAATTTATATAATGAATTTGAATTTAGGGAAATAGATAAAGGATTAAAATTTAATAGAATACCAAAGGAATTCTGTAATGAGAACAATATAATATATCAGGCAATGAAATATTGTTTTAAAAAAGCAGGATACATATTTAAAGGAATAGAGATTACTGTATTAAAACAAGATATACCAATATCTAGAGGTCTTGGCAGTAGTTCTAGCTGTATAGTTGGGGGACTAGTTGGAGCTAATGAAATTCTTGGAAGAAAATTTTCAAAGGATGAACTTTTACAAATGGCAGTTGAATTAGAAGGTCATCCAGATAATGTTGCACCAGCTTTATTTGGGGGAATGGTTGTTGCAATAATGGAAAATGATAAGACTGTTTATAATAAAATAGACATTGAGGAAAAAATAAAATTTATTACAATCATACCTGATTTTAGATTATCTACAGAAGAAGCAAGAAAAGTTTTGCCAAATCAAATTTCGAGAAAAGATGCAATTTATAATTTAGGAAGATCTGCACTTATTATATCTTGCTTTTTAACTAAGAAATATGATTTAATAAAAAGTGCATGTAATGATGCGCTTCATCAAAATTATAGAAAAAAATTAATACCACATTTTGATAATATTTATGATAAAAGTTATGAACTTGGTGCATTAGGATGTTATCTAAGTGGAGCCGGGCCAACAATGATGGCTATAATCGATATTGGGGCTAAAAGCTTTAGCAATGAGCTTAAAAAATATTTAGTAAGCAAAGAAATAAAATGGGGCGTTTTAGAATTAAATGTAGATAATATAGGGGCTGTCGTAATAGAAGGAGATTGTAAATGAAAGGGAATTACTTAGTTATAGACAAAAGAGTATTACCAGATGTTTATGAAAAAGTTGTTTTTGCTCAAAAACTATTAAAACATGGAAATGTAAAAGAAATTACCGAAGCAACTAAAATTGCAGGTATAAGTAGAAGTGTATATTATAAATATAAGGATTATGTATTTGATTTTTCAGAAACTTCTCAGGGAAGAAAAGTAACATTTAACATGATAGTTAAAGATAAAACAGGAGTATTATCTGAAATAATAAATTATATTTCAGAACAAGGTGGGAATATTTTGACAATAAATCAAGGCATACCTATTAATGGAAATGCTAATATAAGTGTTACAATTGATATGTCTACACTAAATGGAGACATAAAAACACTTTTAAATGATTTATCTAAAATACAACATGTTGAAAAGGTAGAATTTATAGCTATGGAATAGATCTATTATTTTATTTCATGTGCTTAAGAGTATTCATAAAATATAAAAGGTACTGTATTAAAATATCTGAAATATATAAACATGTTTTGAGACAGTATCTACAAGAAGATATATTAAGGTATAAATATTATATTTTAATATATCTTTTTTATTGTACAGAAAATTACAGAAGTTTTATTAACTAACATAATATGGAGTAAATAAGGAATAAATATGCTATAATTGTAGTTATAAAAATTACGTATCTTAGGAGGGGGACTATGTCAGTAAAGGTAGTAACAGATAGTACTAGCTATATTGCAGAAAAACTAATTAAAGAATATGATATTTCAATTGCTTCATTAAATGTTATTTTAAATGGTAAAAGTTATAAAGAAATCGATTTAAGTAATAGAGAATTTTATGAACAAATGGATAAAAGTAATGAGATTCCAACATCATCACAACCAAGTACTGATGAACTTTTTCAAATATTTAAAGAAAAAGTAGTCAATGGAGATGATGTTATAGGAATATTTTTATCATCTAAAATGAGTGGAACTTATTCAAATTCTCATCTTGTTCGAGAAATGATTTTAGAAGAATATCCAAATGCAAAGATAGAACTAATAGATTCAACAACAAATTGTATGCAAATGGGGTATCAAGTACTACAAGCAGCAAAGAGTGCTAAGGCTGGCAAGAATATAAGTGAAGTTGTAAATGATGTATTAAAAATAAGAGAAAATAGTAGATTCTTATTTGTTCCAGATACACTAAAGTATCTAAAAAAAGGTGGAAGAATAGGAGGGGCTTCAGCTTTATTTGGAACTATACTTCAAATAAAACCTATTTTAACAGTAGAAAATGGAGAGACGACAGTATTTAATAAGGTAAGAACAAAGAAAAAAGCAATTGACACAATAGTAGATAAAGTTCTTCAAGATGTTAAAGAAAAAGGATTAGGTAAAGTTATAGTTCATCATATTAATTGTGAGAATGAAGGATTAGAGCTTGCTAGAAGATTAGAAGGAAAATTAGGTATACCTGTTACTATTCAGCATATAGGTCCTATAATAGGATTACATGTAGGACCAGGAAGTATAGGGGTTGCATATTATACTGAAAGCTAATTAGTTATAATAATAAAAAATAAACTTAGATATATATTTTTTTATACAAGAAATATTAAAAATTAACAAACGTATAATTAGAAATTTTATTTTGAATTATTATTTATGTTCATATGCTTAAATTAGGTAAATATCAATAAAAGGTGAGGATATATCATGAATTATATAGAAACAAAGATAAATGGGTTAAGATTTAAGAAAACTTCAGAAGAAGATATTCCTGTTATATTGGAATTTATAAAAAAGATAGCAAAATATGAAAAAATGTTAGATCAGGTAATGGCTACAGAAGAAAAATTAAGAGAATCAATTTTTCAAAATAATAGAGCTCATGCATTATTAATAGAATTTAATAATAAGATTATTGGGTATATAATATACTTTTTTAATTTCTCAACATTTATAGGAAGAGCAGGATTATATTTAGAAGATATTTATATAGAGCCAGAATATCGAGGAAACGGTCTAGGTAAAGAAGCATTTGAAACGTTAATACATATTGCTAAAGAAGAAAAATGCGAAAGAATGGAATGGGTTTGCTTAGACTGGAATGAACCATCTCTTAAATTTTATAAAAGTATAGGGGCAAGGCAAATGAATGAGTGGATTATTCATAGATTAGATAAAAATGCAATAGATAAAATTGATAGAGAAGGAATTTAGGTAATTAAAAAACAATACTTCAGTATGTTTGTACATCTTTAATGTATTATTTATTTTCATGTACATTAAAAATGTTTTGATTTATTTTATAAGGATATAATTAGTTATCATTAGTGCTAAAAGTTTAAAGATTTTTGCACGGTATAATGACTGATTATATCTTTTTTATTTTTATTAGGCATGTTTTAAAATAGTTTGTCTCTCAAACGCTTTTGGTAAAAAATATTTTTAAACTTCTTACTTGTCTATTATTAAGTGGACTTTATATGAAATATTTAAATGAAAAAGTATATCTTAAATATTTATGTAAAAACTATTTTTAAGAAAAATAAGACTATATATTCAGATAATAATATTTGACAAATTAATAAAAAAGATAAAAAATAATAATATATTGGTAAAAAATATTTAAAATATTTAAATAATGGATATTGACAAAGGGCAAAAATTAACGTATTATAATTGCAAGTAATAATTTAACACGCTAAATTGATAAAACGATAAATTAATAAAGTATAAGGGGATTGGTGGTAGATTTAAATGAGTAGGAGAAATATGCTTCCAGAAGGAACAAGAGACTTAGTTTTAGAAGAATGTATTATAAAGAAAAATATACAGCATAATATAGATAAACTCTTTAAACAGTGGGGATATAAGGAAGTAATTACATCAACTTTAGAGTTTTATGAAACCTTTAATTATTACCCTGAAAGTTTAAAAGAAGAAGAAATGTATAAGTTTTTTGATAATAAAGGAAGAATATTAGTATTAAGACCAGATATGACTATACCTATAGCTCGTTTAGTTAGTACTAAATTTAAATGTGAAAAATTGCCTATTAGACTTAGATATATATCTAATGTTTTCAGAGTTCATGAAAGTCTTGGGGGAAAAAGAAATGAATATACTGATTGTGGTATTGAGCTAATAGGTCTTGAAAAAGAAAATGCTGATATAGAGATATTAGTATTAGCTTTAGAAGCATTAAAAATGTTAGGATTAAAAGATTTTAAATTAGAGATTGGCAATATAAAATTTTTTAATGGAGTATTTAAAGATTTAGATATTGATGAAGTAAATAAAAAGAAAATTGCAAAATTAATAGAGGATAAAAATTTAAAAAACTTAAAAGATTTTTTGAACGAATTAGATATAGAGGATAAATTAAAAGAATTTTTTAATAAATTGCCATGGATGTTTGGAGATAAAAATATACTTGAAGAAAGTAAAAAAATGGCATTCAACAATGAACTTATGAGTTGTATACAGTATTTAGAGGATATATATATTAAATTAGAAAGTTTAGGATATGCAGATAATATAACTTTTGATTTAGGTATGGTTCCAAAGCTTAATTATTATACTGGAATAATATTTAGAGGATATGGAAAAGGAATTGGAGATTCGTTATTAACAGGTGGAAGGTATGATAAGTTGATTAAAGCAGATGGAGTAGATTTGCAAGCAGTAGGTTTTTCTATTGATATTGATTCTATAATATCTCTTACTCAAGATATAAGTTATCAAAATGAAAAAAGATGTAAAGTGTGTTATAACAATAAAAATATTATACAAGCAATTAAAATAAGTGAAAAATTAAGAAATGATGGTATGATTGTGGAATTATTATGTAATGAAAATTTAGAGGAGATAAAGATAGTTAAATGTGGAGGAATATAAAATATGGGGATAAATATTGCTTTAACTAAGGGAAGGCTAGAAAAAGAAATAATTAAAATACTAGATAAAGCTAATTTTGATACTCATCAATTAAAAGATAAAGGGAGAAAATTAGTTTTTAAGGATGAAAAGGGAAATGTTAGTTATTTTCTAGTAAAAGCAGCTGATTCTATAACATATGTAGAACATGGAGTAGCGGATATTGGAGTAGTTGGCAAAGATACTATATTAGAAAGTGATAATAATTGTTATGAGATATTAGATTTAGGGATAGGAAAGTGTAATTTTATAGTAGCATCTTTACCTAATAAGAATCTCTTTAAAAAAATAGGACATATAAAAATAGGTACTAAGTATCCAAGGGTAGCAAAAGAGTATTTCAAGAAAAAGGAAATGGATGTTGAAGTTATAAAAATAGAGGGTTCAGTAGAATTGGCACCAATTTTAGGGCTATGTGATGGTATTGTGGATATAATGGAAACTGGAACAACATTAAAAGAGAATGGATTAATAGTATTAGATACTATATGTGAAATAAGTGCAAGAATTATTGTTAATAAAGCAAGTTTTAAATTAAAACAAGAAGAAATAAAAATATTTATTAATAGAATAAAAAAAGTTATTTAGTTTTTCTAATATATATTTTAATACTTTCAAATATAAACTGTAGATATAAATAATATTAAAAATTATTTAAGGGAATAAGAAATATATCTAAAAGTTAAAATCCTATTTATAATTTTTTAGGAAATAAGTGATAAGCAATAATAAATAATCAGGTTGGGGAGGAGTATAATGATAAAACTATTGGAGTTTAATGAAATAAATAAAAGAGATTTAATTATAGAACTTCAAAGAAGGGAAGAAGTAGAACAATCTAAAGTAACAGATATTGTAGCTGAAATATTATCTAAAGTTAAAAATGAGGGTGATAAAGCATTAATAAATTTTACTAAAGAATTTGACAAAGTTGAACTTAAAGATTTAGAGGTAAGTCAAAAAGAACTGGAAGAATGTTTTAATAAAGTTGAAGAAGATTTTATCAAAGCATTACAAGAAGCTAAAATTAATATAGAAGATTATCATAAAAAACAAAAAAAATCAGGATTTATTATGACAAAAGAAATGGGAGTATATTTAGGGCAAAAAATAAGTCCATTAGAAAATGTAGGAGTATATGTTCCAGGGGGAACTGCAGCATATCCTTCTTCAGTATTAATGAATGTTATTCCTGCTAAAGTTGCAGGGGTAAATGAAATAATAATGCTTACTCCACCAGATAAAAATGGAGGAATAAACCCTTATATAGGAGTAGCGGCAAAAATTGTTGGAGTAAATAAAATTTATAAAGTTGGAGGAGCACAAGCAATTGGCGCTTTAGCTTATGGAACTGAAACAATTAAAAAGGTAGATAAGATTGTAGGACCAGGAAATATTTTTGTTGCTATTGCTAAAAAATTAGTATTTGGAAATGTTGATATAGATATGATTGCAGGACCTAGTGAAATTTTAATAATTGCAGATGAAAAATCTAATCCTAAATTTATTGCAGCAGACTTAATGTCTCAAGCAGAACATGATGAGTTAGCTTCATCTATATTGGTTACTACATCTAAGAAACTATATGAAGATGTATTAAAAGAATTAGAGATACAAATAAAAAATCTAGAAAGAGAAAAAGTAATACGAAAATCACTTGAATCTTTTGGAAAAACAATAATATGTAATGATATTAAAGAGTGTATTGAAATATCTAATTTAATAGCACCAGAACATTTAGAACTTATGGTGGATGATCCTATGGAATATTTAGGGGAAATCAAAAATGCAGGTTCTATATTTTTAGGAAGATATTGTCCAGAACCTGTAGGAGATTATTTTGGAGGAACAAATCATGTACTTCCAACTAATGGGACGGCAAGATTTTTTTCGCCATTATCTGTAGATAGTTTTATTAAAAAATCATCATTTATATACTATTCACAAGAAGCTATTAAAAATAATGGTAGTAAAATTATAACATTAGCTAATAAAGAAGGATTAACAGCTCATGCAAATTCTGTGAAAGTGAGGTTAGAATAAATGAATGATTATATAAGCATTGATAAGAAATATCAAATACGTTTAAACAGTAATGAAAGTTATATAGATATAGATAATAATATAATGCTTGAAATGAAAAGTAATTTATCTAATATAGATCTTCACAGATATCCAGAAAATAATATGCTTGAAATTAGAAATTTATATGCTAAGTATTCAGGTGCACAGGCTGAAAATATTATTGTGGGAAATGGATCAGATGAAATGCTCCAATTGATTATAAGTTCATTAATGGGAAACGGTAAAAAAATGCTTACAATGGACCCAGATTTTATAATGTATGACTTCTATGTTTCATTATTTGGAGGGGAAATCAAAAAATACAAAGCTAATCATATATCAGAGTTTGATTTGGATGAGTTTATTGATTTTGGAAAAAAGCATAATGTAGATTTAATAATGTTTTCTAATCCGAATAATCCTACTGGATTAACTCTAAGTGTTAAAGAGATAGTTAGATTATTAGAAACTTTTCAAGATAAAATTATAGTCGTTGATGAAGCTTATTATGAATTTTATGGAGAATCAATGATTGATTATATAAATGAGTATAAAAATTTAATAGTAACAAGAACATTATCCAAAGCATGGGGTTTAGCTGCTCTGAGAGTAGGTTTTCTTATAAGTAATAAATCTATATTAGAATGTTTGTCAGATAAAAAGATACCTTATACAGTAAATTCATATTCTCAGGCTATGGCATTAATAGCATTAAAGTATCCAGAAAGAGTTATGAAAAATGTTGCCCAAATAATAAAACAAAGGGAAATATTATTTAAAGAACTAAAGAGTATAGAAAAAAATGCATCAATGGATATAAAGTTTTATCCTTCAAAAGGAAATTTTATAATGGGAAGCACTTCTAATAAAAAAGCATTGTTAGATGGATTAAATGATAAGGGAATATTAATAAGAAGCTTTCAAAATGATACTTTCAGAATTACAGTAGGTTCCCCTTTAGAAAACAAAAAGGTTATAGAAGGGATAAAAGATATATTTATATATCAAGGTGGAGAATAATATGTTGGATAGAATTTCTAAAATTCAAAGAAAAACAAATGAAACAAACATTATGATAGAAATTAATTTAGATGGCTCTGGAAAAAGTGAAATTAATACAGGAATTGCTTTTTTAGATCATATGTTAAATTTATTTTCCTTTCATAGCAAAATAGATATAAATATTTTAGCAGATGGAGATTTGGAGGTTTGTGATCATCATATAGTTGAAGATATTGGAATAGTACTTGGATTATGTTTAAAGGAATCATTTGGAGATAAGAAAGGAATAAATAGGTATGGAACATTTCATTTACCAATGGATGAAACATTAGTATTAATATCTTTAGATATAAGTGGACGATCATTTCTAGTATTTGATTGCGAATTTAAAAGAGAAAATATAGGAAGATTCTCCACTGAAATGGTTGAAGAATTTTTCAGAGCATTTGCCTTTAATGCAGGTATAACATTACATTGTAAATTATTATATGGAAGTAATGATCATCATAAAATTGAGGCTTTATTTAAAGGTCTTGGAAGAGCTATAAATGAAGCAAAAGAAAGAAATGGATTTAATGATATTCCATCAACAAAGGGGCTAATATAAGTTGATGAAATAAAAATTATATATAAACAATTAGCAAATAAGCAAGACCTGGAGGAAAACAATATGATAGTCATAATAGATTATGGGATGGGGAATTTAAAAAGTGTCTATAATGCGTTAAAGAGTATTGGTTTAGAAAGTAAAATTTCTTCTAATAAAGAGGATATTATAAAGGCCAAAGCATTAATATTACCAGGCGTTGGATCGTTTAAAGATGCTATGGATAATATAGAAAAAGAATCATTAGATGAGCTAATAAAAAATGAAGTTAAAAAGGGAAAATTTATTTTGGGAATATGTTTAGGAATGCAACTTTTTTTTGAAAAGGGATTTGAAGTAGAAGAAAGAAGTGGATTAGGTTTATTAAAAGGAAATGTTATTAAAATGAAGGAAAACATAAAGGATAATATAAAAATTCCTCATATAGGTTGGAATAATCTTATTTATAGTAAAAATGATAATTTGCTTGAAGCAGTAGATGAAGGGGAATTTGTGTATTATGTTCACTCTTATTATGCACAAGAATATGATGAAAATGACTTGGTTGCTTATTCAGAATATGGAGCTAATAAAATACCAGGCATAGTTAGAAAAAACAATGTAATAGGAATTCAATTTCATCCTGAAAAGAGTAGTAATACAGGCCTTAGACTCTTAAAAAATTTTGGGGAGATGATTAAATGATAATATTACCTGCAATAGACATAATTAATGGAAAAGCAGTTCGATTATATCAAGGTGATTACAATAAAATGGAGATAGTTGGTGAAGATATATATTGTGTAGCAAAAAAAATTCAAAATTTAGGTGCTGACTATATACATTTAGTAGATTTAGATGGAGCAAAATATGGAGAATGCAGTAATCATGAAATAATATTAAAACTTGCTAAACAAATAGATATACCAGTAGAAGTGGGCGGCGGTGTTAGAAACTTTGAAACAATTAAAAATCTATTAGAAAATGGCATATCAAGGGTTATTCTTGGAACAGTAGCTATAGAGGATAAAGAATTATTAAAAAAAGCAGTAGACATTTATGGAGAAAAAATTTCAGTTGGAATAGACTGTAAAAATGAATATGTTTATAGTAGAGGGTGGCTAAAAGGAAGTAAACACAACTATATAGATTTTTCGAAGGAAATAAAAAAAATAGGTGTTAAAAATATAATAGTTACTGATATAAGTAAGGATGGAACATTGGAAGGGCCCAATATTGAAATGTTAAAAAAACTTAAAGAAACAGTAGAAATTGATATTACAGCTTCAGGTGGAATTAGAGATATAGATAATATTAAAGATTTAATAAAACTTAATATATATGGTGCAATTGTAGGGAAATCCATTTATTCTGGAACACTTTCATTAAAAGAAGCAATAGAATTATCTAGATAAGTAAAAGGAGAGGGAATATATGCATACTAAAAGAATTATTCCTTGCTTAGATGTAAAAGAAGGACGGGTTGTTAAAGGAATTAATTTTGAGGGGCTAGTTGATGTTGGAGATCCAGTTAGTTTAGCAAAATACTATGATGAGCAAGGAGCAGATGAACTGGTATTTTTAGATATAACAGCTACACATGAAGAGAGAAGTATAATGCTTAAAGTAGTTGAAGAAGTTGCAGAAAAAATATTTATTCCATTTACTGTTGGAGGAGGATTAAAAACTTTAGATGATATAAAATTAATTTTAAGGGCCGGGGCAGATAAGGTTAGTTTAAATTCAGCAGCTGTTAAAGATAAAAATTTAATTAAAGAGGGAGCATTCTATTTTGGAAACCAATGTATAGTTTTAGGCGTAGATGGAAAGAAAAGAATAGATAATTTGGGATGGAATGTCGTTATTAATGGAGGAAGAATAGATACCGGTATTGATATGTTAACCTGGATTGAAGAAGCAACAAAATTAGGTGCAGGAGAAATACTTTTAACATCAATGGATGCAGATGGAACTAAAAAAGGGTTTGATTTAGAATTAATTAAGGCAGTAAGTAATGTAACCAATCTACCAATTATAGCATCTGGAGGGTGTGGATGTTTAGAAGATTTCTATGATGTGTTTAAAGATAATGCAGCAGATGCAGCACTTGCAGCATCATTATTCCATTATGGAGAATTAAAAGTTGATGAAGTTAAAAGATATTTAAAAAATAAAAATATCTCTGTTAGATTATAATTTTTAACTAAGGCTTATGGCAAGAAATTAAATTGAAAACTCGGTTAATATACATTCATTACATTAAGTAAGTTAAAAAAAATATAAACAATTACTTAAAATATAATGTTAATTTAAATGGAGGATACTATATGGATATTGATGAATATATAAGCTTTATAAATTTTGATAAGGGTAATGGATTAGTTCCAACAATAGTTCAAGATTACAAGAATAAAGAGGTATTAATGCTTGCATATATGTCAAAAGAAAGTTTTAAAAAGACTTTAGAAGATAGAACTACATGGTTTTATAGTAGAAGTAGAAAAGAACTTTGGAATAAAGGTGCAACTTCAGGCAATTTTCAATATGTAAAAGATATAAAAATAGATTGTGATAATGATACTATTTTAATTCTTGTAGAACAAAAAGGAGTTGCTTGCCATACAGGAAATAGAAGTTGTTTTTATAGAGATATTTAGGAGGAAACTATGTGTAATGAAATAAAAAAATTATATAATACTATATTAAATAGAAAAGAAAATATAAGTGAAGGATCATACACAACCTATTTATTTGATAAAGGAATAGATAAGATTCTAAAAAAAATAGGTGAAGAGTGTACTGAAGTTATAATAAGTAGTAAGAATAATAAAAAATATGAACAGGTAAGTGAAATTTGTGATCTTACTTATCATGTTCTAGTTTTAATGGCTGAACTTAATATTTCTTTAGATGATATTGAAAATGAATTAAAAGAAAGAAGTAAAAAAAATAATAATTTTAAGGGAGAAAGAAAACCTATAGAAAATATTTAAAAGTGGCTATGCCACTTTTTTATTTTGATTTTTAGCAGTATTCAGGTTTTCTATTTTTAAAATATATTGGTTTTAAATTTAATTTTTCAGTCAGCAACAATGCTTCTTTAAAATTAATATATATATCATTTGAAGAATGAGCATCCGAACCGAGAGTAACATATTTCCCACCAAGTTCTTTATATCTATTGTATATGCTTAACATACTATTAAATGTATTTATATTATTAAGTCTTCTGGTGTTGATTTCCATTACCTTTCCTTTAGATATTAAAGTTTTCATTATTTCGTCAATAATATCTTTATGCTCAATTAAATTGATTTCATTATCTTTAAAATTAACATATCTACAAGGATAATCAAAATGAGCTAAAGAATCAAAACAATCATATTTTCTAACTACTTCAAGCATAAATTCAAGATATTTGTCAAAGTAATCCTTCTTTTTAAGTCCAGGTTTTTTACAATAATCTAAAAATATATCTTCATCATAAACTGAATGAACAGATCCTAAGATAAAATCATAATCAAAACTATTTGCTTTATCGTTTATAATATAAAATGATGGAAGTGTTAATCCTATTTCTATACCTAAAAGTAAATTGTTATTTCTATATTTTGAATATTTATTAAAATAATTGGGAATATCTAATTTAAATAAATCTTTTTCAGGATAATCTTGATCTAAATGTTCGGTAAGTATAAGACCAATTTTTAAATCATTTGCTTTAGTAAGAGCTTCATGTATATCCATTTTACTATCAGATGAGAATTTTGTATGGATATGACTATCAAAAATCATTTTTATCACTCCATTCTTTTTAGTTTATTATAACATAATAGAATTCTTATGTAGATGAAGCGTTAAATTAAGTTGATTTTAAATTTTGAAAGTATTAAAGTTAAAATGAGAATATATATTTGATATAATAGAATACAAATATTATTTAACAAAAAAAGTCTGCACTTAATAAATAATGCAGACTAAGGTTTATGTTCATTTAAGAAAGGGAATAAATGAACATACGTGGGGTTTATAAAACTTTAAAATACAATAAGTATTTTAAAGTGATATGAGCTCAAATAGTTTATATATTAATTATACATTAAACGAGTAATTAAAAACAATATATTTCATAAAATTTGTTTAAATATTAAAAAATTCCATTATAATTCTTTACTCGACGAAATTTTAAAAATGTTAAAAGTTATAGTATAGTAAATATTAAAATACTAAAAATAGTTTTAGAAAGGTGAAAATAATGATTGAGATAAAAAAAGAAGATTTACTAAAGTCTACTCCTGAATATGAAGAATACTCAGAAAATGTGTATAATTTATCTGAAGAAGAATTAAGACAATTTGGTTTTATAAAATGTTCAGGTTGTTGTAATCACAAAGAAAATAAAAAATGCAATGGATGTAAAAAACATAAATGTTGTAAGAAATAAATTATAAAGAAAATATTAAATATTAAATATAATGTAGATTTAGAAAAAAATATAATATATAATGAATTTGTTTGTTATAGTTATTTAACATAAAAAAATAGGTCTGGAGGGAATGCTTTGGCTAAACCAAGTATTTTTAGTAAAGAATATGAAAAACGAATGAAAAAAAGAAAAAGAAAATTTATAATAATTTTTTCAATAGTTTTTGCATTAGCTATATTAGCTATAGTTAAAGTTTCTTATAGCACTAGAAATTACAGTGATATTAAACAAAGAATACAAGCTTGGATTGATAGTGATACTATTCCACGAGATGATAAATCAGAGTTAGTGACAGAAGATTCTAGTAAAGAATTAAGTATTGAACAAGATAAAAAAACAAATGAAAAAACTGAGGAACAAGTTTTGGAAATTAAATTGGCTAGTGGTATAGTAGTTAAGGCAACATATATTGAAGAAAATGGACAAAATAAATTTACTAAACTAGAAGGTACAGATGATTTTGTGAAATTTGATATTAGCCCTTCAGGTAAGCAAATTTTAATATTAGATAAAGATCAAACTATTACAGTGTATAATGTTAACGGAGAATCAAAAGTAGTATCTAAAAATGAATACACTTCTAAAAAAGGTGATGTATTTACTAAAGAAGCTACCCTTTTAAGTAAGCCAGAATATTTATGGAATTCTGATCCAAAATTTATAAATGAAGAAAATATAATATTTGTTAGTAATAGACCTTATTTTGGAACAGCAGCAGTTAAGCAATATTTATGGATAAGTAATATAGTAAATGATAGTGATTCAATTAAGTGGGATTTGGCTGCAAGTAAAATAGAAATTGATAAAAAAGAAGAAAAAGGAATAAAAATCATAGTAGATGGTAATATTTATTATGTAGTAGAAGATGGTAATATTATTCAATAAAGATAATTTACAATAAAAATTTGATAAGAAACAGGCATTTATGGTATAATAACCTAGTTAAATTAGATGTATACTATTTTAGGAGGAATAAATAAAATGGAAGCTAAAGTTGAAAAGATAGAAACAAATGTAATTAAATTAGAAATAAGAGTTGAGGCAGAAAAATTTGATGCCGCTTTAACTAAAGCATATAACAAGAATAAAGGTAGATATAATATCCCTGGATTCAGAAAAGGAAAAGTTCCAATGGCTATGGTTAAAAAATTCTATGGAGTGGAAGTTTTCTATGATGATGCTATAAACTTCGCAATTGATGAAAGTTATTCTAAAGCATTAACAGAACAAAATATTAGACCAGTAGATCATCCACAAGTTGATATTGTAGAAATTGGAGAAGGTAAAGATTTAGTTTATACAGCAACAGTTACAACATATCCAGAAATAGAACTAGGACAATATAAAGGTTTAGATATTAAAAAACCTTCATATGAAGTTTCAGATGAAGAAGTAGAAAAACAAATAAAAGAAGCACAAGAAAAGAATGCTAGAATAGAAAGCAAAGAAGAAGGAACAGTTGCTAAAGGCGATATAGCTGTTATAGATTTTAAAGGATTTATAGATGGAAATGCTTTTGAAGGTGGAGAAGGAACTGATTATCCATTAGAAATAGGTTCAGGTACATTTATTGATAATTTTGAAGATCAATTAGTTGGTTTAGCAATAGGAGATAAGAAAGAAATAAATGTTTCTTTTCCTGAAAATTATGGAAAAGAAGAATTAAATGGAAAGCCTGCAATGTTCGAAGTAACAGTTAAGGGAATTAAAGTGAAAGAATTACCAGAATTGGATGATGAATTTGCTAAAGAAGTATCAGAATTTGATACAATTGCAGAATTTAAAGAAAATGCAAAGAAAAGATTAGAAGAAGCAAATAATGCAAGAGCTGAAAGAGAATTTGAAGAAGCAGTTATAACTTCAATAATTGAAACTTCAAAAATGGATCTTCCAGAAATCATGTTAACAAAAGAAATAGATGCTATGATGAAAGATCTTGAAGCAAGATTACAATATCAAGGATTAAGCTTAGATCAATACATGGAATTCACAGGAAACACAACTGAAAAGATGAGAGAATTCATGAAAGAAAATGCTGAAAGAAAAGTTAAAGCAGATATAATTCTTGAAGAAATTGCTAAAGTAGAAGATATAAAAGCTACTGAAGAACAATTAAATGAAAGAGCTTTAGAATTAGGAAAAGTTTACGGACCTAAAGATCCTAAGAAAATGGCTAATATATTATTAAAAGCTCAAAAAGGTATGTTAGAAAGAGATATAATAATAGAAAATACTCTTAAATTATTAAAAGAATCTTGCAAATAATAAAAAATATAAAAATAAATAGTTAAAAATAATTGCCAGAAGTTATTCTGGCAATTATTTCAAATAACAATTAACATTTTTATAAAAATTTTATATAATTTATATAAGGTTTATTTTAAAAAATCTTTTATGGAATAAGGAGGGAATTGAATGGGTTTAGTTCCAATGGTTGTAGAACAAACAAGTAGAGGAGAACGTTCTTACGATATATTTTCAAGATTATTAAAAGAAAGAATAATCATGTTAAGTGGAGAAGTAAACGATGATTCTGCAAATTTAATAGTATCACAATTATTATTTTTAGAAAGTGAAGATCCAGATAAGGATATATATATATATATAAATAGTCCTGGTGGTTCAATAACAGCAGGTATGGCAATTTATGATACTATGCAATATATCAAACCAGATGTTTCAACTATATGTATAGGTATGGCAGCTTCTATGGGAGCATTTTTATTATCAAGCGGAGCGAAGGGAAAGAGATTTGCACTTCCAAACTCTGAGGTAATGATACACCAACCACTTGGTGGCTTCCAAGGGCAAGCAACTGATATAGAAATACATGCTAAGAGAATATTAAAAACAAAGGAATCTTTAAATAAGATTTTAAGTGAAAATACAGGTAAGCCATTATCTACTATTGAAGCAGATGTAGAAAGAGATAATTTTATGACTGCAGATGAAGCTAAAGAGTATGGATTAGTAGATAAAGTAATAACTAAAAACGAAGTTGGAAAAGATAAATAAGATGCTTATAAAGTATTAGAGTTAAGTGAGGTGAATGTATGGCTAAATATGATGAAAAGAAACAACTTAAGTGTTCATTCTGTGGAAAAACTCAAGATCAAGTAAAAAGATTAATTGCTGGACCGGGTGTATACATTTGTGATGAATGTATTGATTTATGTTCAGAAATTATTGCTGATGAATTTGAAGAAAGTGTAGAATTTAACACTAAAAGTGTTCCGAAACCAGCTGAAATAAAGGAATATTTAGACTCTTATGTTATTGGGCAAGAAAGAGCAAAAAAATCTTTAGCAGTTGCAGTTTATAATCACTATAAAAGAATTAATACTAATAAAGAAGATATAGATGTTGAACTATCTAAGAGTAATATTTTATTATTAGGACCAACAGGATCTGGTAAGACATTATTAGCTCAAACGCTTGCAAAATTTTTAAATGTTCCATTTGCAATAGCTGATGCTACAACATTAACAGAAGCAGGATATGTTGGTGAAGATGTTGAAAACATTCTTCTTAAATTAATTCAAAATGCAGATTATGATGTTGAAAGAGCAGAAAGAGGAATTATCTATATAGATGAAATAGATAAAATTGCAAGAAAATCTGAAAATCCATCAATAACTAGAGATGTATCTGGAGAAGGAGTGCAACAAGCTTTATTAAAAATATTAGAAGGAACTGTTGCTTCAGTACCTCCACAAGGAGGCAGAAAACATCCACATCAAGAGTTTATTCAAATAAATACATCTAATATACTATTTATTTGTGGTGGTGCTTTTGATGGTGTTGATAAGATAATAGAAAGTAGAACAAGAAAAAGTTCTATGGGATTTGGTGCAGAAATTCAAGCAAAACATGAAAAAGATATTGGTAGATTATTAAAGGAAATTATGCCAGGAGATTTATTGAAATTTGGTTTAATACCAGAATTTGTTGGTAGACTTCCAATAATAGTAACTTTAGAGTCTTTAGATAAAAATGCATTAATTAATATCTTAACTAAGCCTAAAAATGCTCTTGTAAAACAATATAAGAAATTATTTGAACTAGACAATGTTAAATTAGAGTTCAATGAGGAATCTTTAAATGCAATTGCAGAAGAGGCAATAGATAGAAAAACAGGTGCTAGAGGTTTAAGAGCTATCATAGAAGATATGATGACTGAAGTTATGTATGAAATACCATCAGATGAGCAAATTTCAAAAGTTACAATAACTCAAGATTGTATTAAGAAAAAGAATAAACCTGAAGTTGAAAGATTGCCTGAAGGTAAAACAAGACCAACTCTAGTTTCTACTAGAATAAAAAAGGATATTGAATCTGCTTAATTATAAGCTTATTATTTTACTGATATCTATTTAGATATCAGTATTTTTTTTATAAAAAATTGTTAATGATAAAAATTATATCTTATAAGTTAAAACTAAAAATAAGTTAGATGCTAGCAAAAAAATAAAACTTTAGGATTAGTTGTAAGAATTTTTATTATTTCAACTAATCCTATTTTAGGTATATTTATTGAAATGTACGCTTAATATGTGTATACTAATGAAGTAATCAAAGATGGAGGGGAAATGGGATGATACAAAACTTATATACACTTCCGTTAATTCCTTTAAGAGGATTGACTATTTTTCCAAATGTAGTAGCACACTTTGATGTTGGAAGAAAAAAATCAGTGTCAGCAATAGAAGAGGCAATGTTAAATGGTGAAGAAATTTTTCTTGTTGCTCAAAAAGATCCATCAATAGAGGATCCAGAAAGAGAAGAAATATATGATTTAGGGACAATATGTAAGATAAAACAAATTATAAAAATGTCTGATAACACAATAAGAGTGTTAGTTGAAGGTAAAGAAAGAGGAAAGATAGTTGAATATATAGCGGATGAAGAGGAAAATTATATTAAAGCATCTGTAGAAGAAATAAAAGTAATATCTGAAGAAAATCCAGAAATAGATGCTTATATTAAGTTTTTAGATAAAGAATTTATGAAGCTATTAAAAATAATGGGTGATAGTTATATAGATACTATAAAATTAGTAAATCCATTAGAAAATCCAAGTGCTTTTGTTGATATGGTTGCATCATATTCAATAACTGAGGAAGAAATAAAACAAGAAGTTTTAGAGACTATAGAAATAAAACAAAGAGTAGAATTGGTTTTATCTAGAATAAAAATAGAAATGGAAATGTTAAAAATCCAAAAGAAACTTTCTAACAAAGTAAAAGAACATATAGATGAAGAACAAAAACAATTCTATTTAAGAGAACAATTAAAAGCCATTCAGGAAGAATTAGGTGAAGAGGATGAAGACAAGAAAGAAATAGAGAAATATGAAAAATTAATTAGTAAGACTAAACTTTCTAAACAAGTTAAAGAAAAAGCTAATTATGAGTTATCTAGACTTAAAAATATGAGTTCATCATCATCAGAAGGAAATGTAATAAGAGGATATTTAGATTGGATTTTTAATATACCTTGGAATAAACAAACTAAAGAGAATATGGATATTATTAAAGCTAGAGAAGTTTTAGATAAAGAACATTATGGTCTTGAGGACGTAAAAGATAGAATAATAGAATATTTAGCTGTAAAACAACTTAGTAAAACTCAAAAAGGCCCTATCATTTGTTTAGTAGGCCCTCCAGGAGTAGGTAAAACATCAATAGCAAGATCAATAGCACATGCAACTAATAGAAAATATTCTAGAATATCACTTGGTGGTATGAGTGATGAAGCAGAAATTAGGGGACATAGGAAAACTTATGTTGGAGCAATACCAGGTAGAATTGCTTATGCACTTAAACAAGCAAAAACAATAAATCCATTAATACTATTTGATGAAATAGATAAAATTAATTCAGATTATAAAGGGGATCCAGCTGATGCTTTACTAGAAGTATTAGATAGTGAACAAAATAAAACATTTAGAGATAATTACTTAGAATTAGATATTGACTTATCAAAAGTAATGTTTATAGCTACGGCAAATAGTTTAGATACTATACCAAGGCCACTTTTAGATAGAATGGAAATTATTGAAGTATCAGGGTATACCTATGAAGAAAAATTCAATATAGCTAAGGAACATTTAATTCCTAAAATATTTAAAGATATGGATATTGATAGCGTTAATGTTAGTATTCAAGATGATGCTATTAAAGAGGTTATTGAAGGCTATACTCGTGAATCAGGTGTTCGTGGACTTGAAAGAAAATTAAGTACTCTTATAAGAAAATCTTTAGCAAAAATTTTAAGTCAAAATAAAGAAAATATAATAATTAATAAAGATGATGTAGAAAAATTCTTAGGGAAAAAATCATTTGAATTTGACAAGATTGATAAAGAAGATAAAATAGGGGTTGTAACAGGTATGGCATGGACAGCCTATGGTGGAGATACATTGCCAGTTGAAGTTATGGTTATGAATGGAAGTGGAAAACTAGAACTTACAGGAAAATTAGGAGATGTAATGCAGGAATCTGCTAAAGCAGCTTATAGTTATGTAAGAGCTAATGCGGATAAGTATGGCATCAAGGAGAATTTCTATAAAGAAAAAGATATTCATATTCATGCACCAGAAGGGGCTGTACCCAAAGATGGCCCATCAGCAGGGGTTACTATGGTTACTGCTCTTGTATCTGCATTATCAGGAAGAAAAGTCAAACATAATGTTGCTATGACTGGTGAAGTGACTTTAACTGGACGAGTTTTACCTATAGGTGGTTTAAAAGAAAAGTCTTTAGCAGCTTTTAGAGCAGGTATAGATACAATAATAATTCCAAAAGAAAATGAGAAAGATATAGAAAAGATACCTAATTCAATAAGAAATAAACTAAATGTTATTTCTGCAAGTAAAGTGAATGAAGTATTAAAAAATGCGTTGATTGGAGAGAAAATTGATGAGAATTAAACAGTCAGAATTCATTACTTCAGCAGTGAAAAGAAATCAATATCCTATAGATGATAAAAATGAAGTTGCTTTTGTAGGTAGGTCTAATGTAGGAAAAAGTTCATTAATAAATTCTTTAACTAATAGAAGAAAATTAGCTAAGGTAAGTGGTACACCAGGAAAAACAAGACTTGTGAATTTCTTTTTAATAAATAATGATTTTTATTTAGTTGATTTACCTGGATATGGTTATGCTAAGGTATCTAAGAAAGAGAAGGAGAGTTGGGGAGCAACTATAGAGATGTACCTAACTGATAGACATCAATTAAAAAGAATTGTATTACTTGTAGATTCAAGACATAAACCAACAGAAGACGATATAATGATGTATCAATGGGCAAAGCATTTTGGATATAATGTAGTTGTTGTTGCAACTAAAAGTGATAAACTTAAAAATTCTGAAATTAAAAAGAGTGAGAATCTAATAAAAAGTACTTTAAAATTAAGCGCAGATGATAATTTCTATTTCTATTCATCTTTAAATAAGAAGGGTACAGAACAACTTATAGATAATTTATTTTTAGAATTTGCAACAGATATTGATTAATAAAAAGCAAATATGTCTGATATTATATTTTCAAAAGTTTATCGTATTATTTTAAATATTATAAATTTCAAAGACTCTATCAAAATTAATTTTGATAGAGTTTTTTTATTACAAAAATTGTGTCAAATTATTTGTGGAGGAATAGTATATAGTATCAAGAAGAAAAAAATTTTTTCCAAGGAGGAGTAAATATGGAGATGAATGATATCCTAAATGGTTTAAATTCATGTGGAGATAGCTGTTGCGATCAAGACACAGATTGCGGAGGCTTTAATAATGATACTTCTGGCATGAATTTTGGAAATGGTTGTGGATTTGGACCAGGCTGCGGAGCAGGACCAGGTTTTGGAGTTTCACCAGCTTTTGGTGGATGTGGATTTGGCAGCTGGATTTGGATTCTATTAATACTATTTTATGGAGGATGCGGAAGAAATAGCTTTTTAGGAACAGGCGGATACAATAATGGATACAATAATTCTTATTCATGCTGTTGTAAAAAGAAAGATGATTGTTGCTGCTGTTCAAGAAATAATAATGGAACAGGCGGATGCTCATCATACTTGTTCTTGTTAGTAATTTTATTCCTTTGCAATGGTAACTTCCCAAACAACGGTATTTCACCATTTAATAATGCTGGCAATACTGCTTGTGGATTTGGTTGCTAATTCTAATTTTTTAGAAAGGAGAGAATGATATGTCTAAAAAGAAGGATAAATGTTGTTGTAAAATGATGGAGAATAATTGTTGCTGCTGCAGAAATGATTGTGGTGGAGGATTCAATGGATGTACACCAATTATTTTCTTATTAATTGCATGTGGTTCAGGATTGTTGAATTGTGGTAAATCATATTTAATTATCTTACTATGCCTATTATGTGGCGGAAACTTTTCTAGTTTATTAGGAGGCTGTTCAGGACAATCTAATAATCAATGCTGCTGTTGCTAGTATAGTGGATGGAGGGTACAAAAGTACCCTCCAAAAAAAATTAAAAGTATAATCACATTCACTATATAATACATATATTAAAATTAGGAGAATTATAATTGGAGGATTTTTAATGGCTAAACGTAAACATAGGGAACGTGAACCTCTAGAGAATAATGTGGGAAGCAACAATGCTGGAAATGCAGGAAATCCATTTGGCATAGATCCAGCTCAATTGATGGGAATGTTAGGCGGAAATTTTGATATAAACAGTCTTTTATCCTCAATGAATATAGATGGATTAAATTTAAGTAATTTAGCTCCTTTAGCTAATATGGCAGGGTTAAATTTAGGAAACCTAGGAAACATGGGCAATTTTAATCAGCCTAATAGAAACTCTATGAATCATATGGGGAACAATCAGGGGAACGTAAATAATATTAATAACGATAATATAAATAATAAAAAAATAAATAATATTAAAAATCAAACTACTAATGATAGTAATTTAGATATGCTTATATCTTTAAGAGGTTTTGTTCATCCAAGTAAAATAAGTTTTATAGATAAAATGATAGAGTTATATAAAAGTGGTGCATTTAAAGATATTTAAAATAAAATGTATAATAATAAAAAAAGTTGTTAATAATACTACTGTAACGGAGAAAGTATTCTCCTATAGCTTAATAAAAGGAAATATTAATTTTATTAAGCCCCCCCATCCCCCTTTTAGGCCGCATTTGCGGCCTTTTTATTTGTATTTTAATTTATAGTTTTAAGAAAAAATTAGAATTATATTTTTAAATTTATGATTTTTATTAATAATTGTTATTATAAGTTAAAAGTTTATAATTAAATTTTTTAATATATTATTTTAATTTTTCAATTGATGTTATATTGTAATTAGAATCATTAAGGTGACAATCTAATGATAAAACTAGTTCATTTTTATCATTTTCAGAACCTTTTAGTTTACTCTTTTCAAATGTCAATCTCCACTTTAAAGATGTAGGGTCTCCAGAAGAATCCCATTCATAATCATAAAAAAAAGCATCTTGAAAAGAATAAGAATAATTTTCCTTGTCTAAATTCCATAAAACTGATAATTCGTCATTAGCAATAGAAGAAGAGAATATATTTGGTAAACTATCTAATTCGTATGGAGCTTCAATTAGGTTTATAAAACTTACAGCATTGTTAAAAGAAGGAATATTTTTAGCATCTTTTGTAGTGTCTAATAATTTATTATTAATTAACATGAAGCTATTTAGAGACGAAATCCCTTTAGAAGATAATAGTGAATAGCATTGAGGTGTTTTAGTATTATTTGAATCTAATATACCAAAAATATTTTTATCACTTGAGTATAAATCATAAAATTCTCCTTCATTGAAATTAAAAACATAACACATACTTTTATTATTTTTTGTACCTTGTAAAATTATCTCAGGTCTTAAATCTCTAGAAATATCATATAAATAAATTTTAATTGGCCAAGAATTAGAGATATTAAATAAAATATTATCTTTAATTTTACTTGAAAGAAAAATATTTGTATTATGATAATCAATATTTATATCAAAGGTATTATCTCTTTTTATAAGTTTTACAGTATCATTTTTACCATCGCCAGTTAAATCAAAATCAATATTTTTTGACGAAGTTAATGGAGAGATAGTTTGTAAACATTTATTTTTGTTTATTGATAAAGTAAATATTATTGATCCTACAATTACTAATGTTAAAATCGAAAGATAAATAATATATTTTTTTTCTTTTAAAATTAATTTCATCATAATCACCTCAATTAAATTATATGTACATAATTATAATTAATTCGAATTTTAAATAAATAAAACATCCCTAGTTTTAAATAAATAAAACTAGGGATGTTTATAATTGATCTAATTAGTTTTTAGATGATTTTTGACATTCTTTACAGTATCCATAGAAATAAACTTTATTAAAAGATACTTTAAAATCAGAACTATTTTCTGCTAGATTGTTAAGATGATCTAAATTTAAATTTTCAAAATCGCATATTTTTCCACAAGTCAAGCATTGGATATGAGGATGAGATAATGCATTTCTATCATAACGGAAATTACCTTCTCCTACATTTATTTCTTGAATAAGCCCAACTTCAACTAGCGTTTTTAATGTTTTATATACAGTAGCTAAACTCATAGTTGGATATTGTTCATGAATAGCATTATATATAACTTCAGCTGATGGATGGCATGAAGTACTTAGTAAATAGTTATAAACTGCAAGTCTTTGTGGTGTTAATTTAAGCTTTTTCTCTTTGAAAATTATAGCAATATCATTGATAATAAACACCTCCCAAGATAATATAATATAGTATATTATATTATAATGATAATTAAAAGTCAATAATTATTACTTAATAATATATTATATAATAATTATTATTGATTAAATTAAATAATATATTATAATAGTGCATTATTATATAATAAAATAAAAAAAACATTGTATAGTTAATAAAAATTTGATAGAATATAAATAGGACAAGTTGTTAATTAATTAACAAACTATAATGAAGAAGTAATATAAGATTATGACTAATGGAAAGTATATAATCTATTATAGTTAAGGAGGCGTATTTTATGGGTAAATATAAAGTTGGAGATGAACTAGTAATAGTTAATGATCCAAATAAGGAAATGAAGAAATTGAAGGATTTAACTTGTCTAAAAGTTGAAGGGGATTTTGCTAAAATATCATGGGGGATTAGAATAGTAGATGTAGAATATGACAAACCGAATGTAACTTTAACTTATATAAATTTTAAAGGCGAAAAAAATAAAGTATTTTCAGTTTGTAAAGATATAGAAAATTTTGATAAGCAAAAAGTGTTAGAAAAAGCATTATTAAAAGCATTCCAAAATGAAATAATAAATATATCAGTTGATAAAAACAGCTAAATAAAGTATATGGTATTTAAGGAGGTGAGTTAAATAAACTAACCTCTTTTTTGCTATAAATAATTTAAATATTATGATATAATACTATAGTAGAGTAAATGATATCTCTATAATAAACTAAACATAATTAATCTCGTTGTTAATTAATTAACGAGAAATTATGGTAATGATAAAATACGTAATATTTAAATACTTAAGGAGGCATATTTATGGATAAATATAAAGTTGGGGATGAATTAATAACTATTAATAATCCAAGTAAAGAAAGCCAAAAATTAAAAGATTTAACTTGTTTAAAGGTAGATGGAGAATTTGCTCAAATATCTTGGGGAATAAGAATTGTAGATATAGAATATGATAAGCCAAATGTAACTTTAACTTATATAAATTTTAAAGGTGAAAAAAATAAAGTATTTTCAGTATGTAAAGATATAAAAAACTTTGATCAACAAAAAGTACTAGAAAAAGCATTATTAAGAGCATTTCAAAATGAAGTAATTAATATATCTGTTAATAAGAATAGTTAAAAAGTAATACAGAGAAAGAGTTTAGTATTTAAATATTAAACTCTTTCTTTGTATTTATAAATAAAATTATAATTTTAAAATTTTTATAATGGAGAATAGAAATATAAAACATGGTTTATATTTCTAGGTTTTAAGGAATAAATTTAAGATTATTTGGAAAATGGCTTTATTTTCCTGTATTTTTATAATATAATAAATTCGAGAGGAACAATTTTTTACAAAAAAAGGGTGGGTTTTTATGAGTAAATGTCCGTTTTGGTCAACAAGGAAAGAATATCATGAGTGCTATGATTCGTGTCCAATGTTAAAAAACGATTTAGGTATGGAAGAACAATGTGTATTTAAGGAGTATTTGTTATTAAATAGAATTAATTTTAAAGATGTGGTAAAGGAAGACTATAATTTTTTAAAAAAGTCTATTTATGATAATAGTGGTATTGAATATTAAAATATATAATAATATTTTAATTAATCCTATAACTAATAAAATATTTAGTTATAGGATTAATTAATTTAAAAATAAATTCTTTTGGTCTAATCTGATAATTCATATGAATTTGTATATTTATGAAGTAAAGATTGTTTTAATGACCATAAGTTATTAGATAAATCTACATAATAATTATGAGGATTTTCAAATCTCAATACTTCAGACCATAATTTATTTGTTTCCTTCTCAGAAAACTCTTTTATTTCTAGAACAGTAGGAGATGTATAAACACATTTTCCTTTATCAAAAATTTGAACTTGAAGTTCTTTAGTATAGTAATTAGTAAGTTTTTTTCTTTTCCAAGTATGAATTGGATCGAAAATAGTTAATGGTTGACTTTCATCTATAAGTTCATGTTTTAGTGCTATTAAATCAGCTAATGCTTTATGAGAATTTTTATCAAATATTCTTATTATTTTCTTAAAACCAGGATTAGTTATTTTTTCATCGTTTTCACTTATTTTAATTTTTGGAACTAGTTCATTATTATTTTCTATTGCAACCAATTTATAAACTCCACCAAAAACAGGTTCGGATTTTGCAGTTATTAATCTTTCACCAACACCGAATGAATCAATACAAGCACCTTGGTCTAAAACATCTTTTATTATGTGTTCATCAAGAGAATTAGATATAACTATTTTACAATCCTCATATCCAGCTTCATCTAACATTTTTCTACAACGTTTTGTAAGATAAGTTATATCTCCTGAATCTATTCTAATACCAGTAGGTCTCTTACCAAGTGGTTTTAAGATTTCATCAAAAACTTTAATTGCATTAGGTATTCCAGATTTTATAACATTATAAGTATCAATTAATAATAAGCAATTATCAGGATAAAGTTCAGCCCAAGATTTAAATGCCTCATATTCTGTGTCAAATAATTGTACCCAACTATGAGCCATTGTACCTACAGCAGGTATGTTAAACATTTTATCTGATATAGTACATGCAGTTGAATCACACCCACCGATTATAGCAGCTCTAGCTCCATAAATAGCTCCATCGTATCCTTGAGCTCTTCTTGAACCGAATTCCATTACAGGACGTTCTCCAGCAGCTCTACAAATCCTGTTAGCTTTTGTTGCTATTAGAGTTTGATGATTTATAGTTAAAAGTATCATTGTTTCTATGAATTGTGATTGTATAACAGGTCCTCTAACTGTGACTAAAGGTTCATTTGGAAATACAGGATTTCCTTCTGGTACTGCCCAAACATCACATGTAAATTTAAAGTCTTTTAAAAATTGTAAAAATTCTTCTGAAAAAGTGTTTTTACTTTTTAAATATTCGATATCTTCATTTGTAAATTTTAAATTATTTAAATAATGTATAAGTTGGTCAACACCAGCCATTATACAATATCCTCCACCATCAGGAACCCTTCTAAAAAACATATCAAAATAAGCAATTTTATCTTTAAGTCCTTTTTCAAAATATCCATTTCCCATAGTTAATTCATAAAAATCAACTAACATTGTTAGATTTCTTTCATCTCTAACATCAAAATTAAATTTAGTATTCATTAGTAGTCTCCTTTAAAACAAACTTCTATTTAGACACATTCAAAAAATAATAGACAGTATGTTTGAATATTTTGTTTTATACTTAGTATTTTTTAATGTGTTCTAGTAATTATATATTCATAGTTTGTGCAATTTTTTATAAATGTAATATAATAAAATTATTGTACCTCGATAACATAATTATTACAATATGCTTATTATATAGCAATATTATAGTAAGCTAATATTACTATTAAGAATAAAGGGGAAGTTTAATGAAATATAATCTAGATAAGTTTCAGAATGAAGCAGTGGTTACAAAGGATAAAAATGCTTTAGTAGTTGCAGCACCAGGTTCAGGAAAAACTACAGTTATAATTAATAGAGTAAATCATCTAGTAATTAATAAAAAGATTAATAATGGAAATATTATAGTAATTACATTTACAAAAGCAGCTGCAAAAAATATGAAAAATAGATATGAAAGTACTTTTAATAGAGATAGTTCTCCTTTCTTTGGAACATTTCATGGATTGTTTTATAAAATACTTTTAAGAATAGGAAGAAAAATAGAAATATTAGAAAGCAAGATAGCACATAAATTAATAAAACATGTGTTAACAAAATATTTTGATGATATTAATGAAGATAAGATTAAAGAAGTTATAAATAATATTTCATTATATAAAACATCTAGGGCTACAATAAATGAATTTAAACCTTCGATATCAAGAGAAATATTTGAAGATGCATTAGAAATATATGAAACCTATAAAAAAGAGAATGGTAAAATGGATTTTGATGATTTAGCTATTGAAACATTGAATTTATTAGAACAAAATAAAAATGCCATCTTATATTATAGAAAATTATTTAAATATATATTAGTAGATGAATTTCAAGACTGTGATGAATTGCAAATTAATTTTTTAAAGTTAATAAATGAAGGGGAAGAAAATTCACTTTTTGCAGTTGGAGATGAAGATCAATGTATATATTCATTTAGAGGATCAAAACCAATGTATATGGTGACTTTTGATAAAATGTTTAAGGAAGGGAAAAAACATTACTTATCAATTAACTATAGAAGCAAAAAGAATATAGTTGATAAGTCAAAGGAATTAATAAAATTTAATAAGGAAAGAAACAATAAAGAAATTTTATTTAATAAGAAAGATGAAGGAATAATTAAATTTTTTACGCCGTATAATGAAAAATTTCAGGGAGATATATTGGCTGAACTAATTAAAAATGAAAAAAAATATAATATAGATTATGAAGAAAATGCTGTTTTATACAGAACTAATATGGAATCTATGAGCATAATAGATGCACTTACTAAGAATCATATTCCATTTAGACTATTAGATAGGCAATATAATTTTTTTGAACACTTTATATGTAAGGATTTAATAGCATATTTAAAATTATCAATGAATCAATTTGATAGAGAAAGTTTTTTAAAAGTTATAAATAAACCATTTAGATATATAAGCAAAAGTAATTTAGATTATATAAGACAATATAAATTTGAAGAAAATCCATTTGATATATTAATAAATAAAGATGATACTCCACCTTTTCAAAAAAAGAAGCTTGATGATTTAAAGAAGGAGTTTAATTATTTAAATAAGGTATCTCTAGGATCTGCTATTTCATATATAGTAACAGATTTAGAATATATAGATTATTTAAAAAACTATAGTGAGAAGTTTAGTCAAAGTTTAGATGATTTAGAGGATGTAGTTGAAGAATTTAAATTATCTGCGGAAGGTTTTAAAAATATATTTGAGTTTTTAATGCATATTGAAGAAGTCAAGGAAGAAATAGAATCAAGTAAAAATAAACATGAACAAGATGGGGTAATCCTTAGTACTATACACGGTGTAAAGGGAATGGAATTTAAAAATGTTTATATAATAAATTGTAATGAAGATACTTTGCCACATTCTTCAAGTAAAAATGAAAATATAGAAGAAGAAAGAAGATTATTCTATGTTGGAATAACAAGAGCAATAGATAATCTATGTTTATTTTCGCCAAGAAATAGAAGAGGTAATTTAAAAGATGTTTCAAGATTTATAAGTGAAGCAGGATTTGATAGATTACCTAAGGATACTTATGGATATGAAACTGGAAATGAAATAATTCATAAAACTTATGGAAAAGGTAAAATAGATGAGATTAATGATGATAAAATAACTATAAAATTTAATGATGGACTTGATAGAAGTTTTTCTTTAAAAGTATTAGTTGAAAATAATTTGATACAAAAGCAATAAGGAATAATAAAATAAAGATGTTTTTTATAGATAGAAATTTTCTATATTATTACTTAAAAGGTTTTTATTCGATTTTTATAGAATTATTAATATGGACTCTATATTCTATAGAAAGAAGGGATATACTTTGAAAACAATAATAATTGTATTGTTAATAGCTATGGTTATGCTATATGGTGTTGGAAAAATTATAAATCCTAAAGATAAAAATAAAAGATTTAAATAAGACATATTAAGGCATAATCAAAAAATAACAAGTCCATTTTCCAAGCTTGTTTTCCATTATACTGCGTCAGCAGATTTGCTTAATAGACTCACTATGAGACTAACCTACTACCTTGCCTAATTAAAAATAATCAGGACATTTTGGGCTTGCTATTTTGGTTCATATTCCTAAAGAAAATAATAGATGAAAGATGTGATATATTTTGTTTTATATGAAAAGCACAAATATATAATCATAATGGTTTATTATTTCTTAAATGTGTCTAAAATAAAGAACTATCTCAAATTTATAAAATGTTTTTTGAGATAGTTCATTTTTGTTTTTCAAAGTTTTAAAAATATATATTAGTATAATTATGTATAATAAAGTAAAAAGATAAAATATCACTGATTGAATGTAGAGAAATTATAATATATAATTTAGAGTAGATTTGTATAATTATTAGAAAATATAAGATAAAACATAAAGGTTGTGTTTAGATGGAGTTAAGAAATTTTAATCCTAAAGATATAATTTTTTCATTAGATATAGGAACTAGGTCTATAATAGGAACTGTTGGATTAATAAGAGATAAAAAATTTGAAGTTGTATGTGAAGAGTATATGGAACATGAAGAAAGAGCTATGGTAGATGGACAGATTCATGATATAAACTTAGTAGCATCTGTTGTTGAAAAGATTAAAAGAAAAATTGAAGAAAAAATAGAAATTACTTTAAAAGAAGTTTCAATAGCAGCAGCAGGAAGATTTTTAAGAACTGTAAATTCCAAAGCAGAAATTGAAATAGATGAAGAACAAGAAATAGATAATGAAATTGTAAGAAGTCTTGAATTAAGTGCAGTTAAAAATGCTGAAGAAGAAATAAATAATTCAACAGAAGGCAAATTATATTGTGTTGGGTATTCAGTTAAAAGTTATTATTTAAATGGTTTTATTATATCAAATTTAATAGGTCATAAGGGACAAAAACTTCAAGCAGATGTAATTGCGACATTTTTACCAAGATCTGTTGTAGATTCACTTTATGCGGTAATGAATAAGGTTAATTTAAAAGTTACCAATTTAACTTTAGAACCTATTGCTGCAATAGAGGCAGCAATTCCTAAGAATTTAAGATTGTTAAATATAGCTTTAGTGGATATCGGTGCAGGAACTTCAGATATAGCAATAAGTTATAAGGAAACAATATCTGCATATGGAATGGTTCCTATGGCTGGTGATGAAGTTACTGAGGTTATTGCACAAGAGTATTTAGTAGATTTTAATACAGCAGAATCTATAAAAAGAGCAATAAATGAATCAGAAGAAATCAAATATGTAGATGTATTAGGACTTGAAAATGTAGTATTATCAGAAAGCGTAACTAAATTAGTTAAACCTATAGTAAAAAAAATATCAGAAGAAATTTCAAGTAAGATATTAGAACTTAATGGTAATAAACCACCAAGTGCAGTATTTTTGGTTGGCGGAGGAGCACATACTCCTGAACTTTTAAATAGTATTTCTACTAATTTAAACTTACCGTCTCAAAGAATAGCAATTAAAGATAGAAAATCTATTCCAGAGTGTGTAGCTGATAATAATTTAGGTTCAGCGGGAGTTACGGTAATTGGAATAGGATTAATAGCTTTAAGAAATTTAGGTACAGATTTTATAGATGTTATATTAAATGATACTCCTATTAGTTTATTCAATTCACATAAACATACTGTTATGGATGCATTACTTCAAGCGAGGATAGATCCAAGTTTGCTTATAGCTAGAAATGGTAAGAGTATAAGATTTAAATATAATGGACGAAAGAGAATAGTTTTTGGAGAATATGGAACTAATGCAAAAATCTTTATAAATGAAGAAGAAGCTACTTTAGAAACAGAAGTTAAAGTTAATGATAATATAGTTATTGAGTATGCTAAAAATGGAAATGATGCAAAACCAAAAATATCAGAACATATTAATAATATAAATTCAATTTCAATTTATATTGATGATGAGCTTATAAATCTTGATCCAATAATCTTAGTCAATGGTGAAGAAAAAGATATAGATGATTTTTTAAATAATAATGATGAACTTAATGTATTTATACCTAATAAAGTTAAAGATATTAAAAAATATATATTAAATGAAATGGATATAGATGTATTAAAAGATAATATAGTATTAGATGATGACTATGAAGTTCAAGAAGGAGATTGCCTTAATAAGTTAAAAAATTCTGATTTGAAAGATAACATAGATAATAATATTGATGAAGCTGATAATCTAAAAGAAAAAGAATTAGATAATAAAGATATTAATGAGGATATTATTCCATCAGAAGAATTAGAAGATACAGAAAGACTTAAAAGTAATGATAATGAATTCGAGGTTGAATTTGATAGAGATAAAGAAATAAATTCTGAAAAAATTGAAAAACCTCATTTTAAAGAGGAATTTAATGAGGTTAAGGTTATTGTTAATAATCAAGAAATAGTATTAAAAGGTAAGAATGAATATATATTTGTAGATATATTTGATTATATTGATTTTGATTTAACAGTTTCAAAAGGAAATATAAATGCAAAATTAAATGGTGAAAATTCATCTTATACAGCGAGATTAAAAGAAGGCGATGTTGTAGAACTATTTTGGTCAAAATAATTGTGGAGGACGATATTAATGATAGATTTTAATAAAGAAGCTAATGAAATAAAAGAAGAATTAATATCTATAAGAAGAGATTTACATGAACATCCAGAAGTGGGTTTTGAAGAGATTAGAACTTCAGGAATTATTAAAGATTTTTTAACTAAGGAAGGGATTCCATATATAGAATTATCTAAAACAGGTGTTTGTGGAATTATAACTGGAGAAAAAGATGGAAGCAAAAAAACAATAGCATTAAGAGCAGATATGGATGCACTTCCTATTCAAGATATGAAATCATGTTCATATAGTTCAAAAGTTAAAGGTAAAATGCATGCTTGTGGTCATGATTCACATACAACAATACTTCTTGGGGTAGCTAAAATATTAAATAAACATAAAAATTTATTTAGTGGAAATATAAAATTAATATTTGAACCTGCTGAAGAAACAGTTGGTGGGGCTAGATATATGATAAAAGAGAATGTTTTAGAAAATCCTAAAGTAGATTGTATATTAGGTCTTCATGTTGATGAAAATGTAAAAATAGGAAATATAGAGATAAAAAAAGGTGTTGTTAATGCTGCATCAAATCCATTTAATATAACCATAATAGGGCAAGGAGGACATGGAGCAGCACCACATACAACAGTTGATCCAGTTGTTGTAGCAAGTCATATTGTTGTAGCACTTCAAAGTATTGTGAGTAGGGAGATATCACCTGTAAATCCGGCTGTTATTACAATTGGAACTATTCATGGAGGGACAGCACAAAATATTATTCCAGGAGAAGTTAAATTAAGTGGAATAATAAGAACAATGACTAAAGAAGATAGAGAATTTGTAATAAAGAGATTAAAAGAGATTGTAAATGGAATTGCTTTATCATCAAGAGCTAAAGCAGAGATAGAGATAGAAGAAAGTTATCCTTGTCTTTATAATGATGATGATATGGTTGATTTAATAAGAAATTCTTCAAGTAGTATTCTAGGAGTAGAAAATGTAGTAGAACAAAAAGCTCCTCATATGGGAGTAGAAAGTTTTGCATATTTTGCTATGGAAAAACCAGCAGCATTTTACTTTTTAGGCTCAGGAAATAAGGAGAAAAAAACTACAGAACCTGCACATAGTGATTTATTTGATATAGATGAAGATTGTATTCCAATTGGAGTAGCAATTCAAAGCTTGTCAGCATTTAATTACTTGACAAAGTAACAAAATAATATTAAGCTAACGAATGATATATAAGGCATAATTGGGTAAAATTAACCAAGGCATATTCAAAAAAATAATAAGTCAATCTTTAGGTCTATTTTATGTCATACTTCGTCAGCGAAACCCCGCAATAGCTGGGCTATTCCGAGGCTTCACTTCCTTGTCTGACGCAAAATATCCTCAAAACCTTTGACTTATTATTTTCTTTCAGATGCCCAAAAGAAAAAACTAGGAGTGATAATATTTGAAAATCGAAATAGGTTCAAATGAAGCTGGCCAAAGATTAGATAAATTTTTAAGAAAATTATTAAAGGATGTACCTTTAAGTGCAATTTTTAAAGCTTTAAGAAAAAAAGATATAAGAGTAAATGGAAAAAAACAAAATGAAAAGTATTTTTTAGAAGAAGGAGATATAGTTGAAATAAAATATATCCAAAGTAAACAAGATAAAAAAGAAAAATTTATTAAGGTAGATTCTTCTGGTATAAAAATTACATATGAGGATGAAAACTTGTTAGTAATTGAAAAATGGCCAGGAGTATTGGTTCATCCAGATCAAAATGGAAACGAAGCAACATTAACAGACTATGCACTTTCATATTTAAATGAAAAAGGAGCCTATATACCAGAAAATGAAATAACATTTACCCCAGCTCCATGTAACAGATTAGATAGAAATACATCAGGAATAGTTATGTTTGGAAAGACATTTGAGGGATTAAAAGCAGTAAATGAAGCTATTAGAGAAGATAGAGTGAAAAAATACTATATGGCATTAGCTAAAGGAAAGATAAAGGATGGTTTATATACTGGATATATTTTAAAAAATCAAGAAACTAATATATCAAAAGTATATAAAAAAGAAGTACCAAATTCAAAAAAGATAGCAATGGAAGTAACTACAGTGCAAACAAATGGTGCTTATTCATTATTAGAAATAAACTTAATAACTGGAAGAAGCCATCAAATAAGAGCACACTTAGCTTATTTAGGGAATCCAATTATTGGTGATAATAAATATGGAGATAAGAAGATAAATTCATTCTTTGACAATAAGTATGGATTGAATTATCAATTTTTATATGCTTATAAATTAAATTTTAAAGAAATGAATGGAAAATTAGAATATTTAAGAAATAAAATAATAGTGGAAGCATTGCCTCCAATGTTAAAAAAGATAAAACAGGATGCGTTTAAATTTTCACTTAGATAGGGGTCAAATATGGAAGAACAATCATCTACCAAAGGATTTGTAATTCTTTCAGCAGCAGGAATTTTAGCTAAGTTAATGTCTGTTTTTTATGTACCTTTGCTTAGAAGAACAATAGGACTTGAAGGCCTAGGAATATATCAGATTTGCTATGAAGTATTTATTTTTGCATATGCTGTTACTACGTTAGGGGCACAACCAGCAGTTGCAAAAGTTGTTGCAGAGCTTACAGCAGTAGATAATAAGATAGATGCTATAAAGGCATTAAAGATATCACGTGTACTTTATGCCGGAATAGGAGCACTATTAAGTATATTCATAATGATTTTTGCAAATCCAATAAGCAGAATTATAGGAAAGCCAGAAGCAGCATATGGACTATTATTTTTAGCACCTAGTATTTTTATTACATCGATATTGTCTGCTTATAGAGGATATTTCCAAGGTAAAAATAGTATGACAGCTATAGCTATATCGCAAGTATTAGAACAAATTATAAATGTTGTAGTAAGTTTAATATTTGCCTATATATTAGTAAAGATAAGTATTCCTTATGGAAGTGCTGGAGGAACAGTAGGAACTACATTAGGAGCAGTTATAGCATGTCTTTATATGATATATGTTTATTATAAAAAAGATTTTGAAGAAGAAGCATTAGATGGAGAATATTCTGTAAAAAGGATTAGTAATAAAAGAATAGTTAGAAGATTAATTAAGTATGGGGTACCAATTACATTAAGTTCAGGACTTCAAAATTTAGGAAGTTTAGTTGATATGGTTAATGTAAACAATAGACTTATTTTTGCTGGATTTCTTTCTAAAGAGGCTACTGAACTTTATGGGATATTAGGAACATATAAAACTTTATTATCTGTACCGTTAGTAATAGTAACAGCTCTTGCTACAACTGTTTTACCTGCAATAGTAAGTGCTGTTGCTTTAAAAGATAAGAAAGAAGTTAGAAAAAAAGTTAACTTTGCATTTAGAATAACCTATTCAATAACGATACCTGCAGCAGTTGGACTTGCAATTTTGAGTAAAGAAATTTATCAGTTATTATATGGATCAACTGAAGGTTTTGAACTTATGATATATGGTTCTGTAGTAGTTATATTTATGGCAGTAGTTCAAATACAAAATGTTATATTACAAAGTATGAACAAACTATATTTTGTTTTAGTAACTTTTTCGATTGGAATAATTGCTAAAATAATGGCAAATTACATATTAGTTGGTATAAAAGAAATAAATGTTTTAGGTGCTGTATTTGGAAATTTTTTATGGTTCTTTATACCATTTATATTAAATCACAGAAAACTTAGTAAGACATTAAGAATGAGAATTCCAGTTATAAAACATACATTAAAACCGATTATATCATCTTTAGGAATGATTGTAGTGGTATATTTAATGAAACAACCAGTTAAAGTAGTACTTATCTTATGTAATGAGCAGAGTATAGTAGTTGCAATTACAACTATAATCATGATTTCAGTAGCAGGATTTATTTATTTGTATTTAATGATATTATTAGGTGGTATTAGAAAAAATGATATTATGTCATTTTCAACTAAAGTATATAATATGTTGCCAAGGTTTTTAAGAAAAAAACTTAAATAGATTGATAGAAGACTAAAGTTCTGTTTGCTAAAAGGCTGTATCAACATACAAATTTAAAATTGTATGTTGATACAGCCTATTTTAAAATTTTCTTATGTTTTAAGTTTATATTGATATTACAATATAAACTGTTTTTTAATTATAGTTTAAATTTAAATATCACCTTCTCCAAAAGTACCTAGGTATATGAAGATTATAAAAGTAAGACCTATTATAATGAAATTATTTAAAATAGGCATATTTATAAATACATTTTTTGCAAATATATTTACGACTAAAAATGTTAAAATGGCAAGTAAGATATATATTATAACATTTGATTTATTTAATTTTATATTTATATGTTTATTAACTTCATGCATGTTAAGACAAAGCCCTGTTCCGCAAGCTATAAATAGTGTTATGCTATTACCAAATATATTAATTGATGGTATTGCAGTGAATATATATAAGCATATTAGTTCAATTAATGCCTCAATTAAAGAATTTCTAAGAATTATACCTTGTCTATTTAGTCCATTTAATATACCGAACATAGTTGTTGCAGTAAAAAAAACAGGAGCAGCAAGTGAAGCAACTCTAATATATTTACCTAAATCATCTCTTCCAAAAAACATTTTACCTAAACCATCTGGTACAACATTACAAACTATTGCAGTCGAAAGTCCAAGTAAAAATGCCATTTTAATAACTTTTCTAATTCTAATTGAAGCTTTATATTGTTTTCCCTCACTTAATGTTTTAGAGAGGTCTGGAATAAGTAAGGTATTGATAGTTGAAACAACAATTAAGGGTATTGTTATTAAAGTCATTGCCATACCATTATATTTACCTATTAAACTTAATGCTTCTGAATAATTAAAACCAGCATGTACAAGTCTTCTTGGAACAATTAATGTGCAGAGAGTCCAAAGAATGTTAGTTAAAAATCCATTCAAACATAATGGTATTGATATTATAATAACATCAAACAATAGTTGAAATTTACTTTCAGGTTTTTCAGAAGATGGAGGCATCTTATTTATAGAATATTTATAATAGATAAATAGACAAAATAAACTTTGAAATTCACCTATGCATAAGGCAACTGTGGCTAATGTAACCATATTTTGTAGAGTTTTTGCTTTTAAAAAGAATATAAGTATACTTACAGTTAAAATTCTCATAGCTTTTTCACAAATATCAATAATAGCTGGTACTGTAATTTTGGAAGTTCCATAAAAATATCCTTTAAATATATTAGAAATTGCGATACATACCATGGCAGGACAAATTACTCTAATTGCATCTATAGTTCTTACATCATTAACTCCGTATTTACCGATTAATGGAGCAGAAAAAAATACCATAATGCCTATTAAAAGTGCCCAAGATATGTTAAATAAAGCAACAACTCTAATGGTTCTAACTATATTATTATGTTCTCCTTTTTGATTATATATGGCAGCAATTTTAGAGATAGACGCAACAACTCCAGCTGTCATAAGACATATAAATAAATTGTAAATAGGCATAACTAAGTTATATAATCCCATACCTTCAGGCCCTAAAATTTTAGAAAGATATATTGTAAAGATAAATCCTAAAATACCCGTTGTTACGTTTGATGCAGTTAGTAGAAAAGAATTTTTAAAAAAATTGTCTTTACTCAAGTCTCATTCACTCCTTTAAGGCATATTCAAAAAATAATATATTAGTATGTCTTGTCTGTATATTTTACTTTATATATTGTCAGTAAATTGAATTAGAAAATTACTATTAATTGATCTTGCCTCCTTGTCTGCAACAAAATATACAGCATATATTTGATTTATTATTTTTGCATGGCCTAAATTACTATAAATAATATTCAAATACTTAAGTAAATATGAACATTTTAAATTTAAAGTTAAGAATAGAAAATTATTATATTTTTGAATTTATAATGCAACTAAAATATAAATTTTACAGTATAAAAAATATTTTAAGATAAAAGGTTAATACAAAATGCATATTTTATTATATTAAAAATATAAATTTAGTAATGCGTTATTATGAAAAATATTGTTAATAAATAAGATTGAATAAAAGATTAGTAATTAATTAAATATGCTAAGTATAAGTAGAGTGATTATTTAAGATAAGGGGGGAGAATAGGGTGAAAAGATTTCTGAAATTTTTAATTATTTCTGTAATAATAGTAAGTGCATCATTTTTAGTATTTAAATTTTCAGGAGTATATAGAGTTAACATTTTAAAAGATGACATAAATTGGAGTATTGTAGCTAAAAATTGTAAAGAATCTGTGGCATTTGATAAAGATGAGGAGGACAATACATATGTCGCTTATAAGAATTTGATAAAGGTATTAAAAAAAGATGGACGTGAAGAAGTATTAGTAGAAGAGAATGATTTGTGTATAGAAGAGTTGGTTTATTATAAGAAAAGTTTATATTTTCTTTCAAAAGACAAAATTTATAACTATAATTTAGAAAATAAACTTTTAAAAACTATAATGAATAATATATCAACAGAAGGAAAATATTTAGATAGACACTTAATAATAAAAGATTCAAAATTACTTTTATCTATTGGTGCGGCTACTAATTCTGGTATTGCAGAAAATTATGAAAAATGTGATTTCATGAATATACCATATGACAAGAGTCCTATAAATATTATATTAAATGGAGAAAACTATGGGGAGAAAAAGACAGGAGCTTTTATGCCTTATAGCAATTCTAGTATAAAAGGTCAAAAAATAAATGCAGAAGAACTTGGGAATGCTTCTGTAGTTAAAATTGATTTAGATAATAATAAAAAATCACTATATGCATGTGGTATAAGAAATATAGCAGGGTGGGATTTAGATAGCAATAATAACTTAATAGCTATAGTTGGTGGCATTGAAAACATTGGAGTAAGAGGAGTAGAGAGAGATTTTGATTATATATATAAATTAGATGATGGAACATGGTATGGTTGGCCAGATTTTAGTGGTGGAGATCCTATAACTTCTCCAAGATTTCAAGGGGAACATAAGGTGAATCCTATTATTTCTAATCCTCCTAATAAAGTTGTTCCAGCGCCACTATATCAATTCTCTAAACTTGGAAGTATTAGATACTTAGCTGTAGATAAGGAAGGAACTGTATTAGGAAAAGACTCTAGAATATTTTATGATAAAGAACTAAATACAATATGTTCTATAGATAAAAATGGAATTTTATATAAATTATTAAAACTTAGAGATGAAAGTAGGGTTGGGGGAATTAAATATTTAAATGGGTCAATATATATATTAGATTCAGGTATAGGTTGCATATATAACTTACAATTAGATAATTCTAGTTTAAAATTTAATTTACCAAAATCAGTTTCTATATTTATAATTGTATTATTATTTATTTTAGTTATATTAAATATAATTAGATTCAATAAGAGTAAAAAATAATTCTTTGAAATTCTAAATTTCTAAAGTATGTTTAAAAGTTTAAAAAGTTTAAAAAGATAAAATTATGATAATATCAATTATAAAAGCTCGATTTTTAAGTGAAAATTGGGCTTTTATATTGGTAAAAAAGATTTTATATAGTAAAATGTCTATGAAATGTTTTATTAATTCCATAGAAAACCCTATTGTAAGTAAGTTTTTTATTTAATAATTATGTATAATATATAGTACACTAGGTAAATAGAAAATGATGGGGGAGAGAAAATATGGGGAAAACATTAATAATTAATTTAGAGGATATTGATTTAAATGGAGATATCCTAGATGTTGGTCAAGAGAACTTTGGTATTATATACAGCATTTCAAAGGAGATTGAGGATGAATTATCTCTAGACTATGTTTCTAGTAGTAATAAAACTCAACTTAAAAATGATGAATATGATGCTTGTACTCTTTTTTTTAATTTGAATAAGTTTTGGAGTAATTTAGAAAAAGAAAAATTAATTAAGGAAGTTAATTCCTATATCAGAAATAATGGTCAAATATTGATTTGGGATATTAATAAAGAAAGAGGAAAAGTATTTAATAATAAGATAAAAGTTATATTACCTAAAGGTAAAGTAAAGGAGTTTACCTTTAAGAATTTAAATCCAATTTTAAATTCTAGTGTAGATGAAGTTAAAAAGATGGTTTCTAAATATTTCCGATTGGAAGAAGTGAAAACTTGGGAAGATATGTTTTTTATAAGAGCTAGAAAGTTAGAAAATGAAGTTTAAATAACTTAAAAAAGTAGAGGAGAAAATACGAATGAAAATATTACTTACAGCAATAAACTCTAAATTTATTCACAGCAATTTAGCAGTTAGGTATTTAAGAAATTTCACTAAGGATATGGATTATGAACCAGTAATAAGAGAATTTTCTATAAATGATAGAGAAGAAAAGATTCTAGAGGAAATCATTAAGGAAAAGCCAGATGTTGTGGCTTTTTCAGTTTATATTTGGAATGTAGAGATGATTTCAAGAATTTCTAATTTAATTAAAAGAGTAGATGAAAATATTGAAATTTTATATGGGGGACCTGAAGTATCATTTGATTCAGTAAGATTTCTTCAAGAAAATATAGGAGATTATGTTATTGAGGGAGAAGGAGAAAAGACATTTAGAGATTTTGTATCCTTTAAACTAGGATTAATGGATTTAAATGAAGTTAGAGGATTACATTATAAATCAGAAAATGTGGTACACACTAATGTGAAAAGACCTCTTATGTCTATGGATGAACTTGTTTTCCCATATGAAGATGATGAAAATTTAAATAATAAAATAGTTTATTATGAGGCATCAAGAGGGTGTCCATTCAATTGTAAATATTGTCTTTCATCAACTATTCATGGAGTAAGATTTTTAAATATTGACAGAGTTTTAAAAGAACTTCAGTATTTTATAGATAAAAAAGTTAGATTAGTTAAATTTGTAGATCGTACTTTCAATTGTAATCATAAATTTTCAATGGCAATTTGGGAATTTTTAATAAATGCAGATACTGAAACAAGTTTTCACTTTGAGATATCAGCAGATATACTGAAGGATGAAGAGATAAAACTTTTATCTAAAGCACCAGAAGGAAGATTTCAATTTGAAGTTGGAGTTCAAACAACTAATGATGATGTTTTAAGAAATATAAATAGATTTGTCAATTTTAGTGATATAAAAGAAAAAGTTGAAGAGCTTATGTCTATAAAGAATATAAAACAACATTTGGACTTAATAGCTGGTCTTCCAGAAGAAAATTATGAATCATTTATTAGGTCTTTTAATGATGTTTATAAAATTAAACCAGAAGAAATACAACTGGGATTTTTAAAATTATTAAAAGGTTCTTCAATGAGAGAGGAAGCAGAAAAATATGGTATGAAATTTTCTCCATATCCTCCTTATGAAATTTTGGAAACGAGCAGTATTAGTTATAATGAGCTAATCAAGTTAAAGAAAGTCGAAGAAATGGTCGATAAGTATTATAACTCAGGAAAATTTAACATTATAATAAATTATTTTGAAAATAAGTTTAAAACACCATTTGATTTTTATTATGCATTAGGAAATTTTTTTGAAAATAAAGGATATTTCAATAAAAATATAGGAAATATAGAATATTACAAAGTATTTTTAGATTTTAATAAGGAAGTATTAAATGAAGATAATAGTTTTTTAATTGAAATAATAAGATTTAATTATTTAATATTTAATAAAAAACGTGGATTGCCTGAATTTTTAAGAAATGGAATTACAAAAGAGGAAGAGAAAAAGCTTAAAGAAGAGCTTAGAGAAGAGTACTCATTTAAAGAATATTATCTTGAAAAATTTTCAATTGATATAGAGACGTATATTTTAAAGGGTGAAATTTTAAAAGAAGAAAGTTTTTATTTATTTGATAATTCTGGAAATTATATAAGTATAAAAACTAGCAATATAGAATAAGAATAAGTTTAATGAAATAAAATTAAGATAACATTTATATTAGACTATATAGAGTTTTAGTTGACGAAAATTGTCTATTTTAAGTAAAAACGAATTAAAAATAGGTTAAAATTCTTGAAAAAATATGAAAAAAGTGTATAATAAAATGAGGACAAAGTAATTAATACTATATAAAGTATTAATATATATATTATTTTTATATCTAAGGGCATAAAGGTGGTGATATTTTGGCATTAGAAGCAATAGAAGAAATTAAAAAATCAGAAGCTAAAGCAGATGAAATTGTTAAGAATGCTACAGATGAAGCTAAAGAGATAGTTCAAAAAGCAATGGAAGAAGCTCAGAAGCAATATTCTGATACTTTAGCATTAGCAAAGGATAAGTCAAATAAGCTTATTCATGATACTATTGAAAAAGCTAATAAGAAAGCAGAGCCTATATTAAAAAAGGGCAAACAAGAATCAGAGGATATATTAAATATGTCTAAAGATAAAAAAGATAATGCGGTTAAATTAGTGATTGAGAGGATAGTGAAGATTCATGGCAATAGTTAAGATGAATAAATTCACCTTGTTAGCTTTTGAATCAAAAAAAGAAGAACTTCTTGAAAAATTACAAACTTTTTCAGAAGTTGAGTTTATCAATCTACAAGATGAGAATGTTCAAGAAGAAAATGAACTTCTTAGCGATTTAGATAAAGATGAAATTGATTCAAATATATCAAGGTGGGAAGAAAAATTATCAAAAGCTAAATTTGCCCTACAGTTCTTACAAGAGTATGTCCCTAAACAATCATTAATAAAGTCTTTACGTACAGAAAAACTTTCACTAACAGCTAAAGAACTTAAAGAGAAAGTTTTAAACAGCAATTGGGAAAGTGTATATGACAAAGTTAAAGAAAAAGAACATGCTTTAGCTATGTTAGATAATGAAAAGACAAAGTTACAGGGAAATGTTCAAAGTTTAAAACCTTACGAAGGGTTTAATGCTCCATTAGGATCTTTAGATGAACTTAAAGAAACTGTACATTTCTTAGGAAGCATTGCTAATCAATATGAAGATGCGTTGCAAAATGATTTAGGTGATTGTCATTTAGAGATTATATCAAAAGACAATCAAGATATTTATTTCTTTATTTTAGCTCATAAAGATAATAAAGAAGAAATAGAGGAGATACTAAGAGGGTTTGGATTTAGTGCATTTAAAACTGATGAAAAAGAACTGCCTTTAAAGCTTATTCAAGACTATAATGAAAGAATCTCTCTTATTGAATCAGAAAACTTTTTAGTAAAAGAAGAATTAGCAGGATATGAAGAGAATTTAGATAGTTTAAAATTAGCTTATGAGTATTATTATAATTTGGTAAATAGAAAATCAGTTAGTAATAATTTCTTAAAGACAGATAAAACTGTTTTATTACAAGGTTGGGTTCCTAGTGATAAAAATGATACCCTAACTAAAATTATAAAAGAAGTTTTAGATGATGACTTTTACTTAAATTTTGAAGAGGTAAAAGAAGAAGAAATTGATGATGTACCTATTAAATTAGAAAATAATGATTTAAATACATCATTTGAAGCAGTAACTGAAATGTATAGTTTGCCAAAGTATACAGATATTGACCCTACACCATTTGTTACACCATTTTATTTGGTATTCTTTGGAATGATGGTTGCAGATGCAGGATACGGTTTAGTAATGCTATTAGCAACATTAGGAGCATTAAAGTTTTTTAACTTTGATAATTCAACAAAAAAAATGGTTAAATTCTTTATGTATTTAAGTATACCAACAATTATATTTGGATTAATTTATGGTTCATTCTTTGGTGACTTAATTAAATTTAAAGGATTAATTGATACAAACAAAGATGTTATGACAATACTTGCATTATCAGTTGTATTTGGTGCAATTCAAATATTCTTTGGATTAGCCATAAAAGCTGTTGTATTGATAAAAATGGGAAAACCAATGGAAGCATTTATGGACGTAGGATCATGGGTTATTACTTTAGTTTCTATTGGAGGACTTGCAGCCGGTAATGTTTTAAATATGCCAACACTAAAAACAATAGGTACAGCAGGTGCAATTATTGGTTCAATAATTATTGTATTAACTCAAGGAAGACAAATGAAATCAAGTGTTGGAAAAGTAAGTCAAGGGCTTTATGAATTGTATGGTATTACAAGTTATATAAGTGATTTAGTATCTTATACAAGACTTATGGCAATAGGATTATCAGGAGCATCTATTGCAGGTGCTATAAATATGATTATGCATATGATACCTGGTATAGGATTCTTTATTTTTGCGCCATTAATCTTTGTGTTAGGACAAGTAGTAAACTTATTATTATCACTATTAAGTGGATATGTTCATACATTAAGACTTACTTATGTAGAATATTTCTCAAAATTTTATGATGGTGGTGGAAGAGCATTTAAGCCATTTGAAACAAAAAATGAATATATTAATTTAAGAAGAGATTAGGAGGAAATTTTAAAATGGATATGACTTGGATTAAGTTTTTTTTAGAAAATAACGGTGGATTTGTTATGGGAGCACTAGGTGTTGCTTTAGCAGTAGGAATGTCAGGTATTGGATCAGCAAAAGGTGTTGGTATAGTGGGTGAAGCAGCAGCAGGATTATTATCAGAACAACCAGAAAAATTTGGTAAAGCGTTAATTCTTCAATTATTACCAGGTACACAAGGTCTTTATGGATTCGTTATAGGATTACTTGTATTTTTACAATTAAAACCAGAAACAACATTATCACAAGGTTTATACTTATTATTTGCTTGTTTACCAATAGCTATAGCAGGTTTATGGTCAGGTATTGCTCAAGGTAAAGCAGCAGCAGCAGGTATTCAAATACTAGCTAAAAAACCAGAACACAATACTAAAGGTATGATTCTTGCAGCAATGGTTGAAACATATGCATTATTAGGATTCGTTGTATCATTCTTATTAGTAAATGGTGTATTTAAATAAGAGCTTAATATAGGATTAGGATGTGAAGATTATGTCTAACATAAACAATTTAACTTCTAAAATCATAAAAGATGCAGAAGATAAAAAAGTAATAATCTTATCAGAGGCAGAAGATAAAAAGAAGAAGATTATTGCTAAAAAGCAAGAAGAAGCTACTTCAGAAGAAAAGATTATTATAGAAAAAGCTGAAAGAGAAGCTATATCAAGACAAGAAAGAATCATTTCTAGTGCAGAATTACAAGCAAGAAACGAAAAATTAAAATCAAAACAAACTATTTTAAATGAAGTTTTTGAAACTAGTATTAAAGAGCTTTGTAATATATCAAATGATGATTTTAAAGAATTTGTTAAATCAGCTATATTAAATACAAATATATGTGGTGACCAAAATCTAATATTAAATGATCAAGGCAAAAAAATAGTTGATGAAGATTTTGTATCAGAAATAAATAAAGAGCTTGGATCAAAAGGAAAAATAATTCTAAGTAAAGAAACTAGAAATTTTAAAGGTGGATTTATATTAGAAAAAGATGGCATAGAAATAAATAATACTTTTGAGGATTTAGTTAATTCATTAAGAGACGAATTAGGTCTTGAAGTGGCAAGAGTGTTATTTAGTTAAGGAGGTTAACTAATGGATGGAATGCAATTTAGTCAAGTTATACCAAGAATAAGGGTATATGAGACAAAACTCCTTGATAAATCAAAAATTGACAGAATGATTGATTCCAATTCTGCAAATGAAGCTTTAAAAGTGCTTCAAGAAACAGAGTATGCCAATGTTATGACAAATGTTAAGAGAGCAGAGGATTATGAATTAATATTAAGTGAAGAATTAAAAAGATTATTTCACGTAATGTATGATATAAGCCCAGTAAAGTCTCTTATAGACTTAATGAGTATTAAATATGATTATCAAAATATAAAAGTAATTTTAAAGGGTATGTTTCTTAAACAAGATCTATCGTATTTATTAATACATGTTGGAACTATAGAAGTTTCCAAATTAAAATATTTAATAGAAAATAACGACATAAGAGATTTATCTTTAGTTATGAGAGAAGGAATCGAAGAAGCAATAAATAACTTTAGTAATACTAAAGACCCTCAAATGCTTGATATTATTTTAGATAAATATATGTTTAAACAATTAGTACAAATTAAGAATGAAATAAAAGATGGCTTTGTTGATAAATATGTAGAAGCACTTATTGATTCTACAAATTTAAAAACTCTTTTAAGAGTAAAAAAACAAAACAAAGGTAGGGAATTCTTTGCTTCAGTTATTATTGAAGGAGGTTCTTTAGATAAGGATAAGCTATTAGGAATGCTAAATGATGTAGTAGAAAATATATCTACTAAACTTTCTTATACAGACTATGCAGAGTTTATTAAAAATGGTGTAGAATATTATACTAAAACAGGTTCAGTAAGTTTATTAGAAAAATTAGTTGATAACTACATCATGAGTATGATGAAGGATGCTAAGATAATACCTTTCGGTGTTGAACCTGTATTAGCTTATATTTATGCTAAAGAAACAGAAATTAAGATCATAAGAATTATAATGGTTGGCAAACTCAATAATATTTCTGCGGAAGTAGTAAGAGAAAGGCTGCGTGATATTTATGTATAAAAAAATAGGAGTAGTTGGAGATAAGGATTCAGTTTTAGCATTTAAAGCTTTAGGAATAGACGTTTTCCCAGTAGTTGAAGATAACGAAGCTAGAAAAACTATCGATAACTTAGCTAAAAATGATTACGCAGTTATCTTTGTAACAGAGCAAGTAGCTCAAGGTATCGAAGAAACAATAGAGCGATACAATAGAGAAGTACTTCCTGCTGTAATATTAATTCCAAGCAATCAAGGAACATTAAATATAGGTATGCAAAGAATTAGCGATAACGTAGAAAAAGCTGTAGGTGTTAATATTTTATAGGAAGGTAGGTTGGTAAGGTGAAGACCGGAAAGATAATTAAAGTTTCAGGACCTTTAGTAGTTGCTGAAGGTATGGATGAAGCTAATATATACGACGTATGTAAGGTTGGACAAAAAGGACTTATCGGAGAAATCATCGAAATGAGAGGCGATAAGGCATCAATTCAAGTATATGAAGAAACATCAGGAATAGGACCTGGAGATCCAGTTGTTACTACTGGAGAACCTCTAAGTGTTGAACTTGGACCAGGACTTATAGAATCAATGTTTGATGGAATACAAAGACCGCTAGATGCATTTATGGAAGCAGCTAAGTCAAACTTCTTAACTAAAGGGGTATCAGTTCCATCATTAAATAGAACAAGAAAATGGGAATTCAAACCAACAGCTAAAGTTGGAGATGAAGTTGCTTCAGGATATGTTATAGGAACAGTCCAAGAAACACCTGTTGTTGAACAAAGAATAATGATACCAGTAGGTATAGAAGGAAAAATTAAAGAAATCAAAGGTGGAGAATTTACAGTTACTGAAACAGTTGCTGTTGTTGAAACTGCTGATGGAGATAAAGAAGTGCATTTAATGCAAAAATGGCCAGTAAGAAAAGGTAGACCATATGCATCAAAAATTAATCCAGTTGAACCGATGCTTACAGGACAAAGAGTTATAGATACATTTTTCCCAGTTGCTAAAGGTGGTGCAGCTGCAATTCCAGGTCCATTCGGAGCAGGAAAAACAGTTACTCAACATCAAATTGCTAAATGGGGAGATGCTGAAATAGTTGTTTATGTTGGTTGTGGAGAACGTGGTAACGAAATGACTGACGTTTTAAATGAGTTCCCAGAACTTATTGACCCTAAAACTGGAGAAAGCTTAATGAAGAGAACAGTTCTTATAGCTAATACTTCAAACATGCCAGTTGCAGCTAGAGAGGCTTCAATATATACAGGTATTACAATTGCTGAATACTTCAGAGATATGGGATACTCAGTATCAATCATGGCTGACTCAACTTCAAGATGGGCAGAGGCTCTAAGAGAAATGTCTGGTAGACTTGAAGAAATGCCTGGTGATGAAGGATACCCTGCTTATCTTGGATCAAGACTTGCTGATTATTATGAAAGAGCTGGTAAAGTTGAGTGTTTGGGTAATGATGGAAGAGTAGGATCAATCACTGCAATAGGAGCAGTATCACCTCCAGGAGGAGATATTTCAGAACCAGTTACACAATCAACACTTAGAATTGTTAAAGTGTTCTGGGGTCTAGATGCTCAACTTGCATATCAAAGACATTTCCCATCAATTAACTGGTTAAGTTCATATTCATTATATGGAGATAAAGTTGATAACTGGATGAATGAAAATGTTGCAGAAGATTGGGGACAATTAAGATTAGAAGCTATGACTATACTTCAAGAAGAATCTAGTTTACAAGAAATAGTAAGACTTGTTGGTATTGATGCACTTTCAGAACAAGATAGATTAAAACTTGATGTAGCTAAGTCAATAAGAGAAGACTATCTGCAACAAAATAGTTTCCATGAAATAGATACTTACACTTCTCTTAAGAAACAATACAAGATGTTAAAACTTGTTATTGGATATAAGAGAGAAGCTGAAAGAGCATTAGAAGCTGGAGTTTACTTAAATGAAATTTTAGCTCTTGAAGATTTAAAAGATAGAATTGCAAGAAGTAAATATATCCATGAAAATGACTTAGATAAAATGGATGAAATTTTTACTGATTTAACAGCTGCAATTAATGATTTAATAAGCAAAGGAGGGGTAGCAAATGCTTAAAGAGTATAGAACAGTTACTGAAGTTGTTGGCCCTTTGATGGTTGTTGAAGGTGTTGAAGGCGTTAAATATGATGAATTGGTTGAAATAGAACTTCAAACTGGTGAAAAAAGAAGAGGTAAGGTTCTTGAAGTTAATGGATCAAAAGCAATGGTTCAAATTTTCGAAGGATCTACAGGAATAAACTTAAAAGGAACTAAAGCTAAGTTCTTAGGTAGACCACTTGAAATTGGTGTATCTGAAGATATGTTAGGTAGAGTTTTTGATGGTATGGGTAGAGCTAATGATAATGGTCCAGATATAATACCAGAAAAAAGATTAGACATAAATGGTGAAGCTATTAACCCAATGGCAAGAGATTTTCCATCAGAATTTATTCAAACTGGAGTTTCTGCTATTGATGGACTTAATACATTAGTTAGAGGACAAAAATTACCTGTTTTCTCAGCATCAGGACTTCCACATGCTGAATTAGCAGCACAAATCGCAAGACAAGCGAAAGTTTTAAATTCAGATTCTAAGTTTGCCGTTGTATTTGCTGCAATAGGTATAACATTTGAAGAAGCTCAATTCTTCGTTGATGAATTTAAATCTACAGGTGCGATTGATAGATCAGTTCTATTCATGAATCTTGCATCTGATCCAGCTATCGAAAGAATAGCTACTCCAAGAATGGCACTTACTACAGCTGAATATTTAGCTTATGAAAAAGGAATGCACGTTCTTGTTATAATGACTGATATTACTAATTATGCAGAAGCATTAAGAGAAATTTCAGCAGCTAGAAAAGAAGTCCCAGGTAGAAGAGGATATCCAGGATATCTTTATACTGACCTTTCTACATTATATGAAAGAGCAGGAAGATTAAGAGGAAAAGAGGGTTCAATCACTCAAATTCCAATACTTACAATGCCAGAAGATGATAAAACTCATCCAATTCCAGACTTAACAGGATATATTACAGAGGGTCAAATTATCCTTTCAAGAGAATTATATAAGAAAGGTTTAATGCCACCTATAGATGTTTTACCATCACTTTCAAGACTTAAAGATAAGGGTATTGGTAAAGGAAAGACTAGAGAAGACCATGCAGATACTATGAATCAATTATTTGCGGCATATTCACAAGGTAAGCAAGCAAAAGAATTATCAGCAATCTTAGGAGAATCTGCTTTATCAGAAACTGATAAGAAACTTGCTAAATTTGCAGAAGCGTTTGAAGCAGAATATGTATCACAAGGCTTTAATACAAATAGAACAATCGAAGAAACTCTAAACTTAGGATGGAAATTATTAAAAATGATTCCAAGAACTGAGCTTAAGAGAATTAGAGATGAATACCTTGAGAAATACATGCCAAGAGAGGAAGAATAGTCTATGGCAATTTTAAACGTCAATCCTACTAGAATGGAACTCTCTAGACTTAAGAAAAGATTAGCAACATCAACTAGAAGTCATAAGCTTTTAAAAGATAAACAAGATGAGTTAATGAGACAATTCATTAATCTTGTTAAATATAACAATAACTTAAGAAAAGAAGTTGAAGAACAACTACAAGGTTCTTTAAAAGATTTTGTTATGGCAAGAGCTGTAATGAGTTCTGAATTCTTAGAAGAAGCTATAGTATATCCTAAAGAGCATATTTCAGTTGAAGTTGGTGAAAAGAATGTAATGAGTGTATCTGTTCCTGTAATGAACTTCAAGAGAGAACTTGAAGGAGATGAAGGAAGCATATATCCTTACGGATTTGCAAATACCTCTTCAGAACTTGACGATACACTTTCTAAACTTTATGGAATTCTTCCAAAGCTATTAGAACTTGCAGAAGTAGAAAAGTCATGCCAACTTATGGCTGATGAAATAGAAAAGACTAGAAGAAGAGTTAATGCTCTTGAGTATAGAACAATTCCTCAACTTCAAGAGACAATAAAGTATATTAGAATGAGATTAGACGAAAATGAAAGATCTGCTACAACTAGATTAATGAAAGTTAAGAGCATGATTGAACAAAGAGCTTAAAATAGAAAGGACTTTTGGTTATATTACCAAAAGTCCTTTTAAATATATCAGTATTTTAAAGTTAAAAATAATTGTTAATTAGTATATAACAATTATTTTTTTATAAACAAAGATATTTACAAGAAAAGTTAATAGTTCTAAATAGAAATGTTAAATGGCTGTTTTGGTATTTTTACTTAAGTAATTAGAGCAAAGCAAAAATACTAATTATGGAATAATTTAAAAGCTTAATAATTTTGTAATTGCTATGATATACCTTTAATAGTATAATCAAATATGGGTAACTTCAACTAAGATTAGAATTACTTAGAAATTTTATTTAAAATAGAAATTATATAATACTTTCATACAACTAAGGAGTAGAGAAACATGCAATATATATTAGCAATGATAGTTCCATTTATATTGGGAATTATTATTATGCCACTTATTATGAAGTTGGCTATTAAGTTAAAATTTACAGATAAACCTACTAAGAGAAAGCAACATAAAAAAGAGACTCCATTATGTGGTGGACTTACTTTATATATAGTTTTTTTTATGGCTTATTTTTTATTTGTAAAAAATGATTTTAAGCAGCAAATAGTAATATTTTTATCATCAACACTTATATTATTAATAGGTCTTGTTGATGACTATTATAAAACGAGGCTAAAAGAATTTCCGATATTCCCAAGGTTGATAGTTCAGTTATTAGCTGCAATTCTTGTTTTTAATGCTGGCATTGCATTTAGAGGATTTACTAATCCATTTACTGGAGAGTTTGTATGGTTGAGTACAACTATTCAATTCTTTTTAACCATTACTTGGATTTTTGGGGTTACAACTGTAATAAACTGGTCTGATGGAATGGATGGTTTAGCTGGTGGCATTTCATTTATTTCAGCAATAACATTTTTTATTGCTGCGATAATATTAAAACAAGACATATCAGCTTCTATTTCAATAGTTTTAGCTGGATCTATATTGGGATTCTTATATTATAATAGATATCCTGCAAAAGTCTTTATGGGAGATTCAGGAGCAAATCTTTTAGGGTTTATATTAAGTATTACAGCTTTAGATGGTGCTTTTAAGCAGGCAACAGTGCTAAGCTTATTTATTCCTATTTTAGCTTTAGCTGTTCCTATTTTCGATAATCTTTTTGTAATATTTAAAAGATTTTCAGAGGGAAAACCTGTTTATCAAGCAGATAGAAGTCAAATACATTTTAGACTAGAAGAAAAGGGTTTTACACCTAAACAAGTAGTTAATTACATAATGATAATAAGTTTTATATTTAGTGCTATATCTATAACACTTTTACTTATTAAAATATAATATATTTTATATGACTTCTAGATTATAATTATGTTATTTCAAACAAAACTTTACAAACATTATAAAGTAATATATAATTAGAAATAATTTCTTATCAAGAGTGGTGGAGGGACTGGCCCTGTGAAACCCAGCAACCAATATATTTATTAATATATAAGGTGCTAAATCCTGCAGTGATTTGACTGATAGATAAGGGGAATTTTATTTTAGTATAAGTTTATTATGCCTAAAGGAAAAACCCTTTAGGCATTTTTTTTATTTAAAAAGGGGGCGAAAAAATGAAAATTAAAGATTTATTTAAAAATAAAAGGGTGGTTTTTTCTTTTGAAATTTTTCCACCAAAAGTAGATTCATCCATACAAACTATTTATAATACGTTAGAAGAGTTAAAAGGATTGAATCCAGATTATATAAGTGTTACCTATGGGGCAGGTGGCAGTATTAAAAATAATAGAACAATAGAATTATCTTCTCTTGTAAAAAATAAATATGGAATAGAATCAGTAGCACATTTAACTTGTATTGGTTCAACTAAAAATGATATAACCTATTATTTAAATGAATTGAAAAAGAATAATATAGAAAACATACTTGCATTAAGAGGAGATATACCAAAAGAGAAACAGGTCATAGGTGAATTAGTTCATGCTAATCAATTAATTAAACACATAAGTAATAATGGAGATTTTAATATAGCGGCAGCATGTTATCCGGAAGGCCATATTGAGCATAAAGGATTATATAGAGAAATTGAAAGTATAAAGAGAAAGGAAGACGCAGGAGCATCTTATTTTATATCTCAGTTGTTTTTTGATAACAATTTGTATTATAATTTTCAAGAAGAGGTTCATGCTGCTAATGTAAGGTTACCAATTCAAGCAGGGATTATGCCAGTAACTAATAAAAAACAAATAGAAAGAATTATATCTTTAAGTGGGGCATCACTTCCAGATAAATTTAAAAGAATAATGGAAAGATATGAACATAATCCTGAAGCATTAAGAGATGCAGGTATTGCTTATGCTGTAGAACAAATAGTAGATCTTATTTCTACAGGAGTGGATGGAATACATGTATATATTATGAATAATGCATATTTAGCAAAAAAAATAAGTAGTAGCATAGAAAACATTTTATCAACAGTTAACAAAATTGAGTTAGTTTAGGAGGATACACAATGAAAAAAGTAGAAAGTTTTGAATTAGATCACAGAAAGGTTAAAGCACCATATATAAGAAAATGTTGTTTGCTTAATGGAGAACTTGGTGATAAGGTAACAAAGTTCGATATAAGATTTCTTCAACCAAACAAAGAAGAGTTTGGAACAGCAGCAATGCATGGTCTTGAACATTTATTAGCACATGAACTTAGAGAAAAATTAGAAGGTATAATCGATTTATCACCTATGGGATGTAGAACAGGTTTTTATTTAAGTATATGGGGTGATAGAGAAGCCGCAGAAATAAAAGAAGCTTTAGAATGGGCATTAAAAAAAGTTGTAGAAGCAACAGAAATACCAGCAGCTAATGATATTCAATGTGGAAATTATAGAGATTTATCTTTATTTGGTGCAAAAGAATATGCTAAGGAAGCACTAGAAAGAGGTTTTTCACTTAACATATACGGAGAATAAAATGTTTAATATTAAACAACTAAAAATACCTAAGGATGAAGTCCTTAGGTATTTAGGTTATAAACAGCAAGAATTAAATGAATCAATGGATGAATTGATCAATAAATCTATAGAAGAATGTAAAGATTTAATAGTACCTAAATATGTTTATGCTCAGTATAAAAACCATAATGAAAAGGATGGTGTGCATATAGATAGAACTAATTTAATATTAAACGGTGAGGATATTAAAAATCATCTTCTTTATGCAGAGAAAACTTTTATCATAGCAGCAACTATAGGTAATAAAATAGAACAAAAAATTAAATTATATGAAACAACAAAATTAACAAAAGCTTTAATTTTAGATGCTTGTGCAACAACGGCAATAGAAGAAGTTTTAGATCAAATAGAAGAGAAAATAAGGTTAGATGCAAGAAAAGAAGGTCTTGCTATAACATTTAGATATAGTCCAGGGTATGGAGATTTATCACTAGATATTCAAAAGAATATAGTAAATACATTAAATGCAGATAAAACAATAGGACTTACAGTATCTTCACATCATTTATTATTTCCAAGGAAATCAGTAACTGCAATAATAGGACTTATTCCAAAGGAGAAAGAGGAAAAACAAAGAGGATGTGAAGTTTGTAAGAATTATAATAACTGTAATTTTAGGAGAGAGGGGACTAATTGTGGGGCTTAAAGAATTTATAAAAGATAATATACTTGTATTTGATGGAGCTATGGGGACAATGCTTCAAAAAGAGGGATTAAGGCTTGGCGAAAATCCTGAAATATTTAATATAAATGAAAAAGAAATTATAAGGAAAGTCCATGAAGAGTATATTAAAAGTGGAGCAATGGTTATAACCACTAATACTTTTGGGGCAAATGAATTAAAATTAAAGAATACTGGATTTACAGTTGAAGAAATTATAGATGCATCAGTAAATATAGCCAAAGAAGCGAGAAAAAATAATAATGTTTATATTGCTTTAGATGTAGGACCTATAGGTGAACTTTTAGAGCCTATGGGTACATTAAGCTTTGATAGAGCCTATGATATATTCAAAAGACAATTTATACAAGGAGAAAAGTCAGGCGCAGATTTAATCTTAATTGAGACTATGACAGACCTTTATGAAGCGAAGATAGCTTTATTAGCAGCAAAAGAAAATACTAATCTACCAATATTTTGTACAATGTCATTTGATGAAACAGGTAGAACCTTTACAGGGTGTACTCCAGAAAGTATGGCAGTTACTTTAGAAGGATTAAGAGCTGATGCTATAGGTGTAAATTGTTCTCTAGGACCAAAGGAATTACTCCCAATAGTAAAAAAAATAAAAGAATCAACTAATCTACCTATAATGACACAACCTAATGCGGGATTACCTAAATTATCTTTTGGCGAAGCAATATATGATATTACAGCTAAGGAATTTGCTTATTGGGTAAATGAATTTGTTAAAGAAGGTGTAAGTATAATCGGTGGATGTTGTGGAACTACACCAGAATTTATTAATGAATTAAGAATAATTGCAGATAATAATAAAAAACTAAAAAGAAACAAAATTGAGTTTTCATCTGTATGTACACCATCAAAATTAGTTAAAATTGAAGGGGTAAAGGTGATTGGTGAGAGAATAAACCCTACAGGAAAGAGGGTATTTAAAGAAGCACTTAAAAATAATGATATAGATTATATATTAAAGCAGGCTATAGATCAAGTTGAGGCAGGAGCAGAAATACTTGATGTAAATGTAGGACTACCTGAAATAAATGAAAAAGAAATGATGAAAAAGGTTATTAAAGAAATTCAGGGCATTATAGATACACCTCTACAAATAGATTCATCAAATATAGAAGCTATTGAAGAGGGATTAAGGATTTATAATGGTAAACCTATTATTAATTCTGTAAATGGAGAAGATGAGGTATTAGAAAAAATATTACCTTTAGTAAAAAAGTATGGAGCAAGTGTTGTTGGTCTTACTTTAGATAAAAAGGGGATACCTCCTACAGCAGAGGATAGATTTAAGATTGCTGAAAAGATAGTAAATAAGGCTAAAGAATATGGTATAGATAAAAATAATGTATTTATTGATTGTTTAGTGTTAACTGCATCTGCACAGCAAGCAGAGGTAAAAGAAACGTTAAAGGCTTTAAGAAGAGTAAAGGAAGAATTAGGTGTAAAAACTTTACTTGGAGTGTCTAATATATCTTTTGGATTACCATGTAGGGAACTTATAAATGAAACATTTTTAGCATTAGCATTAGCTAATGGTCTTGATCTTCCAATAATGAACCCTAATAGCATAGGAATGATGGATGTAATAAATTCATACAATGTATTAGCTAATATAGATAAAGGCTCAAAAAAATATATTTCTATATATGGAGATAGAAAAGTTGAAAGAAGCTTGAAATCTAATTCAGAAAAGGATATTGAACCAATTAAAAGTGAAAATATAGACTTAAAATATATAGTTATAAAAGGATTAAAAGATGAGGCTAAACAAGCTACGATAAATATTTTAAAAACAATGAATGAACTAGATGTAGTAAATAAAATACTTATACCTGCACTAGATTATGTTGGATTAAAATATGAAAAAGGAGAGTTATTTTTACCACAATTAATACAATCAGCTGAAACAGTTAAACAAGCATTTGGTATTATAAAAGAAAGATTAATTCTTAATAAGTCTAATAATATATCAAAAGGTAAAATAATATTAGCAACTGTAAAAGGTGATATTCATGATATAGGTAAAAATATAGTTAAAGTAATTCTTGAAAACTATGGATATCAAATCATTGATTTAGGCAAAGATGTGCCAATAGAAACAGTTGTAGAAGTTGCTTTAAATGAAAATATTAAATTGATAGGTTTAAGTGCATTAATGACTACAACATTAAAGAGTATGGAAGAGACAATTAAAGCATTAAAAGAGAGTGGATATTCTGGAAAAGTATTTGTAGGTGGAGCAGTATTAAATAAAGAATACGCAGATATGATAAAGGCAGATTATTATGCAAAAGATGCAAAAGAATCAGTAGAAATAGCTAAAAAAATATTTAAATAATTTTAAAAATAGTATTATACTATAATATTAATACTTAATTAAAAAAATATAAATTTTAATTATAAAAAGTATTGACAACATGGAAAATTATAATTATAATGTAAATTATTAAATACCTAGTTATTTAAAGGGAAAACATAAAATTAAATATTTTTTATCTTATCAAGAGAAACTGAGGGACTGGCCCTATGACGTTTCAGCAACCACATGCAGCGAGCATGTAAAGGTGCTAATTCCAGCAGAACGTTGTTCTGGAAGATGAGAGTGCTATAAGAAATTAATGTATTTTAGTACAGTTTTTTATAAATCCTCTTCTTCGAAGAGGATTTTTTTTATTCTTTAAAAAATTTATTATTAAAAAGTTGTGGATAACTCAAATTATATTTTATTTAAAGGTTAAGAAATAAAAACTAAAGAACAAAAAGGAAATATATTCCTTTAAGAACTTATATTTCTAAAGAAGATGTGGATAATTCAGATTATATTTTTATTTCTCAAATAACTAAGTAAGTATAAATTAAGGAGGGACAAGAATGATATGGCTAAAGAATATTAAAAAAATTTATACAAATGGAGATAGCAAGGTGGAAGCCTTAAAAGGAATTAATCTCCAGATTAAAGATGGTGAGATTTATGGAATTATAGGATATAGTGGAGCTGGTAAAAGTACTTTGATTAGATGTATAAATTTATTGGAAAAGCCTACTTCAGGAGATGTAATTGTAAATGGTAAAAACTTAACGCAACTATCAACAAAAGGACTTAGAAAAAGCAGAGAAAAAATTGGAATGATATTTCAAAATTTTAATCTTATGAGTAGTAGAACTGTATTTGAAAATGTAGCTTATCCTTTAAAAGGAAAAGGATTGAGTAAGCAAGAGATAAAAGACAAAGTACTAACTCTTTTAAAACTAGTAGAACTTGAACAAAAAGTTGATGTTTATCCTTCACAGTTAAGTGGTGGACAAAAGCAAAGAGTGGGTATTGCAAGAGCTTTAACTAATGATCCTGAAGTACTTTTATGTGATGAAGCAACCTCAGCTTTAGATCCACAAACTACTAGGTCAATTTTAAAATTGCTTAAGGATATTAATGAAAAACTAAAATTAACTATAGTAATCATAACACATCAAATGGAGGTCGTTAAGGAAATTTGTCAAAAGGCAGCAGTAATTGATGGAGGAGGGATAGTAGAACAAGGATCTGTAATAGATATATTTACAAATCCAAAAGCGGATATAACAAAAAGGTTTATAGGTTCACTATTTCAATATGAAAAGATTTATGATTTTCTTAAAAAAGAAAATTTTGCTTTTAATGAAATTACAGAAGAAGAGAAGATAGTAAGAATAGCATTTACAGGAGAAAAAACAGGTCATGCGTTCATTTCTAAAATTTCAAGGAAGTTTAGAGTGGAAGCTAGTATATTATTTGGAAATATAGAAATCATTCAGAACATTCCAATTGGTAATTTGATAGTAAAAATTAATGGATCTAATGAGGGCATAGAAAATTCAATAAAATATTTAGAAGAAAACAATATTTCTATAGACATAATAGATGTTGAAAAAGATGATAGAAAATTAAAAGTTAGTATTAATTAAATGTCAAAAACTTTGTGGGGGCGATAAAAATGATTAAATATTTAAACAATATAGCACCAAATTTAGTAGAACTTTATCCTGATATGATAAAAGCATTATTTGAAACTTTTTATATGGTAGCTATTTCAGGAATTATATCAGGGATTATTGGAGTTATTTTAGGAATTACATTGGTGGTTACCAAAGAAGGAAATATATTAGAAAATAAGATTATTAATAATATCCTTGCAAAAATAATAAATGTTTTTAGGTCTATACCATTTGTTATTCTTCTTGCAGCTATTATTCCGGTTACAAGACTTTTGGTAGGTACTACTATAGGCACAAATGGAGCTATTGTTCCACTTATATTTGGATGTACTCCTTTCTTTGCAAGACAAATTGAATCAGTTCTACTTGATATAGATAAAGGAGTAATTGAAGCGGCACAAGCTATGGGTTCAAGTTCTTTAGAAATTATTTTTAGAGTAATGCTAAAAGAAGGACTACCAGGTATTATCCATGCTGTGACTATAACAATTATCAGTCTTATTGGATCATCAGCTATGGCAGGTACTGTTGGAGGGGGTGGACTTGGAGATTTTGCAATACGCTATGGATATCAATATTTTGAAACTGATATTATGGTGGCTACAATAATTGTACTTTTAATTATTGTTAATATTATCCAATTTTTTGGAGATAATTTATCAAAATTAGTAACACATTAATTTTTAGGGGGAATAATCATGAAAAAACTTACAGGTATATTTTTAGCAATAACATTATCTTTAGGACTTTTATCAGGTTGTGGAGTAAACAGTGGTTCACAGCAAACTAGTTCTAATGAAAAACAGGTAGTGAAAATAGGGATAATAGGTGATGATCATAAGGTATGGGAAAAAGTCAAAGAAAAGGTTGAAAAAGACAATGTTGATTTACAGATAGTTAGTTTTTCAGACTATATACGTCCTAACTTAGCACTTGACCAAGGAGAAATTGATTTAAATGCATTCCAACATCATGCTTATTTAGATAAATTTAAAGAAGAACATAATTTACAAATTACTTCTATAGGAGATACTGTACTTGCACCTCTTGCCGTTTATTCAAAAACTTTAAAATCTGTTAAGGATATTAAAAATAGTGACAAAATAGCTATTCCAAATGATGCAACTAATGAAGGTAGAGGATTAAACTTGTTACAGACTGCAGGATTAATAAAATTAAAAGATGGAGTTGGAAATTTACCAACAATTAAGGATATAGTAGAAAATCCAAAAAACATTCAATTTGTAGAGCTTGCCTCAACTCAAATTCCAAGATCACTTCAAGATGTTGATGCAGCTATAATAAACAGTGGAGTTGCAATAGATGCTAAACTTAATCCAGTTAAAGATTCAATACTTATAGAAGATGTTTCTAATGACAAGGCTAAACCTTATATAAATGTAATAGTTGCTAGAGAAAAGGATAAGGATAATGAAGTTTATAAAAAAGTAGTTAAAGCTTATCAAAGTGATGGTATAAAGCAGTTTATACAAGAAGTATATAAGGGTGTTCAAGTACCCGTATTTTAAAGAAAAAGGTTTTAAGAAGGAGCTTTTGATATGGCATTAAGAAAATATAGACAGAATTAGTTTACATTACAAGGGGGCATTTATATATGAATATACAAAATATTAAAAAAAATCAACAAGATATAATTGATGAAATAGAAAATAAAAAAAAGAATTATATAGACATAAGTCATAAAATACATGAGCATCCTGAAATAGGAAATCAAGAAGTTTATGCTTCTGGATTGCTTATAAATACTTTAGAAAAAGAAGGGTTTACAGTAGAAAAAGCATTGGCAGGACATCCAACTTCTTTTATAGCTAGAAAGAAATCCAATAAAAATTCCGGACCAACTATAGGCTTTTTAGCGGAATATGATGCTCTTCCCAATTTAGGGCATGGCTGTGGTCATAATATTATAGGAACTGCAAGTACAGCAGCAGCTATTACTTTATCTAAATTTATAGATGAAGTTGGTGGAGAAATTTTGGTGTTTGGAACACCTGCTGAAGAAGGTGGAGAAAATGGAAGTGCAAAGGCAAGCTTTGTTAAGCATGGATTATTTAACGGTGTAGATGCTTGCTTAATGGTTCACCCTGGAGCAGAGAATTCTGTAACTCCATGTTCTTTAGCTAATAATCCTATACAATTTGAATTTATAGGGAAAGCTTCTCATGCTGCATCTGCTCCAGAAAGCGGTATAAATGCATTAGAGGGGGTAATTCAGCTTTTTAATGGAATAAATGCTTTAAGGCAGCATGTAGCAGATGATGTTAGAATACACGGGATTATAACTGATGGAGGAAGTGCGCCAAATATTGTTCCAGATTATGCAAAGGCTAAGTTTTTTATACGTGCATTTACAAAAGAAAATTGTGCTTTAGTTACAGAAAAGGTTAAAAATATTGCTAAAGGATCAGCTTTAAGTACTGGAACCAAAGTTAATATAAGTTTTTTTCAAAATGAAGTAGACAACTTTATTATAAATAAAAAATTCGATGAGGTATTTGTAGAACATCTAAAATTACTTGGAATAAATATAGATAATGTTCCTAAAAAAGGTATAGGTTCTACAGATGCAGGCAATGTAAGTCAAGTAGTTCCAACTATTCAGCCTATTATAAAAATAGGAAATGAAGGTTTGTGCACTCATACACCAGAATTTTGTGAAGCTGCCAAATCAAAAAAAGGAGATAGAGCTTTGATAATTGCAATAAAGGCTTTAGCACTTACAGGGCTTACTCTTTTAACAGATGAATATAAGTTATTTGAGATTAAAGGAGAATTTAACAAATGCTGTTTTGGAAAAAGATAAGTTAAAAACCAGGGATTTCTAGTGAAAAATCATTAGAAGTTCCTGGTTTTTAATATATAATTTTCTGTGACTATAATAAAACATTATAAGCAGGTTAGATTTAAGCTTGAAGAAATGAGAGAGTTTTTAAATAAGATAACATAGAATTTCTTTGATAAAAGATTTAGAAAGAAAATCGATAAATTAAACGAACTTGAAAAAATAAATTTTAAAATTTTTAAATTATAAGTTTACATAAGTAATATAAGATGATATACTTCTGTATATACACAGGTATAAAAGGGGGACTATATTATGAATAATAAGATTAAACAAATGGTATATGCATCATTGTTAACTGCATTAGCAATAATAATACCAATACAATTTGGTTTTTTAAAAATAGTAATTCCACCATTTACAGCAACATTGGCTGCACATGTGCCTATGATGCTTTCAATGTTAATTTCACCGGCAGTAGCTGTTATAGTGGGAGTAGGGTCTACGATAGGATTTTTAATCTCAGGAATGCCAATGCCTGTAGTTTTTAGAGCAGCAACTCATATATTAGTTGGCTATATTGGGGCTAAAATTATTATTAAAAACAAAAGTTATGTTAAAGCAGCAGCAATTACAGCTCCTATTCATGGATTAGCGGAAATGTTAGTTGTAATTCCATTTATAGGATTAAATCTTTATCAAATGTTAATAGTTACAGCATTAGGATCAATAATTCATCATTGTGTAGATAGTGGAATTGCATACGTATTAATGAAAGCTATGTCAAAATCTAGAAAAACAGATATATATCATGTGTTTGGAAATTTTTTAGATAAAGAAAAAATTCAAGCGAAGATTTAAATTGTTTTTAAAACATATAAGGCACATTCAAAAAAATAATAGACAAGTATGCTAGTCTATTTAATCCATTATTTTATTTCATGTACCTAATAACAAATATATTACTCTTGATTAGTTTAAGATAAAAAAGAACTTCTAAATTAAATAGAGGTTCTTTTCTTTTATATATAAAAGTATGTAATTTCTGAAATATAAAATATTGATAAAAGTTATTATTAGAGATTTTTAAAATTAATATTTGAGAATAAGGTCTACTTATTTGTCATATGAACAATCAACTGTCAATTAAAACGTGGTGTAAACGCTGGCTTCTTTTAAAAGTAGATTTATAATTAAAAAAATAATTTACTATTATCAATTATGTAATATTAGGATATAATTGATAGAGTAAATTATGAATAAGAAAATATTGTCTTTAAGCACATAGAAATAAATAACAGGTTCAAAGTTGCAATGGATATATTTTCTTTTATGTATATAAGCTCCAATAAAGTTTGTTCATTAATATAAAAGTTATAATATTTATAAATATTATAATTCACCAGAATGGTGAGGAACTTATATGGAAAATTTATTTTGGCTAAGAGGTATTATAATGATAGATGAAATTTTATATGAAGAGAAAAAAATATTAGAAGAAAAAAGAGAACTAATATTAGAAGAGTTAGATGAGAAAAAAAGTAATAGAGAGAAAATTGAAAATAAAGTTAAATTCCTAGCTAAAGAATCTAAAGGAAATTATAATGAAGAAAAAGAAACTACAGAAAAAATATCTGATGTATTAAAGAAAGATATAGAGGGATATGAAGAAGCTTTACTTGCTCCATATTTCGGAAGAGTTGATTTTAGAGAAAAAAGAGGGTTGGAAGAAAATATATATATTGGAAAAAAAGGTATTACTAATAATATAAGAGGAGAAGAGGTTGTTGTAGATTGGAGAGCTCCTGTTGCTGATCTATATTATAGTGGTACTGGTGGAGAGGCTTATTATAAAGCACCTATAGGAGTTATTGATGGAACACTTTCGTTAAAGAGAAAGTTTTTATTTGAAGATGGAGAAATTAAAGATATATTTGATGATGGATTAAATGAATTAATGATAAATGGAGAAGAAGGTACAGAATTAGTTGATGAGTTTCTAAAAATTAATCTAGAAGAAAGTAGAGGAAAAAAATTAAAAGAAGTTGTTGCAACAATTCAAAAAGAACAAAATGAAATTATAAGATGGCCAAGAACTTTTCCAATAATAGTTCAGGGGTCAGCAGGTTCTGGAAAAACAACAATAGCGCTTCATAGATTAGCATATTTAATTTATAGATATAAAGAAAATATGATGGGAGAAGAAATTCTTGTATTAGCACCTAATAAATTATTTTTAGATTATATATCAGAAATTTTGCCTAATTTAGGAGCAGAAGAAGTAAAACAAAGCACATTTGAGGAGTTGGTTAAATCTAAATTTAAGCTTAAAGCTAAGATATATAATAAAGATGATAAATTAAAAAATATAATGGAAGAAGAGGATTTAGTTAAGAAAAATCTTATTATTGAGTCTGCTAAATTTAGAGGTTCCATGGTATTTAAAGAAATGATAGATAAATATATAGCTTTAGTAGATAGTAGTGCTAGAGAAATACAGGATATAAAAATATATGATTATGTTATTTTTGATAAAAAAGAAATAATAAAGCTATATTTAAAAGATTTAAAATCATATCCAATAAACAAAAGAAAAGATGAAATTAAGAGATATTTATCTTTAAAATTAAAAGAAAAAATTGAACTTTTAGTGTATTTAATTGATAATAAATGGGAAAAAAATATAAAAGATATTAAAATAAATTGTGAAGATACAGAAGAAAGAAGAAAGTTGTTAATCAATGAATATAATAAGCGAGATGAAATTAAAGGTAATATATTAAAAAATTCAAAAAAGGAATTTAATAATTACTTTAAACATTGGAAAGGTATAGGAGTTAATCATATTTATTATAATTTTTTTACAGATGAGATTTTTAATATGATAGCTTCAAAAGATATTTCACAAGAATTAATAGATTTTATGAAAGAAGAATTTTTAAAGAATTATGAAAATGGTTTTGTAGATGAAGATGACTTAGCTCCACTGCTATATATAAGAAATCTATTAGAGGGTGTTGAGGAAAAAGAAAAATTTAAGCATATAGTAGTTGATGAAGCTCAAGACTACAGTCCATTTCAAATTTATTTAGTAAATTCATTTGCTAAGGGAAATTCATTAACTTTAGTTGGAGATTTAGCTCAAGGAATTTATTATTATAAAGGTTTAAGAGTGTGGGAAGATATAACTCAAAAACTTTTTAAAAGTGAAGCAACTTATGTACAATTAACACAAAGCTATAGATCAACTGTAGAAATAATTGATTTTGCAAAAGAAGCTTTAGAAGCTCAAAATTTAGGGCTTAAAAATGCAAAACCAGTGTTAAGGCATGGAGAAGAACCTAAGATTATTGAAGTAGAAGAAGAAAAGGGAATTTATAAAAATATTGATGAAATAATTAGTAAAATTAGAGAATTAGGAAAAACAAGTGTAGCAATAATAACTAAAGATGCAAAAGAAGCAGAAAAAGTTGAAAAACTTTTAAAAAAGAAAAGTAGATATAAATTTCAACGTATAAAGGGAAAAGAAAATAGTTTTATAGAAGATAATGTTATAATTCCATCGTATTTAACAAAAGGTTTGGAATTTGATTGTACTATAATTTATGATCCAAGTAAGAATAAATATGAAAGAAAAATTTTAGATGAAAGATTATTATATGTTATGTTAACAAGAGCTCTTCATTATGAATATATTTTAAAAGTAAATTCTTTAACAGAATTGATAAGAGAAAATTGTTAAAATATAAGTTTAAATACATTCATAAAATAAATAAATAGCATATAATAAATAATCAGACACTTAATTATTAATGTTTATTAAACTATTTAAGTCGTTAATTTAAAATATTTATTTTTTTATTTAACATTACTAGTTGATGATATTTGTAGTATTGTATAGAATAGATACTGATTTGAAATTTTTTTATAATAAATTAAGAGGTGAACAACATGGAAGAAAAAGAAATAATGTCATTTAAAGATGAAGAAGGAAATAAAGTTGATTTTGAAGCTATCGCAAGAATATTTTTAGAAAAGCAAGAGTACTTATTATTATCACCATTAGATAATAATGAAGAAGAAAGTGATATTTTTGCATTTAGAATAGATAAGAATGAAGATGGTAATGAAGAATTAAATCTTGTGGAAGATGATAAAGAATTTGAGGACATAAAAAAAGAATATAAAAAATTATTATACTAGGAGAGTGTAAATTATGAAAACTTCAGAAATAATAGATTATTTAGAGGAAAATGGTTTATCTGAAATTGAAGAAATAAAACAAACTGATAATTATGTAGTAATTAAATTCTTTTATGATTTTGATAAAGAAGAAATACAAGCTGCTGAAAGTTATGCAAAGGAAGAAAGCGATTTTGAAGCTGAAAGTGAAGAATGGTATAGTGAATTTTATGTTCCTTATTTAAAGGATATTGCAATGGACAATGTCGAAGGAATAATAGAAGATTTAATAGAAGACTTAGAACTTGAAGGAAAATATAAATATGCTGAAAATGAAATAGGTAACTATGGTTATTTAAAATTTATAGCTGTATTTGCATCAGATGAAAATGAAATAGAATTAGAAGAAATATTGAATGATTATGAATAATAATTTAAAGAGTAAGAAATACTATTGAATAAAATAAATCTTATGATATAATAAAGTTATAGTTTTCCTAAGGTGTTCGCCTAGCTTACTATATTCAACCTACATTATATTTTCGGGATTTGTGATATGCTTATGGCTGTCGGGCTTTATTAATATCAGAAGAAGGCAAAAATAAGTTGAACTTAACCCACCTGCGAGAGGCAGGTATGAATATATAAGCAAACGGCATGTTGGGGACTATTATTATGTATTAAACACCTCATTTTGAGGTGTTTTTTTGTTGTTTAAATTAATAAGCGATAATTAAATAATATATAAGTTTAAATTATTAAAGAGAATAAGTAATAAAATATACTAAATAATTATGCAACTGCATATTTAGATGAATTTAATGTACATTTCTTTTTGTTATGTTGTAATGATAAAATCTTTTGATATTTTGCAATATGCTTGTCTAAATTTTTAGATAAAAAAACCATAATACTATTTGTTGGAGAAAACCATAATAGAAATAAGTTTAAGATCTTTTTTCTAACAAGGATTTTCTTTTCAAGGCTAGTTAACTTTCTTTTTTTCAATTATATCACCCCTTATAATTTACTATTTTTATAAATAGTCTTGCTTATAACTTAAACAATAAATTGTACGACAATTAACTGTAAAATATTACCTTTTTAGGATTATTTAGTTATATACTTTAAGTTAATTATAAACAATATGAGGGGTTTTGTAAAAAGATTTCGAAATACAATTACCGACATTAAGCATCAAAATTATATAATAAGTATTAATAATATTCCAAAAAAGTAATAAAATTGAATAAAATATAAAAAATGTAAAAAGGTTTTAAAGTAATCAATATGAATAAAAAGAAAGAAAATGTATATTTATTAAATAAATTGAAACAGGGCTTAAAAAGTATTTAAATGTAGAAATAAAGCTAAATAAAAATGTTAGAGTTTTTATGTTGATTATATTTTTAAAAATAGGTAAAATTATTCTTATAGAAAAAGAAAGGATGAATGTTAGAGTGAATATAGAACATATGAAAATAGAGGAAGTAATAGAGCAAATAAATTTATTATATAAAAAGAGTAAAGAAGAAGGATTAAGCGCACAAGAGAAAGAATTACAACAAAAATTGAGAAGAAGGTATATAGAGAATGTGAAGAAAAATTTTAGGGTTCAATTAGAGGGAATAGAACCGAAAAAATAGAAAAAAAGGATGATGAAGAGTGGCGGTTTCAGTAAAAAAGCTAATAAATGATTTTGATTTAGAAGTATTAGTTGAAGGAAAAGATGATATAGATATTACGGTAAATGATATAAACAGGCCAGGATTACAGCTAGCAGGCTTTTATAATTATTTTGCACCAGAGAGAATTCAGGTTATAGGAAAAGCTGAATGGAGCTTTTTAGAGGACATGCAAATTGAATTAAGAAAAAAAAGAGTAAAGAAATATTTTAGTTTTAATATAAACTGTCTAGTTATAACTAGAGGTCTTGAACCACATAAAGAATTTATAAAAGAAGCTAAAAAAAATAATGTATGGGTTTTAAGAACTAAATTAGTTACAACAAAATTTATAAGTAAAACAACGATATATTTAGCTGATAAGCTTGCACCAGAAACAAGACTGCATGGAGTTTTGGTTGATGTTTCAGGTATCGGAATATTAATAACCGGAGAAAGTGGTATTGGTAAAAGTGAAACTGCATTAGAACTTATAAAAAGAGGACACAGACTTGTAACAGATGATGCTGTTGACATAAGGGAAACAGATGGAACATTAATAGGAAGGTCCCCTAAAATAACAATAGGTATGTTAGAGGTTAGAGGAATAGGAATTATTGATATTACTCAATTATACGGATTAAGTTCAGTGTTACAGGAAAAAGAAATTAACTTAATAATGCATTTTGAACATTGGAAAAATGACAATGATTATGATAGACTAGGTATTGATAATGAATGTATGGATATACTTGGTGTAAAGGTAAGAAAATTAACTGTTCCGGTAAGACCAGGAAGAAATATCGCTGTTATTATAGAAGCTGCTGCTGTAAATTATAGATATTCATTAATGTCAAAGATTACTCCAGTAGATATAATAGAAACAAGAATGAATTCTGTAAATGATGAGCAATAAGGCATATTCAAAAAATAATAGACCAGTAAAGCTCGTTTATTTTGCGTCATACTGCATCAGCAAATTCAGTTAATAGCTTACTATTAACTGAACTTGCTTCCTTGCCTGATACAAAATATACAACGCCTCTTTGGTCTATTATTCTATTTCATGTGCCTAATATAATAATAAAAAGGAATGAGGATTAAAATGAAAACAGAAAAAAAAATTAAAAATGCATGGAACAAATATGATGAAAAAGGAATAGAAGAAATATTTGATTTTTGCGAAGGTTATAAAAATTTTATGTCAACTTGCAAAACAGAAAGAGAATGTGTTAAAGAAGCCATTAAAATGGCAGAACTTAATGGGTATAAAGATATAGAAGACATAATTAAAAATGGGGAAACTTTAAAAGCTGGAGATAAAGTATATGCAAATAATAAAGGGAAAACTATTGCATTATTCATTATTGGAAAAGAATCTATGGAAAAAGGACTTAAAATTTTAGGAGCACATATAGATTCTCCAAGATTAGATGCAAAACAAAATCCACTTTACGAAGATAGTGAACTTGTATTACTTGATACGCACTATTATGGTGGAATTAAAAAATATCAATGGGTTACTTTACCATTAGCTTTACATGGAGTAGTAGTAAAGAAAGATGGAACTGTAATTGATATTTGTATTGGTGAAGATGAAAATGATCCAGTAGTAGGAGTATCAGATTTACTAGTACATTTATCAGGAGATCAATTAACTAAAAAAGGTAATAAAGTGGTTGAAGGTGAAGATTTAAATGTTTTAGTTGGAAGTATGCCTTTAAAAGACAAAGAAAAAGATGCAGTAAAAGAAAATATTTTAAAAATATTAAAAGAAAAATATGATTTCGAAGAGGAAGATTTTGTATCAGCTGAAATAGAAATAGTACCAGCTGGAAATGCTAGAGATTACGGTTTAGATAGAAGTATGGTAATGGCTTATGGACACGATGATAGAGTATGTTCTTATACTTCACTAATGGCTATGTTTGATATGAAAGAATGTGACAAAACTTGTTGCTGTCTTCTAGTAGATAAAGAAGAAGTAGGAAGTATTGGAGCAACTGGAATGCAATCAAGATTTTTTGAAAATATTGTTGCAGAAGTTATGGATAAAGTTGAGGGTACAACAGATCTTAAGTTAAGAAGATGTCTTAGCAATTCTAAAATGTTATCTTCAGATGTTAGTGCAGCTTTTGATCCTAATTATCCTTCAGTAATGGAAAAGAATAATTCAGCGTTCTTTGGAAAAGGAATGGTATTTAATAAATATACTGGTGCTAGAGGAAAATCAGGATGTAATGATGCTAATGCAGAATACATGGCAGAACTTAGAAACATAATGGAAAAACATGATGTATCAATACAAACAGCAGAACTTGGAAAAGTAGATGTTGGTGGTGGTGGAACTATAGCTTACATTTTAGCACAATATAATATGGAAGTTATAGATTGTGGAGTTGCTCTTCAAAATATGCATGCACCATGGGAAATAGCTAGTAAAGTAGATATATATGAAACTATGAAAGGCTATAGAGCATTTTTAATAGAAGCATAGATATAAGTTAGATTAAAGTTATTAATTTTATATTAGAATATAGTAAAAGACCTTTTTGTGACTAAAAGTATTCTTACAGAATATTATATATTAAGATAGTTAAGTACACTATCTTGACATAAAGGAGGTCTTTTTATGTTAGATAAATCTAGATTTAAAAATTATGGACTTTGGATAGCTATTGCTTCTTTAATCCCATTAGTTCTTAAATGTTTTGGAGTTGAGGTAATACAAGGAGATTATGAACAAATAGTAGAAGTTATATTATCAATTCTTGTAATGCTAGGAATAGTAAGTAATCCAACTACAGAATCAAAATGGTTTAAGGATGATAAAGTTTTAATTGATTCTAAAAATGTAGAAATAGATAATAAAAATAATGACAAATAGAAAAAATTATAATTAAGATAAGGAGTCTTTCTCAAATATATTTTTAAGATAGACTCCTTTTTAATGATTATGTTTTAAGGCACATTCAAAAAAATGATAGACCAGTATTCTCGTCTATTTGATCTATTATTTTATTTCATGTGCAAAAATTAAGGTTAATATTTCATGATAGAGTTTTGTAAATAAAAATTAAGAATTTAATGCATTTAGGAATTTATTTAAGTGTTTATCAGATAAAGTCATAGTGCCAACATCACCATGGCGTTTATCATCTTCTATGTTTCCATGAAAATCAGATCCACTTGATACTAATAAATTATTTTTTTCAGCAATATCTAAAAAATAAGCTTCTTCATCACGGGTGTTTTGAAAATAAATTGCTTCTATTCCATCTAAATCCATTTCTAAAAATGTATTTATGCTTGTATTATTAATTAGTTTAGGATGTGCTAAAAATACTAGTGCATTATATGATTTTAAAAGTGATATTCCATCTTGTGTAGATATTTTTAAAGTAGGAACATAGGCTTTGCAATTTTTACCTATAAAATTAGCAAATATATATTCTAAATCATAAGGATAACCAGCTTTAATTATTTCTCTTGCAATATGTGGTCTAGCTATAGTGTCTTTTCCTTGTGATATCACATCATCAAAATTAATTATTATGTTAAATTCACTTTTAAGTTTTTTTATAATTTCCTTTGCTCTAGTTAATCTATGATTTTTAATTTTATCTAATTCTTTAATTAATTCTTTATTCATAAAATTATTATCTTTAAAGAAACCTAAAAGGTGTATACTTTCATCATTATATTGTGTTGAAAGCTCTATTCCGGGTATTACTGCAATTCCTAATTGTTTACTTGATTCTATTGCTTCTTCTAGGCCAGAGAGTGTATCATGATCTGTAATTGCTAAATGAGAAACTTTATTTTTTTTAGCTCTTTTAACTATATCACTAGGGGATAGTAATCCATCTGAACATGAAGTATGTACATGAAAATCTACTATATTCATATATTAAAAACTCCTTTCTTTAATTATTAAAAGTTATATATTATCTTTTCATATATCTAAATATCTAATTATATAAAAAAATTAATAAATTTAGTGTTAATAATATATTATATTTAATGGTATTAAAGATATAATACCATTAAATAAGTTTAATATATAGTAAATTTTTAATTACTTTCCTGCTCAATTGGTCTAGAAGCTATATGAGTACAAAAATCATACAGATTATATCCTATTGGTAAGCTGTCCATTGAAATAATATCTTCTTTAAATTTACCATCCCAAGGTGAAAGTGTTATAACATTTGAATTAAATACTTTAATTAAAAATGTTTCATCTTTAAATACAATCTTAATTCTAAATGATTCACTAGTATTTAGAATTTCACTTTCATTTAAATAATTATTGTCAATTAAAGAGTTAATAAAATTTTCTATTATAGTAATTTCATCATCGTTTGTAACTTTAATTTCTTTATATAAGTTTTTATCAAATACATAAAGAGAAAAATTTTCATTATTTAATATTTTTTTGTGAAGTTGGTCAGTATAGTAATGATTATTAGGTTTTTCTGAAAAGTTTATGTATTTAGGTCCAAATAAATCACATCCGCTTAATAAAATTGATATTAGAATAATTAATAAACTTAATCTTAATTTTCTCAACAAAGAAGACCTCCTAAAACAAGCTTTTATTTAATAAATTTATTCATAATAATTAACTTTAGAACTTTAAAAGTAATCTTATAGAGATCAATTTAGATTATTAAATAGAGTAATATTTTAAAATTCTAAGAGTATGAATAAGTAGGAATACTAATTTTAGGAGGAATACATGTACATTATTGCTACAATGGGACCTAACATAAAAGATAAAAAAGTATTAAAAGAAATACTTTTTAGTGGAGTTAATACCTTAAGGTTTAATTTTTCACATGGAAATTGTACAGAATTCTTAGAAGATTTAAAAACTGCTAGATCAATAAAAAAGGATGTAAGTATACTTTTAGATTTAAGTGGCAGCAAAATAAGGGTATCTAACAGTTTGATGAGTGTATATAAAATATATGATAATGAGGAAGTATATTTTTGTGGAGAAGATAAATATAAATATATAAAACATAAAGTAAGTAGAACTAATAAAATAATACCATTAAATATAGAAAATAGAATTTTAATGGAAAACAGTTACGAACAAATAAGTATAAAAGATAATACAATGATATTTGATATATTAAAAAAAGAAGACAATTTAATTAAAGCCAAGACATTAACAGGAGGAATAATTAGAGGTGGCAAAGGGTGTAATATAAAAAGTTTGAATAGGAAATATATGAATTTAAGTGAAAAAGATAAATTAGACATTAAATTTGGAATTCAAAACAAAGTAGATATAATATGTCAATCATTTGTTGAAACTCCTAAAGATATAGACGAAATAACAGAGTTTATCAATATGTATAAAGAGGAAAATTATAAACCTAAAATTTGGGCTAAAATAGAAACACAGAAAGGGGTAGATAATATAGAAGATATTTCATCTAAAGTAGATGGGATTGTAATAGGAAGAGGGGATTTGATTCCAGAGACATCTATAGAAGATACTCCAATATATGAAGAAATCATTATTAAATATTTAACTCAATATAAAGAAAAAGATATTATCATAGCAACTCATTTATTAAATAATATGAAAAATGGAAGAATGCCTACTATATGTGAGGTAGAGAGTATTTACAATTTTATCAATAAAGGAGTTACTGGATTTTTATTGGCTGGTGAAACTTCAATAGGAAGAGCACCAATAAAAACAGTAAAATTTTTAAGTAAATTGGTGAAAAAATATGATAAATTTAAAGAAGTATAATATATTAAAAGATGGATTAATATCTATAACATGGCTAATTATAATGATATTTACTTTTAAATTATTAAAAATGATTTACAGAATATTTATTTAATATGATTAAGGCATATGAAAATAAATAACAAGTCCAAAGTTACAATGAATATTTTCATTATGCAAGAAAATGGATTACCATTATAGCGGGACTATTAGGGTAATTTGACGACGCAGTGTGACGGAAAATAGGCTGGGAAATGGACTTGTTATTTTTTATTGTGCCTAAATTTTTTCTTTAGAGAATAATATAGTAAATGAAGAATGTTTTATAGGATATTAAATAGTTAAAGATTTAGGACAATCAATTGGAATAAAATTTTATAGAAAAGAATTAATATTTATTTGAAATATAGTAAAGAATAGATTATCTCGAAGAAACTTCTTTATATCTTTGAGATAATCCTATTAGTTAATTATATAGATGCATAAAAATTAACATCTTTAAAGCAATAAAGTAATCATTGAAGTTTTTTATTAAATATGTTTATGAATTCTGTTTAAGTAAAAACTTATAACAAGAGTTAGTGCATAATCAAAGATTAAAAAGACAAGCTGTGCTAATATTATAAGAGTAAATAATGAAATATTAATATTATTTAGCCCTAATAATGTTTTTATTAATAAATACGAGAATGCTAATAGTATATTAAAAGAAATAAGCTTTAATATCAATTCTAAAAATAAAGAATTTAATTTTTCTATTAAATATTTAATTATCCCATAAATTCCAAAGAATGTTCCATAATAAATTGAAAATTTTATAGGAAGTAATAGAAGACTAAGAATTGTTGATGAAATATAGACTAATATAGCATTCCTTAATGAAATTTTTATAATACATATAGGTATTAAACAGGATGCAACCGTAAGAATAGATAATGTGTTAATTGGCAAAATAGAGGAAAAATAAAGTATTATTAATGTTAAAGTAACAAAGATAGCACTTTGAGTTAAGTTATTAACTTTCATAATTAAATACCTCTTATTCTATATATTTTAACAACAACCTATTAAGTCTCCTCCCATACAATCACAAATAGTATCTAAACACCAAAGTTTTATACAGCAATCACAAGCATCCATAGAATTTCTATTAGTTGTTCTATAATAATTATCAGAAAATCCAGTACTTCGTTGTTTTAATGCATTTAAACCTTGTCTATATTCAAAATTATTAGGATCCATTCTAACAGCAGTATTTATGTGATCTAAAGCTGCATCAAACCAATTTTTATTTAAACATATAACGCCATATAAATAATGCCATTCTGCATCTTTATTAGATATAGAATTTAACTTTAATTCAGCAGCAGAGAAGTTTCTAGATTGAATTAATTGTCTTATTTCTTGATAAATATAAGCACTATTAGAAGTATTATAGTTATTATTACTGTATTGAGTACTGCTATTGTATTGTGTATTGTTAGTCCCTTTATTTTTTGTTAATTCATCATAAGCAGCATTAATTTCTCTCATTTTTTCTTCTGCTAAATCTTTTAAAGGGTTATTAGTATATTGATCAGGATGATATTGTTTTGATAATTTTCTATAAGCACTTTTTATTTCATCTTGGGTTGCATTAGGATTAACACCTAACACTTCATATGGATTCATCATTAAAGTCACTTCCTTTATTTTCATTAGCTTTATTTAATATGTTTAAATATTTATCCATTAAACCTAGTTCTATTATATTAAATAATATATCATTATTTCGAATTAACTTTAAGTTGGATAAATTTTCTTTACATGTATAAGCACAGTTTAATATAGTAAATTCTAATCTTGGTTTTATTAAACTTATAAAATCATTATATTTTAAATTTTTTTCATTATATAAAAAATTTATAGGATTAAATTTATTTTTTTCCATATCTGATTTTAAATCATCTAGGGCATCTATTAAATAAATCCATTTACCTATAGAATATCCCAAAGAATATAAAGTATTTCTTAAATTATCATTATCATCATTAAGAGGATAAGGATAATATTTTAAAATATCTCCAACTAATTTACTAAAAGGATCACATATTTCATCTAAACAAGAAAAATTTTTATTTTGTTCTAATAAAGATAATTTTTCTAAATGTCTTTGAATTTTAATATTAATTGAAGCTATAGGTTTAGAAAACTTTTTTTTATATGGAAAAAGTAGAATTGATTCTATTTTACTTTTAAATTTGTTATCATCTTGTACATCATCAAGTAGTTTATAATAAACAAGAGATAAATTCATTGAAGCTGCATAAGACAAAGCTTTATTATTTATTATTATAGGCCTTTTCTGTGTTGGATGAATCATACATCTACATGATTTAACTTGAATTTTTTCTGGAATTAATGCATCCAATAATAATGCTAAAAAAGTCATATCATAATTTAAAATTATTCGTGGAAAGTTTCCAAATTCTTTTTTTATCTGAAAGCATAATCCACAATAATAACTTCTAAATCTATTAAAATCTTTTACTTTCATCTCTGCTTTTAATGGAGTAACATATCCAAACAATAAAAAAACACTCCTTATAAATATATATAAATTCATTATACAGAAAGTAATTTTTTTAAACAATAAAGTTTTTGTTTAATTAAAGAAATATTAAGAAACATATAATTAATATTTCTCTAATAGTAGTATTATAGGGTTAAAACAAATAGGAGTTTATAAGAATTTCATTTGTTTTAATTTTTTTTACAAAAAAGTATTTACAAATAATAATAATTATTATATAATAAAAACTGTCAAGAGAAACAAAATAAAATTAAAACAAAAGAGAATGAAAATAAAAATGAAATTAAAAAATAAGTAAAATTAATTAATAGAATATAGGGGGAACAAGATTATGAAAAAATTTGTATGTACAGTATGTGGTTATGTGTATGAAGGAGAAGCAGCACCGGAAAAGTGTCCATTATGTGGAGTTGGACCAGAAAAGTTTATAGAAAAAAGTGGAGACTTAGCATTTGCAGATGAACATGTAGTAGGAATAGCTAAGGATGTAGATCCAAGAATAATAGAAGGATTACAAGCAAACTTCATGGGAGAATGYACAGAAGTAGGAATGTATTTAGCAATGTCAAGACAAGCAGATAGAGAAGGATTCCCAGAARTAGCAGAAGCATATAAGAGAATAGCATTTGAAGAAGCAGAACATGCAGCAAAATTTGCAGAATTACTAGGAGAAGTAGTAAATGCAGATACAAAGAAAAACTTAGAATTAAGAGTAGAAGCAGAACATGGAGCATGTCAAGGAAAGAAAGATTTAGCTACATTAGCTAAACAATTAAACTTAGATGCAATTCATGACACAGTACATGAAATGTGCAAAGATGAAGCAAGACATGGAAAAGCATTTAA